>CAYNMM010000095.1:0-4582 GCA_964398355.1 uncultured bacterium
ATTATCCCTGCCTTTGACGCCGCATAATTTGACTGACCCGGATTACCTGTAATACCAACAACAGAGGAAATATTTATAATTACACCACCTTTCTGCCTCAGCATAATCCTCGAAACTGCCTTTGAAAAGTTGAATGTCCCCTTAAGATTTATGTCAATGATATCTGTGAAATCTTTCTCTTTCATCTGAATGAGAAACTTATCCCTCGTAGCACCAGCATTATTTACAAGAACATCGATACTTCCTGCTTTTTTGTGAAAATCTTTAACAATTTCCTGGGCTCTATCAAAGTCACGTACGTCTGCTGTGTAAAATATCGCTTTTCCACCTACCTGCTCTATTTTCTCCACATTTTCTCTGAGTTTCTCCTCATTTCTTGCAACAAGTGCGACAAATGCTCCTTCAGTGGCAAATCTGAAGGCTATTGCCTTTCCAATACCAGACGACGCCCCTGTCACAATTACACCTTTGCCATCAAAAATTCCCATGATTTAACCTCCGGAAGGGTGTGCCATGAAGTTAATGGAGATAAAAACTAACTATCAAGAATAAAAAATGTGGATTTTTGATGTGCTAATTGAAAAATCTGAGATTTGGATATGATAATCCCCGAAGGGAGAATCAAAAGAGCCACTCCCCATGGTCTCTCCTGGTGTTGGAGAATAATTGAGATATGATTTGGGTCATTCTCAGACCTGAGTATGAATGATTTCAACAGAATTAATAACCAATGAGTTAATCATTCATTATTCACTTTTTCAGTATTTTCTTGACAGCTCTGGCAAGTTGCTCAAATTCTTCAAGTGAGAGAGTTTCCCCCCTTCTGTCAAGAGAAATTCCAGAAGTTGTCTCAATATCGCTGAATGGTAAACGTCCAAAATTATTTCTAAGTACAGTCTTCAACTTCTTCCTTCTTCCTCCAAACGAGAGTCTGATCAATTTCTCAAGGAATCCCGCATCCTCAACATCAATTGGGGGATTTTCTCTCACTTTAAATCTGACAAATGAGGAGTCAACTTTAGGAACTGGTTTAAAGCAAGTTCTGGGAATATTGAAAAGTATATCAACATCAAAAAACATCTTAAGATAAAGTGTAAGAGAACCGTACTCGGATGTTCCTGGCTTTGCAACTATCCTCTCAGCCACTTCTTTTTGAATGGTCAAATAAATTTCACTGTATAAATTCCTTGTCTCTATTAACTTTGTGATTATTGGCGTTGTAATGTAATACGGGATATTGGAAACAATTTTTATTGGCACAAAAATGCTTCTGGTTTCGAGCTCCTTCCCGACATCCACTTTTAGAAAATCCTTTTCAACCAGGAAAAATCTATCATTTAAAAGCAGTCCAAAAGATTTTTTTAATTCTGCAACAAGAGAAGGGTCAATTTCGAAGGCAATCACTTTTGCGCCATGAGTTAGCAGGAATTCAGTAAGTGCACCGCGTCCCGGTCCAATTTCAAGTATCCATTCATCCTGTTTAACATCGGAATAGCGGACAATTTTGTCAAGAATGTTTTTATCTTTGAGAAAGACCTGACCTAATTTTGAGCGGGGTTTCTTCATCTTACAATAATCGTACCCTTAAGATCTTTTTTATTACCCAGTGGATCAGAAATCACCAGCCTATATCTGTGTTTACCTCTTTTAATCTTATACGGCGGTTGATATACGAGAAGTTTTAGATCGAAGTAATAATGTACAGGCTCCCATTTCCCATCAAGATAAAAACTTATAGAATCACTATTGATACCTGAAAGATTATCATGTACCTTGATTTCTATCCTTCTCGTTGTGATCTTCACAAATTTTGCAGTTGGTGGTTCAGTATCTTTTAACAACCTAAATGTGCCAAGTGTAATCACTCTCGTCGTATCTTTTCCAACAAAATCCCATTTCTTATGACGATTATCGTAGTTAAAAATGCCAACCTTTTCCGGAGTTACCCTGATCATGGTGATTTTCCTGTTTATCGGCAACACCTCTGGGTAAATGTAATCTTTACCATGTAAACTCATGTAATATACATTTGAATTGAAAAGAACTCCCTTGTCCACTACACCAATAGTGTATGGACCAAGTTCAAAATACCCTCCATTAGTAGGAATCACCCTTTTCAAAATTTTAAGAGTATCTCTGCCACTCACAAGGACAATTTTATCCTTTCCATTCACACGTACGACACCATTTTTAAATCTTTTCTCGATTTTTCCTTTAAATAGCTTAAATTTACCCCTGACATAGAGAGCATCTGTTGCAAACCTGAGTTTCAGATGTCCTGTAGCAAAATCCCATTTTAATGTATCAGGCTGTTCCTCACCTTTTCTTACATAGAAAGTTATTGCTCGTTTGTGTCCATAGAAGTCACTTACGACAATTCTATATTGACCAAAGTCCTTATAACACTTGGGAGCTTTTATTTGGAAAGGATTGGTAAATCCTGGAGGATTACATAATCTTATCCATTTTTTACCGTACCTGGAACCTTCCAGGCTATAGAATACAGCTGAAGCTCTCTGATAACTGTAATTGAAAGTGTCGAATTCAACTGCATAGACAAGGTCATTACCGTGCCACAGCTCAATTTTGTACGGGGCGGTAACATTGTCATTATCTACCGGATCATAGGCAATTGTCTCGATTATGAAAGACTTTCTCGCATAGAGGACTACGTTATCCCTCGCTACTGCTGTTGAAAATACTTCACCGTTTCTGCAAGAAACTATTCTAAAGGAATCAATATCAGGCGTGGTTGTGTCAGGCAGTTTGTAGAGAAACAACGGATTTATAGGTTCATTCTCTCTATTTCTAATTTCGAAATGCAAATGTGGAGATCTTGTGCCAGTTTTACCTGTCCACGCGAGTAATTCGCCTTTCCGAAAGTGAAAAGTATCACGTGGGAAATCATTTACTCTGTATTTTTTGTGTTTAATCTGCAACTGATAGATATATCTCTCAAGTTCAGGGCGAAATCGTGATAGATGTGCATACACAAAGATGTGTCCCGTACTATCATCCTGGAAATAGATAACCTTACCATAGCCCCAGTAGGACGCTCTTATCCTGACAACCCTACCATCAGCAGCAGCGTATACCGGGAATCCTGTTTTTCCTCCTGTAGAAAAATCCATCCCAGCGTGGAATCTAAGTAATCTGAATTCACCAAAGCCTGAGGTGATAAGGGGATGAATTTTTAATGGAAACAGGAAATTTGCTATTAGAAAAAACGAAAAAAGGCTATACATACGAGAATTTACTCTCCGTCAGGCTCTTCAAAAATTCAGAGTTACTGACGGTCAATCTCATCTTTTCCTGGAGAAATTCCATGGCTTCAACTGGATTCATTTCGGAAAGTACTTTCCGCAGGATCCAGACCTTATTCAGCACATCTTTAGGCAGCAGTAATTCTTCACGTCTTGTTCCTGATTTGTTAAGGTCAATAGCGGGGAATATCCTTCTGTCAGCGAGTTTTCTATCAAGAACCAGCTCCATGTTACCGGTTCCTTTAAATTCCTCAAAAATCACATCATCCATACGCGAGCCTGTTTCAATGAGCGCAGTAGCAATTATTGTAAGGCTGCCTCCCTCTTCAATATTTCTTGCAGAGCCGAAGAACTTTTTCGGTTTTATTAATGCTGTGGAATCAATACCACCGGTCAGGGTTCTCCCAGAATGTGGAGTTACCACATTATACGCTCTGGCGAGCCTTGTCAGTGAGTCGAGGAGGATGACAACATCCTTCCCCACTTCCACGAGCCTCTTCGCTCTCTCAAGGACAACCTCAGCCACGTGAGTATGCTTTTCGGCCGGTTGATCAAATGTCGAGCTAATAACTTCTGCCTCAACCTTACGTTTAAAATCAGTAACTTCCTCTGGTCTTTCATCAATCAGCAGTATAATCAGGTAGATTTCTGGATGATTCCTCTTAATTGAATTTGCTATTTGCTGCAGGAGAACTGTTTTACCAGCTCTCGGTGGTGAAACTATCAATCCACGCTGTCCCTTTCCAATGGGAACAAAGAGATCGACTATTCTCATGGAAAGATCTTCAGCGTCTGGCACTTCCAGATTGATCTTCTCGGTGGGATAAAATGGTGTAAGTTTCTCAAACGTAGGTCTATTCCTGATCTCTTCCGGAGGCAATCCATTAACCGCCTCAATTTTTATAAGTGCCGGGAATTTTTCGCTTTCCTTTGGAGGTCTGATAAATCCACCTATTTCGTCACCGGGTCGCAGACCAAATTTCTTTATCTGGGATGGTGAAACATAAATATCATGTGGACTCGGATTGTAGTTGTACTCTTTGAGTCTTAGAAATCCAAATCCACCATCCTGATGAATTTCTAATACACCCTCCCTGAACTGTTTTCCGTCTTTCTCTGCCTCTGCATCAAGGATTCTTTTAATTAACTCCTCCTTCCTGTAACTTGAATAGTTGACAATATTCAGCTGTTTTGCTATTTCATAAAGCTCTGCAATCTTCTTCTTCCTTAACTCTTGAAGAGTCATACTTATCTTACCTCCTTTGGGTTTATCTTATGGGAATTAAATCATCTTTGTATCATTAATGATCAATTCGAAC
>CAYNMM010000096.1:0-6069 GCA_964398355.1 uncultured bacterium
GAGAGACTTTATGTTGATCAGGAATAATAAAAATTTTTGATATAAAGTGTTCACTGGAACAATTGTAAAATGTAAGCAAAACTTGCCAATTTAAGATGATTATAGAAGGTTTTTGAAAAAACAAAATCACCTTCCCCTTTAAATTTTTCAGGATAATATCTGTAATTTATCCCTTCGATAGTAAAAATTGGTAAAACAGGTGACTTCAGTTTCCACTTTTTATCATGAGTGTTTATATGAAGAATTTTTGGCTTTTTAGATTTTAGACAACTAAATTACTAATTAACTAAACGCATTCTTATCTAATTATTGAAAAGAATTTTTGCATTGAATATAATAAAATTTATCATCCCAATTAAATGTGAATAGGAGGCTTATGATGAATTGGTTAATCCTCTTGTTTACATTTCTAATCCCTAATGAATATTTATTCGCATTTTCTGGAAGCAAATACACCTACGACGTAGGTGTAGATACCATCATAGCTCCCCTCTATGCTACTGTAGCTGTTCCTGTTCCCAACGTTGGTTTTGTTGTGAAAAATTATGGGGCTGATACGGCTTCAAATTTTTATGTAGTGTTTAAAGATGACAGTGCGACAACAGCAGATTCCTTTCTCATAGCTTCACTTGCACCTGGAGCAGTTGACACTTTTTATCATTCCTGGACTCCTCAGGGACCGGATGGGCTCGGACTTAGCGCATGGACAAATTTGCAGGACGATGAGTTCCACTCAAATGATTCGTGTAAAACATGGGTTAATGTAAAAGATTCTCTCGATTTCGTATACGAAGGATTCGAAGGTGATACTGTAACTTTTCCTCCTGGCTGGACAGTTTTATACTGGGAGTCCTGCCTTCCTGAGGATTACTGGAGACTTGATACCGACTCCACGCGTTCAGGTAAGTATAACTTGTTTATACCTTTGATGTACCTCAGGGATACAACTTTAATCACTACGGACACTTTTGATATACCGGATGTTGCAGATTCTATTTATTTTTCATTTGATGCATACAGATATCCAGTTGATAACATTCCTGTTATTGAGCTAAGGGTGAAGGCGAAAGGAGAAAATGGATGGCCCCCAAATTTTACTAAGGTTGCTACCTTTGTCATTGGAGGTCCCAGAATAGGATGGCATAAATTTATAAGGAGTTTTAATGAATATCGTGGTAAGAAGATTATCCTCCAATTCTATGTCACGATTGATGGATGGAATGAGGTAAAGTATTATCTCCATATTGATAACATTCGTATTGCGCGATATCCACACAAGGATGTGGGAGTTACCTATGTTGACCTACCTGGATTGTGGATAGATCAGGAAGATACTCTTGGATTCCGCATAAAGAATTATGGAACAGAGCCCCAGTCAAACTTCAATGTTTACTTCAGATCTTTGTTAAATCCTTTGGTTATTTATACCATTCCAATTACCACCACAATAAATCCTGGTGAGGAAATTGAGGTGACTCACACTTATACGCCTATAGTTGCGGGTATGGATACAATAGAAGCCTGGACAGATCTACCAGGTGATAGGTTTACTATCAATGATACCGTTAAATACCTTAAGGGGGTAGCCAATTACCATGAGATAATTTATGAGAGTTTTGAAAATGGTATGCCGAGTGAGCCATGGTGGAGTATGAATGAATGGAGAGAGAAATGGAGAGCCCCACAGGGATCAGACTCACTTACTCCAGTAGCAAGCACAGGCATATTTTCTGCCCACGACCGTGGCTACCCTTATCCTGAAGGGCCCTTACTTCTCACCCTTCCCTGGGATTCCACCATAACTCAAACGCTTGTCGAGTTCATGGTTTACTATTACCATCTTGTGGTTTGCGATCCAGAAACCATACGATTTTATATAAGAAAGTTCGTGGACGGTTCATGGACACCTCCTGAAACTCTATGGATAGAAGATTGTCTGCATCATCCGGAGAGTGAGGTAGGCTGGCATAAGATAGTCCGAATTATAGATACTCACGCAATTGACTCACTTCAATTAGCCTTCACTGTCTACACATATATGGATGATGGAACCCCCTGGCGAGGCGCCTTCGGAACAGTTGTCGATGACATTAAGCTGTTAGACCTTACCCGTAGCCTGAAGCTTGAAAAGATTTATGTTGTCTCACCACTTTATGGAACCGACAATAGTGTCCACTTCGTCATAAAAAACATAGGTTCAAAACCATGGTCAAGTGGTTCTGCCATCTACTTAAAACTAAAATCGTCGTCGAGACCAGGTGAAGTCTTAAGCAGAGTCGTTAATCCAGAAATACCACCAGGTGGCACCGTTGACTTCAGTGTAGTCTGGTCACCGGGTAAAGTAGGCATAGATACACTCATCGGATGGATTGAAGATGCAAGAGACCCGTTTAAAGACGATGATACAACCGAAGATATTGTAACAGTGGCAAATTTCTATGAAGGTGAATATCTTGCCGAAAGTTTTGAGGGTCATATTCCACCTGATGGGTGGGATACGAGCTATGTCTATGGAGACCGCTCATGGGAAAAAGCGAGGTCAGCCAAAGGGAAAGTGGGACCAATTGACGGTGATTATATGCTCAGGTTTGAGACAACCGATACCACATATGCTTACGGAATGAGAATCTACACACCGTCCAAAGACCTTTCCAGTTTCCATTCACCGTTTTTTGGATTCTGGATGTATCATACAGATGATAAATCTGATGTAAGCCTCCTGAAGATTGATATAAAACCTTCTGGTGCATCTGATTGGACCACACTGAAAGAATTCCTTGTCTATGATCCGGACTTATCTGCAGGATGGCACTTCCATAAAGTTTACCTCACGCAGTTTGCTGACACATCAGCACGTGTTGCCCTGAGAAGTGTTGACCGTGGCGGAACGGATATTCTCATTGACAGATGCCAACTAAAAGCTGGGGCAAACATAAATCTTCAGGTGGACTCCATTATTTGCACACCTTTTAAGAAAAATCTCAATTCTCAAATCAGAGTGGTTGTAAGGAATGTTGGTTCACTCACCTATCATTACTTTTACATAACACTCAAATCAATGAAAGAGGGAGTAATTGCCACTGGGCGCTACGACCCTGACCTCCCATCCGGAGATACGGCACAGTATGTTTTTAACTGGACACCTAAAATTGCAGGGTTTGACACCCTTGTTGCTATACTCAACGCACCTGAGGATGAAGAAGCCTGGAATGACACACTGAAATTCCCCATAACTATTGCAGACGACAATGAACTTCTATACGAGGAGTTTAATGGAGACCCTCGAAACTGCGGCTGGACTGTCACAACAAATAGGCCAAATCTACAATGGCTTTCAGTCTGGAAATCCAAGAATCCCAGCACGCTAATTTCGTACTGGCGCGATAAATTTGAAAGCTACTTTGCCCAGTATGCCCAGGAAGGAGATAGCTCATGGCTCATCTCACCAACAGTTGACCTATCAGGCATGAATAAGCTTTACCTGAAATTTATGCGTTACCAGACCTGTGTTAATCAGGATAAACACGATTCCCTCTTTGTCCTCATCAAATACAAGCGGAATGGTGTATGGCAGGACTGGACAACTATCGGCGCCTATACAAGAGTGCATCCCGAAGGCAATGTCATGTATATGGACAGCATTGATATTTCTCAGTATGCAGGTGACTCAGCAAGATTTGCGTTTGTAGCAGTTGGAAAAGGTGGCGGTGATGTGGTTCTCGATGGAGTCAGTGTGAGATTCCCGGTTGAGCTCGGCGTTGAAGAAGTCTTCTCGCATGATGCAATTGTCAATACTCCATCTCATCTCAATATAGTTTTCAAAAATAACAGACCAAACAGGATAGACCATTTTTATGTCAAATATTACATCAGGGGAAGTGGTGTCAGGGATTCTGTCTTTATTACAGACAGGATTCAGGGAAATTCTATTGATACTGTTACAGTTCCATGGACACCATCCTTCGCAGGTTACGATACAATTGATGCATGGATAAAGGTGTCTCATGATGAGCATCCTTTAAATGATAGCCTGGTTGCTCTAATCAGAGTTAGAGATTCTTCCGAGGTTCTTATCTCTGGTTTTGAAGAGGACTTTCCACCTTACAAATGGAGTGCAGAAATAATTTCAGGTGATTCTTCATGGAAGAAAGTTGGTTCAGTTTCAGGTGTTGACCCCTATGAGATGTCACACATGGCAGAGTATCCTTCGGCAAGTGTCTCAGCGGGCTCACAGGCAAGGCTTATTACATCGAAGATAGATCTGACAAATATCTCTCACGCTTATCTTGAATTTATGATGTATCATACAGCAGATTCGCCTGCTCTGGACGATTCCATTTATATAGAATTGAAAAGGAGAAATCCAGATGGCACATGGCCAGACGAATGGACCACTATCGCTGGATTTGGAAGGGTTGGAGGAGGAAAATCTTTGGGCTACTCAAGCAGTAAAAGAAAAGAAGTCCTGTCTAAGGCTTCATCAGTCCACGAAAACACCGGGCAAAAATCTCATGCCGGGTCTGGATTAGCAAAGTGGATTTCAAATTCCCTATCCCCACTTTTCAGAAGTAGAGAAATTGCAAAAGATGTGGAACCCTGTAAAGGCGCATGGGAGCGAGAAGTGGTTGACCTTGATTCCTATGTGGGTGATTCCGTGATGCTCGCATTTCGTGCCGTCAGTAAGGGCGGAGGGAACTTATTTATTGACAATGTGAGGGTGGTTCAAAAGACAGACCTTGCTGTAGATGGTATATATACAAACGGATTGAGGAAAAATCGTTCAAGGGATGTGCTCGTGGTGGTGAAAAACAGGGGTGAATTCCGTGCCAAGAATTACTGGGTGAAATTCTACTATAAAGAGCAGAATTTACTTGATTCCACATTTGTAAATAGTGAGATAGAGGGTGGAGGACTTGATACCTTCAAATTCACAATAACACCTACACAGGTAGGATACGATACGATAAGCGCTTGGATCTATTACGATGTTGATGCGGACACTTCGGATGATTCAATGCAGGTGGTGGCAAGTGTGTGCGACGAGTGGGAAGTTATTCGAGAAGGTTTTGAAGGTGATTTTCCACCAAATAGCTGGACGAGTTACACGGTGAGTGGAGATACAAACTGGATCCATGCAAGTCAGGGGTCATACGGCGAGCCTGCATCGCCTCACTCTGGTAAGTGGATGGCACTTTATCCTGCGATTTTCGACAATAACGGGTCTGCGAGGCTCGTTACTTACAAGCTCGACTTTACGGATATGCATAAGGGGTATATTGAGTTCTGGATGTATCACTCCCTGAGTGCGCAGGATAGACCCGATACACTTTTCGTTGAGATAAAGAGGAGAAATCAGGACGGCACCTGGTCAGACTGGACAGAAGTTGCCTACTTTACACGATACATTGATATTGGACACGAGTGGCGTAAACATACGGTTGATTTGAGCCAATATATGGGTGATTCCATGATTGTTGCATTCAGAGGTAGAGGCGGGACACCTTCGGGTGGCCTCGATGTCGCCATTGATGATGTTCGCTTTGTTATATTCCCACCAAAGGATGTGGGTGTTTCTGACATTGTGGCAATTGGACCGAGGAAGGACCATAACAACAGGCTTGGCCTGGTTGTCAAAAACTACGGCTCAAAAGACCAATCAGGCTTTTATGTGGCATTTACAACAAAGAGAAATCCTTCTGTTGTGGAATCCGTTTTCGTTTACGATACTGTTAAGGTTAACTCTGTGGACACAGTTTACACCACATGGAATCCGGATTATGCAGGAGATGATACAATTATTGCGTGGACTTTGCTTTCAGGCGACGCTTTTGAGAATAATGACCCATTAAGTGAAGTTGTGAGAATAGCTGACTATGGTGAATTTCTCGCAGAAGGGTTTGAGGGCGATTTCCCGCCCAACGGCTGGACAAGGACAATAATAGTTGGCTCAATTAACTGGGAGCCTGCGGATACAACGATGAGGGATAATCAACCACCACATTCCGGGCACTGGATGGCAGCTTATAACAGCTACAGCGCCTATTCTGGCAGTCAGGCAAGACTCATAAC
>CAYNMM010000097.1:0-5247 GCA_964398355.1 uncultured bacterium
TAACCGGCAGGACGCCTGACTCTGGATCAGGTAGTCGGGGTTCGAATCCCTGCCCCCCAGCTTTTTTACATTCATGGAAATAAAAGAAGCCTTGACTTTTGATGATGTCCTCCTCGTTCCTCAAAGGAGCAGTGTGATCCCTTCCCAGGTAGATGTATCAAGCAAACTAACCCCAAAGCTTAAAATGACAATTCCTCTCGTTTCCGCTGCCATGGATACAGTCACAGAAAGTGACATGGCTATCGCAATGGCAAAATATGGTGGAATAGGCGTCATCCATAGGAATATGTCACCTGAAAAGCAGGCAGAAGAAGTTGAAAAAGTAAAAAGGTACGAAAGCTGGATTATTATAGACCCTGTAACACTTTCTCCCGATGATACTGTGGAAACAGCAAAAAGACTCGTAGAGGAGAAAGGGATCTCTGGAATTCCTATAATTGAAAAGGACCATACACTCGTCGGACTGATTACCAGAAAAGATCTGCTATTTGAATACAACAACGATCTACCACTCAAAAAAGTGATGAAAGATTTCCAAAATCTGATAGTTGTTGAGGAGGGAATTGATATTGAAAATGCTGTCGAGATTTTAAAAAAGCATAAAATAGAAAAGCTCCCTGTCGTTAACAAAGAGAGAAAACTCGTTGGATTAATTACACTTAAAGACATTTTGAAGAAAACTGAGTTTCCGGATGCTTTCGTTGATCCATCGGGGCGTCTAAGAGTTGCAGCTGCTATTGGCACAGGGAAAGAGTGGGAATACAGATTGAAACTGCTTGTAGAGAAAGGAGTGGATGTTATTGTTGTTGATACTGCGCATGGTCATTCCGAGAGAGTTTTAAATGTGGTCTCAGAAGTGCGGCAAAAATATCCTGAGTTACAGATTATAGCCGGGAATGTAGCTACGGCTGAAGGGTGCAGGGATTTAATAGAGGCGGGAGCTGATGCTGTTAAAGTTGGCGTCGGTCCTGGCTCAATATGTACTACAAGAGTTGTAGCAGGTGTGGGGGTCCCACAGATAACAGCTATAATGGATTGTTATAGTGTTGCAAAGGAGAAAAATGTGCCAATAATCGCCGATGGAGGGATCAGATATTCAGGTGATATTGTCAAGGCCCTGGCCGCAGGAGCCTCCTCAGTTATGATAGGCAACCTCCTTGCAGGAACAGACGAAAGCCCGGGTGAAACTATTCTACTTGGTGGACGAAGGTTTAAAGTTTACCGTGGAATGGGATCAATTGGGGCAATGATGGAGGGAAGTGGTGATAGATATTTCCAGGAAGAGGCCACAAAGTTTGTGCCAGAGGGCGTCGAAGGAAGGGTTCCATACCGAGGCCCTGTCAAAGACGTCATTTTCCAGTTAATCGGGGGACTCAAGAGTGGTATGGGATATGTTGGCGCTAAGAATATCCCCGAGCTTCAGAATAGAGCTAAATTCGTTAGAATAACACATGCTGGTTTCATCGAATCACATCCCCATGATATCACAATTACCAGAGAATCTCCAAATTATGAATTACCAAGGCATTAAAAGTAATCAAAAGGAATTCCTCTGTGTATCCCCTTTTCCAGAGCGTAATTAACTACATCGATATATTCTTCTCTCCTTAACCTTCTGGATAACTCCTGAAAGTTAAATGCTTTATAAGTCGGATAATACTGATCCATCAAATTAAGATAACTATCAACTGAAAGCTCCTCGACTATGAAATCTATAACATTCTTTGTTCGAGACACATTATTTGGTAAAACAAGATGTCTTATAAGTAATCCCCTAACTGCCAATCCGTTTTTCAACTCAAGGTTTCCCACCTGTTTAAACATTTCGTGTAAATTCCTTTTATTAACTTCGAAGTAGTTTTTTACTCCTGAATATTTAAGTCCAGAGTTCGAATCACCGTATTTTGTATCAGGCATGTAGATATCGACAATCCCATCGAGCAATTTGAGCACTCTAACATGGTCATAGCCACCGGTATTGTACACAATGGGAAGTCTGAAGCCATTTTCGACAGCCTTGTGTAAGGCCTCCAGTATCTGAGGAACTATATGAGTGGGGGAAACGAGATTGAGATTGTGACATCCCTTCTCTTGAATATTGAGGAAAACATTCGCAAGGGTGTTTGTATCAACAATTTCACCCCACCGATACTGACTAATTTCGTAATTCTGACAATACACACACTTTAAATTGCAACCACCAAAGAATACTGTTCCAGAGCCGTGTTTCCCAACGAGGACCGGTTCTTCCCCAAAATGGGCACCATAAGATGAAAGAATCACTTTATTATCAACTCCACAATCACCTTTCTCTCCCTTCAACCGATTAACTTTACAGGCTACAGGACAAAGAGTACAACTGGAAAGTATTCCATAAGCTTGCTCTATTCTGTATTTTAGCTCACCTGTCTCAAAGACTTTTAGGTAGGCAGGCTCAAACATCTACGTATTTTTGAAAAATTCCTCAACTTTGCAGGTTAATATCTCCGGTTCAAATTCATTCAAAATGGTATATCTATCTCTTATCGAAGGCGAGATTTTTACAGCTTTTACCAAAATATCTTTGTCAAGGCCAATGTTCTGTGGCCTTGTAGGAAATGACATTTTTGCGTAAAGTCTCATAAGTTTTTCCATAGTGAGAAAATCATTCTGTAGGTGAAGCGTGAAAAGGGTCATTATTCCCACCTGCAATCCATGAAGTTTTCTTGAGTCTCCAAGAATTTTATCAAGGCTGTGGCTGATATTGTGTTCAGATCCACTTGCAGGCCGTGAGCTCCCAGCGATCCCCATGGAAACACCACTAAGCACAAGTCCTTCGGATAAATCTTTAAGAAACTTTACATCTCTCTCGTTTTCATAAAAATCCAGTTTTGAAAGTAATCTTTCTGCAGGTAATAAGGCCAGCATCCTTGCAAAGTTATCAACCCTTTCGTATCCCCTTCTAAATGCAAGTTCCCAATCATTTGATGCAGATAGGTTAGACATTAAATCCCCAAGACCTGCTTTAAGATACTCAACTGGTGAAGTTTTTATAACATTTAAATCGATAATAACTCCGGTTGGCATGACGGTTCCAGTACTACGTGTCACTCCATTGACTTTTAAAATACTTATTGGTGAAGACACACTATCACTTGAAAGAATTGTTGGGATCGAGATCATGGGTAGAGTTGTCTCGAGAGACAAGAACTTTCCGCTATCGATTATTCTCCCACCACCAGCCGCAATTATCAGATCGAAACCTTTTCCATACATGGAACTTTTCAATTCATAAAGATTCTCAACATCATTGGACTTGATATAAAACCTTGGAAATTTGTTAAAAAACTCAAATTTTTCAAGTACCTTTGAACTCTTTTGACCCGTTAGTATCACCGGCCTCGTGAATGCCACATTGTTCTTACTCAGAACTCTGTCAAATTCATCCAGGATTCCCTCACCAATTTCAAGGAATATGGGAATATTAATCAATCTGTATATCATCTATGATACTCCTCGCTCTCTCCAGATCTTCCAGTGTATCTATCTCAATCCACTTCTCGCCATGAGTATATACAGGGACAATATCAATTTCATTAAGCACATCATTAATTGCATCTTCATACCATCTATCCCCTTTTCCGTTTTTTAGATACTCCTCTATCTTTCTAAAAATCACCGATCCTGCATCAGAATTGTACATAGACACCCCTATGTATTCCCCGTGGGCTCGCTCAGGTGATATTGATTTACTTATCTCAACAACTTTACCATGCTCAACCCTCACCTTCATCTCCTCGTCACCAAGTTCCTTTAAATTATCAACGACCATTGCGCTCGAATTCGTTTCCACCAAGTACCTGAAAATAACAGGAGAAAATATAGTATCGGAATTTATTACTATGAACCTTTCCTGCGGTCCAATGTAGTTTGAGATCATATAAAAAGTGTAAACATTGTTGTAAACGTCGTACTTCTCATTAAAAATTACATGGAAATTTGAATAATTTTTAAGGGCATCAAACCTGTGGCCACCTATAATAAAGATTTCAGAATCATCAAATCCGAATTTTTGTAGGATTCCCAGCTGGAAATCCAGTGGAGTTAAACCATTTTTCAGTTTGATGAGTGCCTTGGGCACGTCTTTCGTCAACGGATACAATCTGGTCCCTTTCCCTGCTGCAAGTATAAACACTTTCATGGCTTTACCAAACGGTAGTATAAGCTAAAGGAAACTATAAATACAATCAATTCCGATAGAACTGTCGTATAGGCGGCTCCATAAAATCCAAATCTCGGAATTAGAATTAAATTCAGCAAAAAATTGGTAGCAGCTCCTGAAGCTGTAACAAAGAAATAGAGGTTCTCCCTTTTCGTCACAATCAAAAGGGTCGGGAAAACGAGGTTAATGAACATTATAAGATTGGCATTTATCAATATCTTGAGTAGCTTCACGGTTTCAGGGCTCCAGTACCTTGAACCGTAAAAGATCTTGATAATAGGACCTGCGAGAACAAAAATGGCTATGTAAAGAAAAATCCCTGCAAGAATGGAAATAATCTCAAAATTTCTTAAATATCTTGAGTACGTTTTCCATGGGATAGTTTCAATTCGAGCGAGAGTTGGTTGAATTGCATACAGGAACGAAAATCTGATAACAGCAAGAGCAAGGACAAAATTGTATATCGCACTGTATACCCCCACTTCTTTCATGGATCTAAAGAAGCCCAGCATCACAACATCTATATTGTAATAAATCTTTATCATTACAAACGAGGCTGCAAGTACACCAGAAACCTTAATGATGGGGATCCAGGATTTCAAATCAATATTGAAAACAAAGAGCTCTGGATATTTTAGATTTAAGAACAAGAGTAAAAGAGCCGTTGACAACATGAGTGCAAAAAATCTTGATGCTGGTACTTTTAGCAGATCATCTGATGAATGGATAAATAAAACAATAAAAACAAAGAACATCGCATAAAAAACGAAAGACCACATGGCGGAGTACTTCATATCTTCGAGTCCTTTAAAGGCCCAGTCTACAGCAAGGGCAAAAGGGATCAAGTTTAAAAAAGTCAGAAATAGAAGTTCCGACATTCCTTTAAATTTAGGGATAACTTGAGAGAGGAGAACCATAAAAATTATCAGGAGAATCGAGATCAACATTCTAATGGAGAGGATATTACCGAGGATTTTTTTTAATCGATTTCTATCTTTCGCAACTTCCAACGTGCCATAAGTATTGAGGCCAAAATCTGTTATGAG
>CAYNMM010000098.1:0-2608 GCA_964398355.1 uncultured bacterium
CATTTCCCTTTTCACTTTGCAAAAAGACTCTCTTTTCCTATCGCTTACGAGAAGACTACATGCAGTCTTTTCCCCGGAAGTGCTAAGGAAGGGATTTACATCCAACCTCTCTTTGTAGGGGGATTGAGGGGAGGGTAAAAAGACCCCCCTTTGTTTTTTCTGTCAAGTTTTCTTTTACTGCCACCTCCTCAATCCTCCTCCCTCAAAAAGCGAAGCGTGGGGAGAAGTTTGAGAAAACCCCCAACAGGCTAAGAGCACTGCAAGTGAGGAGGTTAAAAACTGCATTTCTCCTTTTCCCAAAATCATTTCTCGAATAGCCTCACGTTCTATTTTGAGACACAGGTACTCTGGATAATTCTTTTAATCTCACACAGATTTATAAGATGTCTAATAAGTCCTGATTCGTCTAATCCTTAACTTTTTGATACTTTTCTTATTTCCTGATTTGCAGATGTTATCAGATGTGGAATTGCAGTGTTCAAGTATTGAAAAAGAATTATTTCCTGGTCTAACTTATAGGGGAACAACTTTAATGGCTTTGGGTGAAGCCGGGCAAACACGAACACACATACCACACCCCACACATTTCTCATCAATAATTTTGGGTCTTCCTTCAATATCGAGCTCTATCGCGTGCTTTGGACATTCATTGAAGCAATCAATGCAAAAAGTTTGTTTATATGCGTAGCATTTAGAAGCGGATATTACAGCTTTACCCATTATGAGGTGAGATTCCGTTAGTGCACCCTCTTTACACGCCTTTATGCATGGGAAGTCTTCACAATAGTAACAGGGTGTCACAGTTGGTATGATTGCTGGTGTCCCTGCGAGTTTTCCTTTACTTTCTCCAAGCAGTACTATTGCGTCGTAGGGACACGCCTCTTTACAGTCCCCACATCTTGTGCAAAGTTTCAGAAAAAGATGTTCAGCTATAGCTCCGGGTGGCCGCAAATATCGGATACTTTCAGCTACCTCAAGATTAAAGTTTTCAAATGTCCCTTGAACAATCTTTGTCCCTTCTTTAATCAATGAGAAAATCCCCTTTCTAAAGAAATCTCTGCGTGAAATTTTTTCTTCGTCAGCCATATTACACCTCTCGACCAAGAATTTTCGATAATTTTTTTCTCAATCTTTCAACATGTGTACCTTTCCAATATATTCTACCACATCCCGGACATTTTTCAAAGTGGTCTACATTCTGAAAGACATAAAAAGGTACTTTTCCTCGAACATCTTCCTTACTGACTGGTACAAGAGGTTTATTACAGACTGTGCAGCGTGAGAAGGGTCTGATCTCCTGCCAGAGATTGAACTTTTCTACAACATCCTTGAGTTGAAATTCGGATTTTTCAGTGGGAAGGAAATAAATCCAGACTCTATGACCTTTTAATTTCTTGATAACATCAGTATTTCTTGTCAAGATAATTCTGCCTTCATTTTGAGCGATTTTGACAATTTCTTCTAAATTTCCTGATTGGACATAAACAACGTCTATTCCAAGAAATCTCAACCATTTTGCGAGCTTTCCAACCATTGAATCGGCCACAAATTTCATGTTTTTATTTTAAAGCAATAAGTAATTCCCTTAGAATTGTGGCTGCTGTCATGGCGGGAAAGCTCCCGGTGAATGCAATGGGATTAAACTCCACAATATCAAAGCCTATAAGTTTGCCTCTTAATTCCATTATAGCATTTAAAAGTTCTTTGAATGAAATACCACCTGGCTCAGGATTACTGACAGCAGGAAACTCAGATGGGTCAAGAACGTCAAGATCTACCGTCAGGTATATTTTCTCCGGTTTTAATTCATAAAGAAATTGCTTCAGCGGCCTTAAAATTTCGAAAGGAGCCGAAAACCGGGGTGGTACTTCTTCTCCCTTCGCAAAAGATCGATAGCCAAGAGATATGAGTCTATCTTCTCCTACCAGTTCAAGTACCCGTTTCATGACAGTGGCATGACTGAAAAGGTTCCCCTTGTAAGTGTCTCTCATGTCAAGATGTGCGTCAAAATGTACCACCACAAAGTTTTCATCCTTTCTGTTTAAAAACTTTACAACCGGATATGTAATATTGTGGTCACCACCAATTATAGCAATTTTCTGGGGGTTTATGTTTGAAATCTTTTCTTCAATTGTGCGATATACATCTTCTGGAGATTCCTCTGGAGGTATAAAATCTCCATGGTCTATATATTCAGGTATGGATTCATTCTGGTAGATGCTCCACACTTCGAGAGATTCAAGAGCCCACCGTATTTTAGATGGTCCGAGTGATGTCCCTTTAAGGAAATTCTCTCCACCTTCGTAAGGTATGCCAATTAAGTCAATCATAGAGTTTTTCTTTTATAAAATTTGGAAGTGCAAATGATGCCTTGAGAATCTCCTCGTTGAAATATTTGAGTTCCTCCGGATGATTTCTAATCATATCGCTATAATTGACATCTGATGCGAGAAGAAAGCTCCACGTCCCGTCGGGATAACCCGGGATTGAAGCTAAATAAGGTTTGACATATTTGAAGGTAAGTTTAAGTTTTTCAAAGAGATCCTTGATGATATCAAGCCTTGTAAAGGGTGATTCACTTTGAAAAACAGCTATACCACCATTTTTA
>CAYNMM010000099.1:0-19645 GCA_964398355.1 uncultured bacterium
CACAGCCTCTTCCATGAATCTTCTTGCCTGTTTGCCTTTCTCCACTCCAAATCTCATCTTCGTTATCGATGGAGTCAGTCCAAAAAGTGACATATTAAATCCACCGTTTCTTCCGCTGGCTCCATATCCACAGATTTCTGCCTCAAGCAATGTAACATCCACACTTTTGTCATACTTTCTTAAATGATATGCAGTCGACATCCCCGTGTATCCACCCCCAATTATAGCAACGTCGGTTCTCTTTTCTCCTGATAAAGATGGGTTGGGAGTCACTTCACCAATGGATTCAAGCCAATAACTCCTCTTCCTGTAATCCCCTTTTATATAAGTCATAATCAAACCTCCTTTTGTTAAATTAGTATAAAGCCTGCGATAAACTGGTCCAGATTTGATTTAAGTAATTGATAGAATTGTTGTAAAGAGCTTCTTTAGCCTTGAAAATAATTAACTAATCATGAAAACGGTAATAGTCCACGAATGGCTCACACGGGTAACAGGTTCAGAAAAAGTAGTTGAAAATATATACAAAATTTATCCTTCACCTATTTATGTTCTTCTCCATGATCCATCATTAACAAAGGGGACTTTTTTTGATGGACTTGAAATACACACTTCCTTTATACAGAGACTTCCAGGTAGTATGAGAAACTACAGGAAATATCTTGCTTTATTTCCACTGGCAATTGAACAGTTTGATCTGAGAGAGTTTGATATAGTGCTATCTTCATCCCATGCTGTCGCCAAGGGTGTTCTTACAACATCAGATCAGCTGCATATAACTTATTGTCATACACCAATCAGGTATGTATGGGATCTTTACTTCCAATATCTCGAAACTTCGGGATTAAAAAAGGGGTTGAAAAGCCTTTTTGCCAGATGGACTATACACAATTTAAGAAAGTATGACTATATCGCAGCACAACGACCTGACTTTATCATCGCAAATTCAAAATATGTCCAGCAAAGAATTAAAAAATTTTACCGAAGAGATTCTACCGTCATTTACCCTCCTGTTGACGTTGAAAAATTTCGGGTATCAAATACAGAAGAAGACTACTATCTTGTTGTCTCACGGTTAGTCCCTTACAAAAGGGTAGATCTTGTTGTGAATGCCTTTAAAAAACTGCGAGATAGGAAACTTCTTATTGTAGGAGATGGGCCTGAGCTAAAAAAAATCAAATCACTTTCACCTCCTAATGTAGAAATTATAGGGCATCAACCGTTCAAGAAATTGCAAGAATACTATAGTAAAGCCAAGGCGTTGATTTACCCCCAAGTTGAAGATTTTGGTATTACCGCGGTTGAGGCAATGGCATCTGGAACGCCCGTAATAGCGTTCGGTAAGGGGGGAGCACTTGAAACTGTGAGGGAATTTGAGACCGGACTGTTTTTTTATGAGCAAACTCCTGATGCTATCGTTGATGCTGTTAAGAAATTTGAAAAAATGATTGACAGGTTTGATCCATTAAAAATTAGAAAACACTCTTTCAACTTCAGCAGCGAAAGGTTCAGAAAATCCTATAAAACATTTGTCGAAAATGCAGTTGAAAAATTCTTTGGTTAATAACGAGGTTGGGAAATGCCAAAAACCCTGGGAATAATTGGATTTGGAACGGTGGGTCAGGGATTCCTTGAGGTGTTGATCAATCATCATGATACCCTGATCGAAATAACTGGAGAGCCTATAAAACTTGTCGGAATAATCGGAAGGTCAAAGGGTTCTATAATTTCAACTGAAGGAATAGATCCAGGAAAAGCTCTGGAATGTGTGAAAAGTAAGCTTAGTCTAAATCATTGTTTTAAGGGATGTAGACAAATGGATGCCCACAAATTTATTGAAAATGTTAGACCGGACATCATCGCAGTAGCAATTCCCACAAATTTAAAAAATGGGGAACCAGCTTACTCTTACATTCGAACCGCACTTGAACTTGGACTAAAGGTTATTACAGCAAATAAAGGCCCGATAGCTCTATACTACGAGAAATTACAGATTTATAAAAAAAATCTGAGATTCGAGGCAACTGTTATGTCAGGAACACCTATTATTGGATTCATTGAAGAAAATTTAAAGGGAAATCAGATTCATGAAATCCGTGGTGTTCTCAATGGAACAACAAATTTTATTCTTGACCAGATGGAAACTGGAAAGGATTATTATGAGGCTTTAAAGGAGGCGCAGAAAAGAGGATACGCAGAGACAAATCCAGACGCTGATATTAAAGGGTTGGACGCTCTTGCGAAGATTGTCATTCTTACAAAAATCTCAATGAATTATCCCCTTCAATTGAGCGAAGTGAAAGTCAAAGGAATCGAACACCTGAGAAAAGAAGATATCGAAGCAGCCAGAAAACAGGGGAAAAGATGGAAATTGGTTGCAAGTGTCAGTAAAATAGATGGAAAGATTTATGCCAGAATCTCACCAGAAATGGTAGGTGAAGAAGACCCTCTCTCTCATATTAAAGGAACAGAAAATGGGGTCGTAATCAAAACTGACATTCTTGGTAAAATTTTCCTGAAAGGTCCTGGAGCTGGAAGAACAGAAACAGGCTATGCCTTATTCCTTGATCTCTTGAAACTATTAAAGCAGTGACTCGTTCAATTTCAATATTACTATTCTTCTGATATTTTCAAAATTCATAATCGAAGCTATTAATAAAAGCGTCTCAAAAGGCCTATTGAGAATTGATCCAAGGAAAATTACAAAGAGTCGAACATCACGTCCTATTCTGAAATACTTCTTACTGCCCTTTTTTATCATCAAACGATCATATTCCATTGCAATGTAACTATTTATAAGACTTCCCACAATGGCGAAAAGGCCTACTAAAATTGATAATCTCGTCCACCTGGTGTAAAAGAAAGTGTGCCAGCTGAGACCACCGAGGATAAACGCGTCGGCATATCTATCAAGGACGGAATCCAGCCATTTCCCAAATTTTGTCTCCATATATTTAAGACGCGCAACCTCACCATCAACTCCGTCAAAAATCGACGAGAATTGTGTAAGTAAGCCTCCCAGCAGGAGCCCTAAATATCCACTCAAAGAGAAAAGCCATCCTGAAATCACAGATATTAAGAAATTGAACACTGTAATCTGGTTGGGCGTGAAGGGCAATTTCACGAAAAATCTTGTGATTTTTCGTGAAATTGCCCTATTTATGTATCTTGATATCGGACCATCTGAAGGCTTAATAAGCTTTTTCAAAAGGAATTCTTCAGCTTTTTTATACGCTTCCTCGTCATCTACATCAACCCAGAAAAGCTCTCCTATGTTAAGTGCACGCGCCTTTTTCTTATTCGCTAACACCCTTATACCACCTGATAATGAACCATCTCCAAATTTCCTCACACTCTCTTCTATTGCTGAAAAAATTGCAGGTGAACATAGAAAAGCACCTGTATCATAGGCATTAAAATCATCTATATCCTTTCCAATACTTACAATGTATCCATCTTTGACAAGTACCTTTGTGGCATCTTTGTGATCTACATAGTGGTTATTTTTAATTTTGTAATCAACGGCAAGAATGACTTCGCCATCATATATTTCGGCGTTCCTGAGCTTCTTTATGATATTCTCATCATGAATATGATCACTCATTAAAAGCAAAAACTCCTCATCAGAAAGGTGATTCCTGGCTGCCAGGACAGAAAGGCCATTCTCTTTCTTCCATTCCGGATTAAATACAATCTCAATGTTTACATTTCTTCTTTTAGCAATTTTTCTAAGTTCATCTTCAAGTTTCTCGCGATTATATCCCACAACGACAACAAAATCTTTAATCCCTGCACGTGATGCATTAACTATTACCCTTTCTATCAAAGGTAATCCAAGCAATTTGATTAAAGGTTTGGAGTCTCCAAGATTTTTTATTCTGCTACCCATTCCTGCTGCTATTATCAATGCCTTCATTTTTGCCTCTCCGGAAACAAAGGTGGGACGCATTTTTTTAGTATTAAGACCAACTCGAACTATCAAGCCTCGATTTTCAAACTTGACTTTTGTTTACAAAAAATTAAAATAGGAGACAGAATGGTTAGAGCTTCATTAATTAGAAAACTTGAAAGTATAGAAGATCCAAAATTAAGGGATGTATTGATCAGTTTCCTTGAAGAAGCTGAAAGAATAATAGGGGAAACTGTAACAAGGCATGAATTTCTTGAATTTGTTGAAAAAACTAATGAGAATTTTGAACGTGTATGGAAAGCCATTGGAGAATTAACAAAGGCTCAACAAAAAACTGAAGAACGTCTTAATGAACTCACCCAAAGAGTTAATTCCCTCGCCGAAGCACAACAAAAAACTGAAGAACGTCTTAATGAACTTACCCAAAGAGATAATTCCCTCGCTGAAGCACAACAAAAAACTGAAAAACGTCTTAATGAACTCGTCAAAGCACAAAAAAGAACCGAAGAACGTCTTAATGAACTCGCCGAAGCACAAAAAAGAACTGAAGAAAAACTCGAAAAGCTTATCGGCGAACACAGGAAAACTCGTGAACAGGTAGGTGGCCTTGCAAATGCATTTGGATACACGCTTGAAGACAGAGCTATTAAAGGTCTCCCTTCCATACTTAAGGACCGATTTAATATAACTATCACCCAACCATTGAGAAGAGATCATATAGAAGTTGGAAGGAACAAATTTGTAGAAGTTAATCTCATAGGCAAAGGCCGATCCAATGGTAAAGAGCTAACAATACTTGGCGAGTGCAAAGTTCAATTAAGGAAAAGGGACATAGACAAATTTCTTAACAGGATAAAAATGCTTGAAAAATCCTTACCCGGTGAGAAGTTTCTTATATTTGTCACATATCAAACCACTCCTCAGGTTAAAAAATTTGTTGATGAAAATAAAATAAACCTTATATATTCTTATGAATTGCCTCTATAGTTTCAATTTCTGAATAATCTCTATTAAATTTATCACATCTGTAAAAAGGTTCGGACTCTGTAAATGAGATCCTGTTTAACATTGACCGGGCTTATCCCTAAAGATACATAATTGTAAAGAACAATACCAGACACCATCCTTTCGAAAACATTAAATTCCTCGGCTGCCAGAAACGTAGTTAAAACCCCATCCAGCATACATCCGGTACCGGTAAAAAACCTCAATAAAGGATTTCCAATGAAGGTCACAAAAGTTGTTTTCCCATCTGTGACTATATTTTTCTTTCCAGTAATAATAATAACTACTCCCTTTTCCTCCGCATATTTTCTTACTTCTTCCTCCATTCCACTTTCTACCAGTGAATCCACACCTTTAAGGGCATTTTTATCATTTTTTATAACGTACAGAGCCTCTCCCCAATTCATTCTTACAACTGTTGGCAAATTCTCTTCCATAATCTCTCTAAATATTTTTGATCTATAACTTGTAAAACCTACTCCTACAGGATCTAATAATACCGGAATTCCCTCGATTTTAGCCCTAATCCCTGCTTTTAAATAAGCTTCTTTTCTTTCTTCGTCTGGTGTTCCTGTATTCAATAACAAAGCGTTTGATTTTTTTACAACCTCCTCAACTTCCTCAGGAGAATAGGCAGCAATTGGCACCCCGCCAGTTGCAAGGATAATATCTGCCAGGGATTCAATAGTCACTACATTTGAAATCACGTGTATTAAAGGTCGTTTTTTTCTAATTTGTTTAAGAATTTCCTTTGAAATATCTATAAACTTTTTCTCTGAGTCGTTTAACATTTTCATAGGGATCTCCTTCATCAAAAATGTAAGAAATAACTGCAACTCCGTGGACACCAAGCTTCAGGACTTCCTCTACATTATCGTCATTGATACCCCCAATTGCAAAAATTGGTATGTTTATAACATTAACCGCCTCTCTCAAAATTTCGATAGGCGTCAAAGGCTTCCCTGGCTTGGTTTTAGACTCAAAAGGTGAGCTGAAGCCGAGATAGTTAGCGCCCTCTTGTTCAAGCTGTTTTCCCAGTTCTATGTTATCATATGACGAAGCCCCAACAATTTTCTCACTGCCCAGTATCTCTCTTGCCTCCCTCACCTTGAAATCTCCCTTTCCAACATGAACACCATCTGCCCCAACTTTCTTTGCTACTATGGGATTATCATTTACTATGAAAATAACTCCATATTTTTCCGTAAGTCTCCTGATTTTCTCGGCGACTCTTATAAATTCATCTTCAGAAACACCTTTAAGTCTCAGTTGAAAAATTTCTGCACCACCCTCAAAGGCCCGCTCAATCTTTTTAAAGAAATCTTTCCCATAAATTTTCATTGAATTTATTACATAAATCCTTCCCAGCATTTTCATACTGGATAGTTTAAAGCACCTATGTTGAAATTTCCTTTTTGCCGGACTATTGATTTTTCCGGGTTTTCATATTAATCATCAAACATCAAAATTTCAAAATACTCATAAATGTGGAGGAAGAAATGAAAAAATTTTTTTGGCTACTAATGATAATGTCACCCCTTGGTGCTAAAAAATTGATAGTAACAAGTGTGAGTCCCCTGCGATTGATAATTAACGAAATGGTGGATACTTCTCAATTCGAAGTTATAAACATCGTGCCACCAGGCCAGAATCCACACACATTTGATCCTCGCCCTGGTGATATTAAGAAAATTGAACAAGCCTGTGCCTTTATTTATATCGCTGATATCGCTGAGGCGTGGGCACACAATATCATCAGCAACATTCCTGTAACAAAACGTCCCAAAGTAATAAAGATATGGTCACTTCTCGGGAAAAAAGAATCTATCAACATGAACCCCCATTTCTGGTTTGATCCCCATAATGTTAGAAAAATCGCAGTTCCACTCGGTGATTCTATTGTTAAATGTGGCAAAGTAAAAGTGGATTCCTTTATTTCAAGAATTGATTCACTTGATGCCTGGATCAGAATGAATGCATCTTCGCTAAAAAGAAGATGTTTCATACCATCTCACAATTCCTGGACTGTATTTGCAAGGGCTTACGGGATAAAAACGACTGATGTACTCTGGACCTCTGAGGGTACTGAACTTTCTCCAAGAAAAATTTTAAAAATAATTAAACAGGCAAAAAAGTGTAACACCAATGTCCTCGTTCTGGACTCCATCTACAATCCTTCACTCGTTACTCCATTTAGAGAAAATGGCTTTAAAATAGTTACGCTTGACCCACAGGGTTGGGATGAAACATTTTATACCGAATTTATGAGGAGAAATTTAAGTAAACTATTTGAGGCGTTGAATGAGTGAAGTTGCAATTGAAATAAAGAACGTTACTGTAAAAAGGGAAGGAAAAATCATCCTTGAAAATGTTAATCTCAAGGTGTTCAAGAACCAGATTTACGCAATATGTGGGCCAAATGGAGGGGGAAAGACCACACTCTTACGAACGATAATCGGTATAACAGATTATGTTGGGGAAGTAAAAATCTTTGGGGACCATCCAAAGGTAGCGATAAAGAAAGGGATCTTCAGCTATCTTCCCCAAAGATCTCCTATGGACTATACGTTCCCCGCTACTGTCAACGAAGTTGTGATGATGGGAAGGATAAAAAAGATGGGGCTTATAAAAATTCCAGGGAAGTCTGACCGTAAAGAAGTTTTAGAAGCACTCAAACTTGTAAACATGGTTAAATTTAAAGATAAGCCTTTCTCTGCCCTATCTGGTGGACAACAACAAAGAGTCCTAATCGCTCGCGCTCTTGCTTCAAAAGCGAGTATTTTACTTTTGGATGAGCCTATTACCGGACTTGATATACAGGCTCAACTTGCATTTTACAATCTGTTGAAAGAGCTCAAAAAGAAAACTGACATCACCATAGTCATTGTGACCCACGATATCGGAGTTGTCCCAACATTTGTAGATGCTGTTGCATGTTTGAACAGAGAACTCTTCTATCATGGAGCTCCTGATGCTGAGTTGAATCTTGAACTTTTGAAAAAAGTCTATGGTACCGAAATAGGAGTTCTCGTGCACGGACATCATCATGGAAATACTTAGTTATACATTTTTCCAGAGGGCTTTAATTGGGGGAATTCTTATAAGTGTCGTGTTTTCCTTATTCTCTTTCTTCGTAGTGGTCAGAAAACTATCCTTTGCCGGGGTGGGAATCTCTCATACAGCTTTCGGTGGAATAGCACTTGGAATCCTTCTGGGAATTGATCCATCTATTTCCGCAATGCTCTTCGCTATTGTTATTGCTCTCTTCATAGCATACACAAGTCAGAAAAGAAAACTCCATGAGGATGCAGCAATTGGTATCTTCTTCTCATTCTCCATGGCAATCGGAATAGCAATTATCTCAAAATATCATCGAACTACTGTTGATATCTGGAGCTTTCTCTTTGGAAATATCACAACCATTACAAGTGGAGATCTAACCTTTTTCGGAATTATCACGGGCATCACACTGGTTTACTTTTTTCTGTTTTTTGGAGACCTCATTCTGCTGGCATTCGACCCTGAAGTTGCCCAGAGTTATGGGGTAAACGTTAAACTGCACAACTACCTCTTTATGGCAATGCTCGGGATCGTCGTGATTATGGGAATAAAGATGGTTGGGGTCATATTAATTTCCGCTTTCTTAGTTCTCCCAGCTACTATAGCTTCTGCGTTTTCAAGGAGTTTTATTAAAATTATCGCACTCTCAATCGTTATCAGTTTTATCTTTACAATCGCGGGACTCTTTCTTTCCTATTTTCTTGACTTACCCAGTGGAGCAACAATCGTAATAACAGGAACCATCCTATTTGGCCTCACTTATTTAAAGCGCTAATCTTCAAGCGTATATTCAAAAAGAAATAATGTGGCAGATATATAGATAAGATCAAAGAGAGCCATAAACTTCAGCCAGCTCCATGGGTCTATTTTCCCGGTAAAAAACGCCTCGGTGGACTTAGTAGCAGCGATGATTATTGGCACTATTATCGGAAAAAATAGAAGCGGAAGCAAAATTTCCCGTGCCCTTGTTCTAAGTAACACAGCTCCCTGAAGCGTTCCAATAAAGGTCAAACCGACTGTCGCAAGTATTAGAGTCAATAGAAAAACGTAAAATTTACCTGCCGGATTCACTCGGAAAAGTACAAGAATAATGGGATAAACAATCACTTCTACTATAGCGATGAGAAGCAGGTTGAATAAAACTTTTCCGACGAGTATAAAGCCAGGATCATGAGGCAAAAGAAGTAATCCACGCAGAGAATCCTCCTCAGTTTCAATTGAAAAAGACCTATTGAATGCCAGTGTACCAGTAAACACTATGGTAACCCAGAATATACCAGAGGCAATCAGCTCAGGATCAACAATCCCTGGAGGAAATGCAAAATTGAACACGACAACGGTAAGAAGGGCGAATACAAGCAAGGTATTAAGCATTTCCTTTGTCCGAAATTCGAGTGTAAGGTCTTTTTTAAATAGGTACCAGGTGGCTTTAAAAAAACTCACTGGAACACCTCCTGAAGTACTTTAACATCAAATTGTTCTCTCGAGAATTCATGGGTAAATTTTCCATTCATCATAACAAGAATCCTGTCTGACATTCTGATTGCAATGTCAAGTCTATGGGTAATCAGAATGTAGCTTCTATCCATGTGTGAACTTACTATTTCCAGTGTTTTCTCAACACCTGACGGATCGAGACCTGAAAATGGTTCATCTAATAAAAGAATTTCAGGTTCTGCCATAAAAACCCGTGCAAGTCCGAGTCTTACTTTCATCCCACGTGAAAACTCAGAAAATCTCTTATTAAGATTCTTTTCCATGCCAAAGATTCGGGCCCATTTAAATGCGGCATCGTTTTCAAGACCAAGCATTCTGGCATAAAATTGCAGATTTTCCATACCGGTCAAATTTCTATAAAAAAACGTATCGTGAGATAGCACCCCAATCTTCTTCTTTATATCCGGGTATTCATCCATATTTTTACCAAAAATTCTTATCTCACCAGAAGTGGGTTTCGTAGTCCCCGATACAATTTTTACAAATGTGGTCTTTCCCGCACCATTCGGACCAAGAATTGAAACAAATTCCCCCTTCCTTAACTCAAAATCAACTCCCCTCAACACATACTGCTCTCCGTATTTCTTAACAAGCTTCCTGACTTTTAAAACTTCAGAGTTTGTCACAGATTTTCTTTTTAGACTTGTTAAACTCTTCTTTTGATATTAAACCTTCTTCCTTTAACTCCAGGAGTTTTCTGAGCTTTTCAAGTTGTTCCCTTGCTTCCGTTGAGATTTTCCCCTTTTTCTTAACGGCGTTAATTCTCAGTAAAACAATCAGTACAAGTACCACGATCGCAACTGCTATAACAACCGGTATCTGCACGTTACTTTTAGCTGTAGTAGAACCTCTTTCAACAGATATTGAGAATTTGTCTGAAGGCTTCTTTAATCTATAAACGATGTAAGTTTGTCCGTTGATATTTTGTTCCCCTTCTTTTTTAAAAAGTTTTGATTTTATTTTTATACCAGGAGCCGTAAAAATCTGGGCCGACGCAAGAGTTTTCGGAAATTCTCTATAAAGATTAACCTTTTCACCCGGCGCTATATAGTTGAATGCTATGGTCTGATCCCCAGGATACACCACATCATTGTAAAAAACTGTATCTCCCACGACAACCCATTTCTCCTCATTCTGAGGTTGGATAAACGTTATAGAATCTGTTCCCTGAGGTAAATAAAAATAAACATAATACTGGGCATTAAAGGTTTCATTTCCCTGATTTGTTAGATTTAAAGCTTCAACAATATAATACCCTTGCGAATTTTCGTTCGGGAATATGACCATGTGGTAGTTTGTAAGCTGGATATCTTTATCCTTGTCAGTTACATCGAAAACGTGAAGGGTCAGAGTGAGTGTATCACCTTCAAATTTTCCTGCGTTGGAGTAGTACTTCACGTCCTTGTAATCCGTTTCCGCTTGATAAAACAGGTTTTTATTGAGATTTCTTAGTACAATCCTATCCCGTTTGAGTTTAAAAGACTTAGAGTATTTAACATTGTTTTGATCATCGAATCCATAAACAGTGACGGTCAAATTTTTCAGTTGTTCTTGAGGATTTGTCCCATTCGTGACCTGGATTACAAGTGTATTGGCAATGATTGAAAGGGCCATCAAGAAATTCAACATAGCATCTCCTCCCTCAAATTATTGCGGATTATTATTAACTGAGAGTTTAACATTGTAAAGTTAAGAATCCCGGGATTCACGAAATAAATATTTATTCTCCACGTCTTTTGAGTTCGGTTTCAAGCAATTTGGCAGCTCTTTTAAGAGAAACTGAGGGTGGAAGATATCCCCTTAAAGCAGGCTCAAGTCCCTCTGTTGTCAGGTATCTTCTACCCGTAAACCATACAGGATCTCTCGGTTCAAAGGTTGCATATTCTACCTGTTTGATAGCACGTTCAAAGCCAGGAACCTGAGACATAAATTTCTTCATCTCAGGCATGTCAAGGACACTTCGACGCAATGGGAGGTATCCCGTATGCGTACTCCAGTAAGCCTGAACGGAATCATTTAAGAAGTAATTTATGAATTGATAAGCACGATTAATTTTGTCTTCACTGTGTCCACTGAAGATCGCCACATTAGTTCCTGATATAATGACGATAGAATCTTTATCATGGGGCATGGGAGCCACCCCCAGTCTAAAGTTTATTTTCGGCTTCATGAAGGCGTAGGAAACGATTGTGCCAAATACCATAGCAACTCGGCCTGTAGCAAAATCATCCTGATGTCTGAATCCAGTCGTTAAATATGCACAGGAATCTTTATAAATTAAATTTACGAGATACTGAAGTGCCTCAATTCCAGGCTTTGAGTCGAAGGCAACTTTTCCATGATCTAAAATCTTCCCTCCTTTCTGGTACAGAATGACCTCATAAAGCCAGACATTGACAGGAAAAGCGGTTCCATAAATATCAGGCACTCCATCACCTGTAGTATCAACGGTCAACTTCTTCGCAACCTCTCTGAACTCCTCCCAGGTCCTTGGAAACTCCTTAATCCCATACTTCTCAAAAAGGTCAATATTGTAGTAAAACACAGGAACACTCTTATTGAATGGAAAAGTTAGCATTTTACCATTCCATTCGTTATCCTTGATAAAAACAGGGAAAATATCCTCTCGAACCGAATCAGGAATCCAGTTCTTCATATATTTGTAAAAGGGGACAATTTTATTTGCTTCAAGCAACTCTGATGTCCAGGACTCGTACACCTGTGCAAGGACCGGAGGCTTATTGGCTGCAACAGCTCCCATTATTTTTTGAGACAGGGTACTATAACTGCCAAGATTTACATATACAACAGGCTCACCAGGATAATTTGCATTAAAATCATTAATTATTTTACGCAGAGCATCTCCCAATGGCCCTCCCATAGCATTCCAGAATGGAACCCCGTTCGACTTTCCACCGGTACACGAAGATAACACAAGAAGAATGGTGATAAGAAAACCATAGATTTTTCTCATACAAATGGTTATTATAAAGAAATCATACCGAAAAATTGAAATCTGTGAATTTAAACTTCTGGCCCCGCCAGTAATCTTTCTGGAGGTGAAAGGATGCAGGTTATTGAAAAAATTAACGAAATGAGTGAAACAGCAAGAAAATTAAGAGAAGAGGGTAAATCCATAGGATTTGTTCCTACAATGGGCGCATTACACGAAGGTCATCTTTCCCTTGTCAGAATGGCTCGTAAGGACAATGATATCGTCGTGGTGTCCGTATTTGTAAATCCTACACAGTTTGGTCCCAACGAAGATTTCGAAAAATATCCACGCGATTTTGAGGGTGATAGAAAGAAACTTGAGAAAGAGAATGTTGATATTGTCTTCTACCCTCATGCAGAGGAGATGTATCCTGAAGGCTACAAGACCTACGTCGAAGTAGAAGACATAACCACTCGCCTCTGTGGCGCCTTTCGCCCCGGCCATTTCAAAGGTGTCACTACCGTTGTAACTAAACTCTTTAATATCGTGAAGCCCCACAGAGCATATTTTGGGAAAAAAGATTTTCAACAGTTCAAAGTGATCAAACAAATGGTTAAAGATCTCAATATGGATATCGAAATTATACCTGGTGAAATTGTCAGAGAGGCTGACGGATTGGCTATGAGTTCAAGGAACAAATACCTGAGCAAGGAAGAAAGAAAAGACGCTCTCGCACTCTACAAATCCCTCCAACTGGCAAAAGAATTGATTGAAAAGGGAGAAAAAGATCCAGAAATCATAAGGAAAAAGATGATCGAATTGATTAAAAGTCACCCACATGTGAAGAAAATCGACTATGTCGAAATCGTTGACCCCGACAACTTTTTGCCTGTCGAGACAATAAAGGATGGTACACTCATAGCACTTGCCGTCTGGGTAGGAAACACGAGATTAATTGATAACATGGAGGTGAGATTAAATTGAAAGTCTTTATGTTAAAATCAAAAATCCACCGGGCAAGAATCACCGGCAAAAATCTTCAATACGAAGGGAGTCTGACGCTTGATCCAGAATATATGCAGTTGGCAGATATGATGCCTTATGAAAAGGTTGACGTCTACAATATTTCAAATGGCGCAAGATTTTCAACTTATTTAATACCAGGAGAACCTGGAAAAGGTGAAGTAGTTCTTAATGGAGCCGCTTCGAGACTCGGAGAAGTTGGTGATCTTATAATAATTGCCTCTTATGCCCTGATGGATAAGGAAGAAGCTAAAACCCATAAACCCAAAATCCTGAGATTTGATGAAAATGGGGAGCCTCTTAAATAAACTAATTAAAACCTTAATCTTTACTTTTTCAAAATGAATCTCTTCAAAATAAACATTGTAAAATAGGAGGAAAAAAGTGAATTTTTTAATACTGCTCTTTCTGTTTAAGATGCCTTTTTACGTTGTTCAGCCCAGCATCAACGTGATTGGGACAACCGTCGTTGTATCTTTCCATAAGTCACACAAAATGGCCATGCCAAACATTTATTACTTTGATGAAAATGATTTGCTCCAGCCAGGTATGGAGATTTATGACCCCAAATATCTTGAAAATATCTGGTATCCTGATACTGTTGACACCATTTTCAGATTCCAGCTCAACGATATAAAAATCGGACATGTGTACCATTTCCAGCTCGAGTGGACAGACCTTGTCAAAGGGAAAGAGCTCTCTTCAAAAGGCTACAAATTTCGGATAATCAAACGTGGTGACTCTCTTCGGCTCGGAGGTATTATTGATCTCGGACCTGCACTCGGTGACCTTACAGAGAATGGAATCACAGTTTTCTGGAGAACAAATTTCCCCTCCTACGGAGCGGTTTTCCTGAAAGGAAAGGGGATTTTTAAAGATTCAACCCTCTCAAGATGGCACAGAATTCACCTCACCGGTCTTGAACCGAGAAAATCATACACCTATCACGTGATCTCAACATTTCCAGAAATTGGAGATACCTTCACATCAAGACCATACAGATTTGTGTTACCTGATCCCTACAACTTCAAATTCGCGGTCTTTGGGGATACACGCGCAAACTGGAAATCACCCGGCACAACCCGACGAATCAACGGTGTAAATGTCGATATCTTGAGAAGATTGGCTGTCCAAAGCCTGAAAGATAACGCCTCGTTTATCGTCATTCTCGGAGATCTCATCAGAGGATACACAGAGGATACGAATTTTGTAAAAATCATGTATGAGACGTGGTGGTGGGCACTCGAACCGGTGTCCCCTTTCATTCCCATTTTTACAGTTGTTGGAAATCACGATGCGACAGCTCCTATCATAAAAACGGGTAAACACAGTTACATAGACCCCCCACCCCCGTATAGTGTAGAAGATTTCTGGCAAAGATACTTCACAAATCCCCAAAATGGACCTGAAAATCCTGAAGATCCTTACACATACAAGGGAAATGTTTACTATTTCAAAATTGGACCTTCAATATTCTTGATTCTGAATCCAGACCACAACTACCACCGAAAAGATGGAAAACTATACGGAATGCATATCGATTCGATTCAATACAGATGGGCAGATAGTATTTTGAACACAATTCGAGTCCCATACAAATTTCTAATGTGGCATGAGCCACTTATAGCAACTGGAGGACATAGAGGCTCCTGTCTTGACCTCTATCCTGATGCCAGGGATTCAGTTGCTGCGTTACTCCTGAACCATGGAATTACCACTATTTTCAATGCTCACGAACACATTTACGCCAGGGTGTGGATTGATCCACACATGGATTTCATCAGGAAATCAAAAATTATCAAAAAACTTGCAAGTAAATCCGATTTTACAGGATTTTATGAGATAATAACTGGTGGTGGGGGAGCTCCTGCATCAAAGAAACCAGAACATTTACCGGATTATGTGAAAAAATACTCAACAGAGAACCATTATGTACTTGGAAATGTTACACCACATGGAGTAAAATTTACCGTTAAAAACATCTTTGGTTGGCCAATAGATACTTTCGGGAAAATATGGCACGACTCGAAGTAAAAGAATTGGTTAAATCTTATGGTAGGGTGAGGGCGCTGAACGGGATAAGCTTTAGCGTAAATGAAGGGGAGGTATTCGCTCTGCTCGGCCCCAATGGAGCAGGTAAAACCACAACAATCTCAATCATCCTCGGAATCCTCGAGCCCGATTCTGGTGAAGTCTATGTTGATGGAGAAAAGGTCAGTGGTAAAAACCCTGAGTACAGGACAAAGATCGGCGCTGTTCTCGAAGAAAATGGGATTTATGAGAGACTCAAGGTGCGTGAAAGTCTTGAATTCTGGGGAGAAATTTACGGTCTTTCAAAGGAAGAAATAAGGGGCCGAATCGAGGAGATTGCGGAATATCTCGATATGAAGGATTTCCTGGAAAAGAAAGGGAGTGAACTTTCGAGGGGGATGAGGCAGAAGGGCGCGCTGGCGCGCGCCCTTCTGCCTCATCCCAAAATCCTCATCCTCGATGAACCAACTGACGGCCTCGATGTCCCATCAAGAGAATTGTTCAAAAAAATCATTCTCAAAGAAAAAGAAAAAGGAAGAGCAATCCTCTACTCCACCCACGTCATGGCTGAAGCTGAGGAAGTCTCCGACAGAATTGCTATAATTCATCAGGGAAACATTGTCGCAACTGGCACACTTGAGGAACTCAGGAGTAAATTCAAGGAAGACAAATTAGAGAAAATTTTCATCAAGGCCATTGGATATGAATTTTAAAAGGGTAATTGCAATTTTTAAGAAAGAAATTAAGGATTCTCTCAGGAATAAAAGGGTCCTCTACTCTACAATCATCGTCCCGTTGATTGTTCTCCCGATTCTGATTGGACTCCCGGCTGCCTATCAGCAAAAACAGGCCAAAAAGATCGAAATTACACCATCCAATGTGATGATCAGCGGTTTCAGAATACCGGGATTTTTTGAACTTTTTGCACGTTCAAGTTTCATAAATTTAACCATGGCAAAGGATCCATTCGACGCACTCAAAAAAGGAAAAATTGACCTCTATCTTAGGGTGGTCGAGAAAGAACCGCCAACGGTGGAAATTTATTACAACCCACTATCTGACGCCTCAAAAAAGGCCCTTGCACGAGCAAAACTGATAATTGATAGTTATAACAACTCTGGCCAGGGAGAGGTTCGCGCAAAAAAGATAACCATTCAGACAAAGAGTGTAATTAGTCCTCGGGTAATGGCCGGTGTTGTGATGGCAATGATTATTGGTTTTTTAATCGTATTTATCCCGTTTACCGGGGCAATTGCACCTGGTGTGGATTCTATCGCTGGAGAAAAGGAGAGAAAAACCCTGAATGTACTCCTCTCTCTTCCTATCGATCGAAAGGAAATTCTCATTGGTAAACTATTAAACGTTGCCTTTATTTCACTTTTAACTTCCATATTAACAATTATCGGGATCTGCGTGGTAAAATCGTTCCTCTTTACCAATGTAAATATGGGAGAAATTCATATTAGCACCACGGATGCTGCTCTCTTCATCCTACTTTTGCTGGTGTACATCCTGATCGCGTCGTCAGTTGTAATGATGGCAAGCTCATTTGCGAGAAGTTATCGTGAAGCTCAGAACTATCTCACTCCCATCATGATAATCATCATGCTACCACTTTTCTTCGCCCAGACATCTGCAAGTTTGACAGCCCCTCACTGGAGTTTTTACATTCCAGGGTATAATCTTCTGGTCATTCTGAAAGAAGCCCTGACCTATGGCATAAGCATGAAAGATTACAACACAGCGTTCATCAGCAGTATTGTGGCACTCTATCTACTGGTTAAATTGATGACAAAAATCTTCAATAAAGCAATACTGAGATGAGGGTACAAATTTTCACACATGTGCCATTTGAGGGGCCTGGCTATATTCTTAAATGGGTCCGGGATAAAGGTTTTGATGTGAATTTTACCCAATTTTTCAAGGCTGATGTACCGCCATCGGTAAATGATTTTGATTTTCTGGTTATTATGGGCGGCCCAATGGGCGTTTACGATCCAATTCCATGGTTTGAGGAAGAAGAGCGGATCATAAGGGAGGCGATAGATTCGGGCAAAAAGGTTCTTGGAGTTTGCCTCGGCGCTCAGCTTATTGCTAAAGCACTCGGGGCACGGGTTTATAAAAACACATTCAAAGAGATCGGATGGTTTGATGTTCGTCTCTCAAAAGTGGCGTTATCATCTGATTATTTCAACGGTTTGGGACCGGTGATAAAGCCATTCCACTGGCATGGAGACACATTTGACATACCAGGAGGTTTTACTCCTGTGGGTTCAAGTGAAGCTACCAAAAATCAGGGCTTTTTTGGTAAAAATGTACTTGCATTGCAGTTCCATTTAGAAGTCACGGCAGAATCGCTAAAAGATCTAATTGAGAATGGTAAGAGTGAGCTTATTCCGGATAAATTTGTCATGACCGATGGACTCATTAACAAAGATTACATCAAAGAATCAAACAGGCTTTTATCAACCATCCTCGATAGATTCATCAATGGTCGGAGCTGAACTTGAGCTTATTATCCTCAATTCAAAAGGTATTCCCATTACATGGGAAGACTGGAATCTTCTCCGAAAAGATTTTGAGGCAGTACTCCATGGGAGAGATTATGAAGAAAATTTCGACATCCTGACCGGCGCATTTCTCGGATATTATATCAAAGGCATTGGCAATATTGGATTGGATTCCTCTGCTTCACTCTTTGAAATTGCCCTTGACCCGGCTGAAAATGTTGATGAGGCGATGGAAAAATTAAGAGAACTTCTGGACATCGTTGAAAGTGCTTTGAAAAGGAGACAGTTTTTCATCTTCTGGAAATCTCAGTATCCTGATTTGATCAGTGAAAATGAGTATCAAAAGAGATACACGCGAAGGGGACTTTACGCTGTTATCAGAAGGTTCTGGCAATGGAATCATTTTGAACTTTACCTGAGTGCCAGCTTTCAACCAGCAATTGATGTTTCTCGTGATTCCTTGGGTGATGTCTTAAATGCAATCTATGTCACATCTCCAATCTGCATCTCAGTTTTTGGCGGGAATGGTACGAATTCGGTTCACGAATACAGGCTTCTTGCATGGGAAAAGATGATTACAAAGAATGAGAGAGACTCCGACATGCTGGGAATACCGGGAAAAATTAAAGATTGGAGGGATTATATTTCAAAGCTCCTTTCCATTCGTGCCAAGATACTTACGACAAAGGGCACCTATAAATACGGCAAACTTGTCTTTTTTGACAACGATATTTTGGCAGAGGAAGTCATTAAGGGCACCAGAGGATACGTTATCGAAAAGGTCATCGATCTTGACAGAGATGAGGTTAAAGTTGAGGAGATAGAAATCAAAGGAGAGAACTATCTGAGTCAGATGGATTGGTGGGTCTTCTGGGATGCAAGATGGCGATTTTTCGCAAATAAGAGTTTCATTGAAATCAGGCATATCGGGACACCACGTGATCTTAATGGAATCAGAAAAATCTTTAAAATTTTTACAAGAATCATGGAAAACAGTGATTATATTAATAAACTCGCCGACAGACTGGCAATCTGGGAAAATATCCATGAGGCAAGGAAATCTGCAATTTTAACTGGCAATGTCCCGCAAAACCATGAGAAACTTCGGGAAATCCTTGAATCCAGGCGTATAATAGAGCCGCTATGATGGAGAAACTGCTTGAAGAAAAAATTTTGATAGAGGATGTGAATCTTTACCTCGTTGATGTCAGGATGAAGAGGGTATTCACGATTAGCACTGGAACTATAAGGAATAAACGTGTCCTTGTAGTCGAGATGAAAAGCTCAGGGATTTCAGGATTTGGTGAAATTCCAGCGCTACCAGAGCCGATTTATAACCATGAATTTATCGAGTCTGCCATTGGATTTTCAAAGATTGTCTTTGACTTGATCAAAGGTAAAGAAATTTCCATTTCTGATCTGCTTGAGACTCATGAGAGATTTAGAGGGAACAATTTTGCAAAGTCTGGCATTGAGTTTGCCCTTTACCACCTTGTTCTTCAAAAGCTGGGAAAATCCATCTTCGATTTTATAAAACCTGCAAAGGAAAAATTTAGACTACAATCAAGTATCGGCATTGGCTCACTGGAGGAAATTGGCAAATATGTCAACTACTATGGAAATGTTGATTCGACAGGTGTAAAGGGTAGTGGAAATGGAATAAATTCATGTTAC
>CAYNMM010000100.1:0-42183 GCA_964398355.1 uncultured bacterium
ATGAAAACAGGAGCAGTTTTTTCCGTGCAGGTCTAAACGGGAGACTTCCTCTTGGATTCAACATTTATGGCCAGGCGCGGATATCAGGAGGCGAGAGATCACAGAGACACTTCAATCTCTCAATTGTGCGAAACTGGTAAAATTTTGTTGTGCCCTCCTGTTATGCGAAAATAGGGAGTCAAAACGGGGGAGGTGATACGTTGAATTGAGAGAAATTAATTGATTAACTGTGAGTACCGATCATTTCAGTCAATGCTGATCCGGATTTTTCTGCGGTGAGGAATCAGTCTACGAATGATGCCCTAAGTAGGATTTGCCGAAAAGAGTGGTATACCTTTAACAGGAGATAATAGTTTTTACATGAATTTTGTATCTTTCCAGAGAAAGAGTATGGGATTTTGGGGAATGGAGTAAAGGGAAAGATATGCTATCAGTGGATTACAGCCAGTGGGATAGGAATTTTTGTTAATAGTGCAATTAAAAAGGCGCTGTTTTTCACAGATAATCAGACATGTGGTACGGGATTTATTCGATAATCTTGCCGTCCCGAATCTTAATTACTCGATTGGTCCGTTCACTTATCTCTGGATCGTGAGTGACTACGATAATAGTACGTCCTTCTCTATTTAATTCTTCGAAAAGATTCATTATTTCTTCACCGGTTTTAGTATCAAGGTTGCCGGTAGGTTCATCGGCAAGCACTATTCTGGGATTGTTTGCAAGTGCCCTTGCTATGGCGACCCTCTGGGCCTCACCACCAGATATTTCTGTCGGGTGATGAAATGCCCGATGTTTTAATCCCACTCTTTCGAGTAATTCAAGTGCCCTTTTACGTCTTTGTTTTGATGGAACTCCGGCGTATGTCATCGGTAATTCTACATTTTCAACATTGGTTACTCGTGGGAGGAGATTAAAACTCTGGAAAACAAAGCCAATTTTTCTCTTGCGTATCTCTGCGAGTTCGTCTTCATTCAGTTCTGAAATATCCACCCCTTCGAGGTAATACTTACCGGATGTTGGTGTATCGAGGCAACCGAGGATGTGCATCAAAGTGGATTTTCCAGAGCCTGATGGTCCCATAATGGATACATATTCGCCTTCTTCAATTTTTATTGATACTCCCCTCAGTGCAGGGACTTCTACAGCATCGAGTGTATAAACTTTTACAAGGTCAATTGTTTCAATCAGGCTCATTTCTTTCTCTTGAAACGGAAAAATTCTTTTCTGGAAACAATTTTCACCCGTTCACCATCGTGAAGATTTTTAAGAACTTTGAATGGACCGACGAGAACCGTATCTCCTTCGGACAATCCCTTGACTACCTCCACAAAATTTTCACCAGAGATTCCGAGTTTAACTGGTCTTAAATGAGCTGTCCCATTTTTATAAACGAAGACCACATCACGCCTCTTTCCCTTGATAATTCTTGTGCCGAGGGCTGCCATGGGTAATTTCAGGACGTTCTCTTTAACTCCAACAATGATGTCACATGAAGCAGACATACCCGGGAGCAAACCGTGTGATCCACCTGTTACTGCAATATCAACGGGATAGCTCACTGTTGTCTCACTCCCTGAACCACTCACCTTTGGATATCCAGCGATTACAGTAACTATGCCGTGGAATACTGAATCAGGCATTGCGTCAACCTTTATATCGACGGAATCTCCCTCTTTTACAAGCACTATTTCAGACTCATCAACCTCGGCCTTTACCAGAACACTATCAAGATTCGCAAGTGTCATTATCTTAGTACCCGGGTTGTTTATAGTTCCGACGATGACCATTTCCCCTTCTTCTTTGTCTCGTGATAAAACCACCCCGTTTATTGGAGATCTGATCAAAGTTTTTTTCAAATCTTCGAGATATTGGTCGAGAAGAAAACTATCAGCCTTTAGCTGTGCCTTTAAAGAATTGAGATTCGATTGGATCTCAAGAAGGTTAGACTCCGCAAACATCCCTTTTTTGTATAGTTTTTGTGCCCGATCATAGGATTGCTGAAGATTAGTCAATCTTGCAAGGTCTGACTCAAGTATTGCCCTCTGTCTATTTACCTTGGCCTCGTAAGATTTACTCTCTATTTTTACAAGTTTCTGTCCTATTCTTACACTGTCTCCCACATCAACGTAGAATTTCTCAATTCTGCCCATTACATCGGAACTGATGTCAACCTGTGTGGCGGCACGAATTTCTCCCTCTGCAGAAACCTTTGTAACAATGGCCCCTCTTTTTAGAACACCGTAAAAGACGGTCTTCCCTCCACCCTCACCCCCTCTTTTCTTGATGTTCAAGTAAACAAATCCTCCAATTATCACTATCACGATGACCGCAATTAAAATTTTTTTCATTTCAAAACCTCCATCCCAAGAAGACTCTTAAGGGTTATCAATGCAATAAAATATTGATATTTCGCTTCTATGAAATTCAAATGTGCCTGTTTCATTTTTAGCTCCGAATCAAAGAATTCAAGAGAAGAAATCTCACCGACCTTGAATTTCTCTTTCGACACTTCGTAAAGTTTTCGGGAAAGTTTAAGATTCTCCCTCGCAATCTTTAGATTTTCAAGTGAGGTTTTCCAGTTATCGTAAGTATCCTCAATGTTTTTTAAAATCGTATAAGCCGTTTTCTTCACATAATATTTTTGTAGTTCAAGTGATTTTTTTTGTAGCTTAACGTTAAATGGATAACTGTTGAATTCGAAGTAAAGGTTGATATAGAGTCCGGTGACATCATGAGTATTATCAGACCTGAGAAAGGCTGAAGGAGTGGTCTTATCGTAAGTTCTCTTGTAGCCTATGGAAACCTTTGGTAGAAATGACAATATTGTATTCCTGTACGACCATTTTGTTTCCTCAACTTTCAGAAGCTGGATTTTCAGATCCTCCTGAGCTGAAATCACAGCCTTTTTAAGAGAGTCAGTAACTGAAATTTTCATGTTGATATAAGGTATGCCTTTCGCATCAATAAAGATAGGTCTGTCTATTGATATCCCAAGAAATTGCTTCAGATTTCTTTTGGCCTTTTCAACATCAATTTCTGCCTGTTTCAAAGAATTCTTTGCCTGAAGCAAATTGATTTTTGCCCTGAGAAGGTCTGTCTCGGTTGCCATACCCAGGGACTTTCTTTCCCGGACAAATTCGAATTGTTTCCTGGCATACTTCAAATTTTCGCGTAGATAGTTCACCTTTTCCTGGGCAGAAACAACTGCATAGTAATATTTGAGAGCGCCAACTTCTACGTCACTTTTCAAGCTATTCAGGGCAAGCCTCTCAATATCCAGCTCTTTCTTTGAAGATAGATACGCTAACAGGCTCGTTGGATCGAAAATGCTCTGTTCAAGATTAAAGGTATAAGATTTTGAGGTAAAACTATTACCGTCCTGCCTGTACTTTGAGTAGCTGGAGCTGAAACTTCCTATCGGGACCAGCTGGAAAAGGTTTTTCCGTGTTTTTATTTGTGCCATCTCGAGCTGGTAGCTGGCTTCTACTATTTGAGAATTTTCCCTTAGTGCAATCTTTACAGCTTTCTCAGGTGTCAGATATAAAGTGTCTAAAGAGACTAAAATTAGAACTAAAAACGCAACCATTTACCGCCTCCCATTGAGAATAGAAAAGCAATTATTGCAATATAAATGATCCACAACGCAAACACAATTGTAAAACTTTTGCTTCTTTTAACTCGAGCGAGCTCAGAAAATCCAATCCCCATAACGATAAGAGACCATATAGTAAATATGTCAACGTTCGACAAAACTTTATAAAGCAGAGGATTTTGCTTGCTGACAAAAAGGGAAAGGTCAAAATTCACATAGGGTTTTCCCGTTGTATATTCGATAACGAGCTTTAAAATTTGTGCGTAAATACTAATTAAATTGCCGTAAACTACCACATATAAACTATCTGAGAACGACTTTATATTCCCCCAGATAGTGAACAATTGCTGAAAAATTAATCCTTGAAACAGAAGTTTCAAGGGGACCATAAAAATTACCGCTGCAAGGCCAGTTGTTAACATTTTTTTGTAAGAGATATGTTGAAGTGCCAATTTCCTCTGGCTCTCTGGTAACTGCTGAATTCTCTCCATTATTTTCTGAACTGCAAACTGGTATTGATGATGTAATGAAAGGAGGAATATTATAATTGACACAATAATAATTAGACCGAATAAAATCCAGGGATTGATACCCTGTTCCATCTCTCTCTTTCTAAATACTTTTACGGGATCGTATAGAATTCTGATAATATCCATTTTAAAACCTCCTGTTATTCATATCTGAGGGCTTCTATGGGGTCCATTTTGCTCGCTTTGTTGGCAGGATAAATGCCAAAGAATAGGCCAACGATACTGGAGAAGCCAAGTCCCACAAGAACACTCCAAACTGGCATGGATGCTGGTAATGGAGTGGACATATCGATAGCTTTTGCTATTATGAATCCAAGAAATACACCAATCAATCCACCAACAGTTGTGAGAAAAATTGATTCAAACAAAAATTGATATAGAATATCCTTCCTCTTTGCCCCAACTGCCATCCTTATACCGATTTCTCTCGTCCTTTCAGTTACAGAAACAAGCATGATGTTCATAATCCCGATTCCACCAACGATTAAAGCGAGAGAAGCAATTCCAATCATTGCAATAAAAATACCTGACGTTAACTTCTTGTAAGCACCAAGTAGCATTTCACTGGTATTCAGTGCAAAGTCATCATCCTGATCAAACCTTAGACCTCGTCTCACTCGCAAAAGTTCCTCAAGTCTCTCCATTCCTACCTTCATCGGAACGTTATCTTTGAATTTTACAAGTATCCTGAAAGAGTACCAGACTTTATAAACTCTCCACCTGGGATTGTAATAGAATTTGCGAGCCACGGTGACAGGAATCAGCAGTAAATCGTCAAGATTGTTACCCATAAGTTCACCCTTTTCCTTTAGCACCCCAATAATGGTAAATTTGTGGCCCTTAAAAATAATCGATTTTCCAATGGGATTTTCATTTTCAAAGATGGTTTTTGCCACATAGCTGCCTATAATTGCAACTCTTCGGTTGTAAATTATGTCCTGTTCCATGAAATTTCTCCCTCTGTCGATTTCATAACCCGAAATATAAATGTACTGTTCGTCGGTTCCCACGACATTATTTACATCGACAGAGTTGGATTTATATTTAACTTTTCCAGAGAGTACTGGCTGGTATGCAGCGACTCTGTCTACCACATCGAGGTGTTCAATAGCTTTGACATCGGCCATAGTAAGATCACGCCTCCTTGAAACCTCACGCCACAGCTTTCTCATTTTCGTGCGAGATCCACCCATAATAATCCACTGCCACTTCTGTACATAGACTGTCTTTGTTCCGAGATCACCAAGTACTGAGTACACGTACTTATTCATTCCGTCTATTATAGACACCATAGAAATAACGGTGCCAACGCCAATAATTATTCCCAATGTTGTCAGAATTGACCTTAATTTATTAGCCTTTAGACCAAGATAGGCCGTTTTGAGGAGAGTCCAGAGTGACATAAAGGGATTTTATTCCGGGATCTACGAAAATGCAACTATTATTATATCGAATTATGGTCAATTTTATGACCGGTAATCAAGCTTTCAGAAGTGATGCAAAATCCAGAATGACCCCTTCAAAATACATTCTCTCTGTATTTTCAGGGCTAAAAGATCCTTCTCACCGAATAAGAAATACTTTTAAAATCCAATGCATTGCAGAGATTTTTAAAATATCATTAGAAAATCCAATTTTTGAATAATTTTTATAAAAATGACCAATTCTTCAATTACTCGTTCCATTACTTTATAACTCGCAAATGATGTTTTTGGACATCAAATAGGTGACAACATACTTAGAGAGCTGACCAAATTCATAATAAAATTTTTGAGAAGAGGGAATCTTTTTATAAGGCATGGTGGAGACGAATTTGTAATTCTTTTGAGAGAAACGCCGTAAAGATTTTCAACAGGTTAAAAATGCGCAGTAAGAACGACTTCGCTTATCACTTCCTCGTTATCGAATACTACATGGCCTGTATAGATCTTGCACGTGCTTTAAAATTCGCTGAAAATGCCCTCGCTGAAGCCAACGACACTCATTTTTATGGGAAAAGTGGATAATTCTAATATATATGAGTGTGATTTCTGGTCTTTTGAAAAAGAACGAAAAGGCTCATCAATTTACCAGAAAATCAATTGAAATTTTTCAAATAATCAGGAATACCTGTGAGGTAGAAGAAACGAGAAAAACTCTTAAAAAATTTTCCCTGATACTGGACTCACATCTGTATCGTTTTATTCTTTTGACCCCTCTTCTCTCTTTGTGCGGAATTCCCTTGGCTCAACCAGGCCTGGATAATAGTGATCAAAGAGAATATTGAAAACCTCGTGTGATCTGATAACAAGTGATCTATAATCGACTCCCCTTTCTTTTGAAATTTCACCAAGTTCTTTCAAGTGGATAAAATTTTCGAGAATGATGATTTCGTCAAGTTGGCTGAACTCTACGTCAAGATTCAGGAAGTAAAGTTTACCAAGTTTCCTCGCAATATCTCTAACATACCCCCATGGAATGATTTCACGTCTAAATAGTTTTACACGTTCAACTTCATCCTTATCAATTTCCTTTTTAATTTTGATTTTCTGGAACCGCTGCCGAATGATTGTAAGAAAAAGATCAGCATCTACGTCCATATAATTTGTGTCTTTTAACTCTACAAGCCGTTTCATTAATGTTTTGTTAAATTCCAGCACATGTTCTTTCACACGGCTATGGAGAGCTTTTATGTAGGCCACACTGTATTCACCACTTACAGCATTCCTCACCGGTGAAATATAAATCGGGTAATAGCCATTTCTAAACCAGAAGTTTAAAAGGTCAGTTGTAGCACCAAAACTTGCGCCAAACCAGTCGAAATTGTCTCCATAATAGTTCTCAAGTTTGTTTAAAGAAATAGAGCCAATACCCTGATTAAAAAAGGATGGATGGACAGCAATTCTTACTATTCTTAGACCGCGAAAACATGGAAACTCTGGATTTTCATAGTATCGCGCAATTACTGAAGGTATCACGTGTCCATTAATTTCCAGATGAAGTAAAGGTTTTCTCGTTAGATCAAGACAAATCTCAGGAGGAAGAGCCCCCTCCTCGGCGAGCAGGAGAGAAGACATGAGTTTGTTCTCAATTTTTACAGCTGCCGCATGAATATGAGGAGCATCTGCAAGAATGAGTATATCATTAGGCTCGTTACGGTAGTGTGCAAGAATATAGATTCCAACGTACTTCCTCAGGATGTCACGATCTTTAAAGAATAAAGATTCCCGGTCAAATTCTGAAAACGAGGCTCCCCTAATATTAAGTTTTTTAACATTTTCTGGTTCAGCATCAAGGAGTAAAAGATCATATAACCATTTCTCAATGGGATCCCCCACTTTATATCGAATAGGAGTTTTGAGTTCACTCATTTTTACGGGTATTTCTTCTTTTCTCAGTTTCTTGAGAAATCTAATATTGAACCCTCTCCCGGCTCCTTCATAGCCATGGATTGTAGTTGAAAAAATAGCCCTATCCGCACTTTTGAGGATTTTAAATAACATTGGAACAGGAATCCCTGAAGCCTCGTCTACCACAACGAGGTCGAATTTCTCAAGTGTTATTTCCATTGGTGAGTAAAATTTAATTTCAAATTTCTTCCTCTTCAAAAAATCGCCATGCCATTCTGGCGGTTCTCCAAGAGTCAACATAGAGTACCTGACAAATTCAAAGAGGGTTTTTACACCTTCAAAAGATGGGGCAGTTACACCAATTTTCATTCTCCCAAAGTCCAGAAATCCGCCAAGTGCTCCCAGAAATAATCCTACTACTGCTGATTTCCCCCTTCCTCTATTCGCTGTCACAACGAATGTTCTATCGTTTGAAAAATAAAATTCCTCGAGAGATTTTAACACACGTACCTGATCATCTGTCGCACAGAGCTGATAGATTCTTTTATCGAATTTGACTTCTTCTGGTATATGAATTTTTGATTCAAATTTTGACGTTGATGGAACACTCCTATTAGAGATAGCCTTGTTCCCGCTCAAGAAATAAAAACCGGGAGTTTTTTGAATGGATTCAAGAAAATATCTTTCAAAGGTCCTTCTCACATCCATTTCTGTGTATGGGAAGGAGGCCAGTTCGAAATGATGTTTCATGGGCCTGGTGAGCCAGGTCTCAGGAGAATCCAGCAAAAATAGAATGATTCCTCCACCTTTAACTGTATCAACGAGAATGCCAAGATCATTTGGAAATAGTGAAAATGTGAGGTCAATCACGGCGGCATCAAAGGTATCTCCAAGAACCTGGCGGGATCTGTCGAGTGGGACAGCTTTTATATAAATCTTCCTCGGTCTGTGCTTTTTGATAACTCTCATAAATCTCCAGTAAGAACTCTCGCGATCCTCATAGGCATAAAGAATTCTCTTTTTGCCTTCAACAAGGTGATGGAATGTGAGAATGATGTACGCGGCATGAGTAAATTTCTTTCGAGAATCAGTTGCATATACTATCACACGTCTATGTCCGGATGCTGATGCGTCATAAGTTGCTTCAAATAAATATTCTCCCAGTCTGTCTCTAATATTTTCAGGCAGTTTTGAAAGGAATTTTTGCATGGAATAAAATTATAGAATGATTTCTGAATTGAAAACAGGTCTTGTTGTTAAAAGTAAATTTGCCAGACTTATTGTTAACGGAGAAAAGATCTGGGAGATAAGGAAAGTCCCGCCTTACGTGCAGGGCCTGGTGGGGGTAATCGATGGAGATAGGGGAGAGCTACTTGGTGTTGTTGAAATTGCGGGTTTCCTCGGACCATTCACTTTGAAGGAATTGTTAAAATATGAAAACAAGCATCATGGAGGGAAATTTCTGAAAAATTATGCACGTGGAGGGGTGAAATTATACGCCTGGGTTTTAAAAAATCCGATAAAATTCTCAAAACCCGTGAAAGTAAGATACAGAGAGGGGAAAGCCGGCATATCCGAGATAATTGATATTTTGACCTAAAAGACGTATTTCCCTGCTCCTGGTGGATAGCTTTTTATTTTTACATCCTCATCAGTCGAATAAAAAGTTGCGTAATTTTTGTCACCATCAAGATCTCCGGTGGCATAAATTGTAATATCAACGATGCCATATCGATAATCTGTGACGTACTGGTTGAAATTTCCGTTGGCATCCATGGCACCGTTGTGGTTATAATTAATTCCCCCATGAATTGGACCGGTATCACCGAGTCTCACTGAATAAGAAAAATATACGTCACCAGCAGGTTTAAATCCTATGAGGCTGAAGCCAACATTATTGGGGATGTTTGGCCACTTCTTCTTCTTTGGACCGGGAAGCTGGCGAGGAGTAGAGGCACAGGCGACGAAAACGTTGTGCTCACTTCCAAACGATTCTTCAAGAGTTCTAATGGATGCAATATTAACTTTTGCCTCTGTTACTTTTGCTCTTAACTGAAATTTTCGATACTGAGGAATGGCAATAGCGGCGAGGATAGCAATGATAGCCAGAACTATCATTAACTCGACAATTGTAAAACCTGAATCATTTCCAAATTTAAAAGTTCGCATGTGAGTACTATTATACGAGCGGTTAATCGGAAAAATCAAGACCAGAGTGGGAATAGCTGATTTTACCAGTTAATTGATGATATTCCGCGCATATTTTTACAATAAAAACTACTCAATTATTTTTTATGTATCTAAAAATGAAATTTATCCCCTGCCTGTCTTTACCTTTTCCATTGAAATAATAAGTTTCCGAGATTATAATTTACCCGCATAGATTATGATAGTTTCCCGAATTTATCTCCATAATTTTAGAAATTATGTGACCAGTCTTTTTGAATTCGACGCTGGAATCAACGTAATTCTGGGACCGAATGGTGTTGGTAAGACCAACCTTTTAGAAGCTATTTCCTATCTATCCATTCCGAAATCGTTCAGAGGTGTTAAAGACACTGAATTGATAAGATGGGGAGAAAATGGTTTCGATATCAAAGGTGAAATAGAAAGTGGGCTAACACCTCACATCCTTGAAGTTCATTTCCATAATGGTGTTAAAAATTTTATGATCGACGGGAAAAAGATCGGAACGTTTAGTGAGATTTTTAGAATATTTGTATCTCTCGTTGTGACTGCAAAAGATCAGGAAATTGTGGATGGACCTCCTGAGGCAAGAAGGAAAAACCTCGATTATTTCGGTAGCTTCTACGATCCTTACTATTACCAGTTACTGCTGGCATATAGACGAACCTTGAAGGAGAAGAATTCACTTTTGAAAAAAAATCCACCCATAGAGCAGGTGGTACCCTGGAATATGAAACTCTATGAACTCGGTGTGGAAATAGTTAATGCTCGGGAAAGATTTATTCGCATGATCGAGAATGTTATGAATGTGAGGATCAGGGAACTTGGTGTTCATGACAGGATCGAGTTTTTATATGAACCTTCCATCGATGGGCTAAAAGAGTATACAGTGGAGAGATTTGAAGAGGAGAGGCGCAATGGCTTCTCTCTCGTGGGACCACACAGGGATCGGATCACCATCAATTATATGGGATATCCGGTTCAGGTATCCGCTTCAGAAGGCCAGAAAAGGCTGATTCTCCTTGCCCTTTTCCTAACAGAGAGAGAGCTAATCGGGGACAAAATTGGCGAACTTCCTGTCCTTATTCTTGATGAGCCTCTGAGTGTTCTTGGAGAGGACAAAACTTCCATGCTCCTGGCCCATCTCGATGGTCAGGTTTTCATATCGTCAGTTCGTAAAATCTCAGGTTTTCATTTGATTGAAATAGGAACTCTGGAGGAAAGGGTCTGATGGAAAAAATCGACGAATCTTTAAAAACCGTGCTCAAAAAACTCGGTCTATGGAAAAAAATCCAGGAGGAGTCTATTGTAGAAAAATTCAATGAAGAATATCCTCCTAAATTCGATTACAATATAGAGGCAACTGAACTGGAGAGAGGGATTCTCGTTATAGAAGTCAAACATCCAGCATTAATGAGTAACTTAATTATGATGAAGCCAGCTCTTTTAAAAGATTTAAGAAAAAGGTTTAGTTCTGAAATTAAGGACATAAAATTTAGAAGAATGAAAGGGAGAAAGAGATGAGTGAAAAGTACACTGCTTCTGATATAAAAGTTTTGAAAGGACTTGAAGGTGTAAGAAGACGTCCGGCAATGTACATAGGGGACATAGGTAGGAGGGGATTGCATCACCTTGTATTTGAAATTGTAGATAATGCAATCGATGAAGCACTTGCAGGGTACTGTAAAAACATTTTTGTTACCATAAACCAGGACGGAAGTGTGACAGTTGAGGATGATGGTCGTGGTATTCCCGTTGACATTCACCCTGAGCTTGGGGTCCCTGCTGTTGAGGTTGTCTTTACTCAGCTTCACGCAGGTGGTAAGTTTGACTCCAAGGTGTATCAAATTTCGGGTGGACTTCACGGGGTTGGAGCGTCTGTTGTCAACGCTCTCTCCGAATGGCTCGAAGTTGAGATTCGCCGCGATGGTAAAATCTACAGGCTAAAATTTAGAAGGGGAGAAAAGGTCGCTGAGATGGAGGTGGAGGAAACTGGTGAGGAACGGACCGGTACAAAGGTGACTTTCAAACCTGATCCTGAAGTTTTTAAGGTTACAAGGTTCGAATTCGAAATCTTACGAGATAGATTAAGAGAACTCGCTTTTCTCATACCAGGTGTCAGAATTGTTGTTGAAGATAAGAGACAGAATAAGAAAGAGGAATTTCATTATGAGGGTGGATTGAAAGAATTTGTTCGTTATCTTGATGAGGCGAGAGAGCCACTTCATAAGCCTTTTTACATGAAAGCCCAAAAAAATGGTACTGAAATCGAAATTGCGCTTGAATACAATACAGGATTCGTTGAAACTATTCTGAGCTTCGCAAATACGATTAACACTCACGAGGGTGGCACTCATTTAACTGGTTTCAAATCTGCTTTGACGAAGGCATTAAACGACTATGGGAAAAAAACAGGACTTTTGAAAAAGCATTCGCTTTCTGGTGATGATGTTCGTGAAGGACTTACCGCGGTAATTCATGTCAAACTCAAGGATCCTCAGTTCGAAGGGCAGACGAAGACGAAACTTGGCAACGGCTACGTGGAAGGGCTTGTAAGAAGCCTGTTTTATGAGTGGTTCATGAGATTTCTTGAAGAAAATCCACGTGTAGCTCAGAAAATTATAGAGAAGGCGACCCTGGCTGCTAAATCTCGGGAGGCCGCAAAACGGGCTCGTGAACTTACAAGGAGAAAGAGCTTCCTGGAATCTGATTCCCTACCGGGAAAACTTGCAGACTGTTCGTCTCGCGACCCTTCAGCTTCAGAACTCTTCATTGTCGAAGGGGAGTCGGCAGGTGGCTCTGCCAAGCAGGGAAGAAACAGAGAATTTCAGGCAATTTTGCCACTCAAGGGTAAGATTTTGAATGTAGAAAAGGCAAGACTCGATAAAGCTCTGTCAAATGAGGAGATCAAGACCATAATTTCAGCCATAGGCTCAGGTCTCAAAGATGAGTGTGACCCATCGAAAGCCAGATACCATAAAATCATTATAATGACTGATGCTGATGTAGATGGTTCTCACATACGAACTCTGCTTCTCACGTTCTTCTATCGTCTGATGAAACCTCTGATCGAGGCTGGATTTATTTATATTGCACAGCCTCCCCTCTATAGGGTGCAGAAAGGGAAGAAGACCTGGTATTTACACTCTGATGAGGAGCTTGAACAACTCCTTGAGGAGATCGGTGAGGATAAAGTTAACATTCAAAGGTACAAAGGCCTTGGTGAAATGAACCCCGAGCAACTGTGGGAGACTACAATGGACCCTGAGAGACGACTCCTGAAGCAGGTTACTCTTGAAGATGCAGCTGAAGCTGATAAACTCTTCTCCATCCTCATGGGAGATAAGGTCGAACCTCGTAGGAAATTTATTCAGGAAAACGCAAAGAAAGTGGTTAATCTGGATGTCTGATCTTTTATTAACAAATATCGGTGAGCTCGTAACTGCGACCGGGCAAGGCCCTGTTCCACCTGGGAAAATTTCTCTAAAAATTTTGCACAACGCTGCAATTTTCATCTCCAACGGCATCATAAAAGAGATTGGACCCTCCATGACACTTGAAAATAAATACGAGGGAGTGTTTACAGTTGATGTGGATCAAAAAACGGTGATTCCCGGTTTCATTGATCCTCACACTCACCTAATATATGCTGGTTGCAGACATGAGGAGTTTTTACAAAAACTCAAAGGAGCAAGTTATACAGAGATCTTAAAAAGAGGTGGAGGTATCAACAGTACTGTACGTGCCACAAGAAGAGCCCAGAAAGAAAAACTACTTACACTTGCGATTCATCGGGCAAAAGTGATGCTTGAGCATGGTACGACAACTATAGAAGTTAAGTCTGGATATGGTTTGAATTATGATGATGAGAAAAAAATTCTTGAGGTTGCCAATATTCTCGGGACAAAAATTCCCCAGGACATTGTTGTTACATTTCTTGGTGCCCATACAGTACCATTTGATTTTAAGGAGAAGAGATGGGAGTACATTTCATTGCTCGTGGAAAGGATGATCCCGGATTTTGAAGGTCTGGCAGAGTTCTTTGACATCTTCATCGAAGATGGAGCTTTTTTACCAGATGAAGCCAGAGCAATTTTAAAAGTGGCAAAGAATGCCGGATATTCAATAAAAGTTCATGCTGACCAGTTACATGATCTCGGCGGGGGTGAAATTGCCGCAGATTTTGGTGCCGTCTCGGCTGAACATCTTGATTATGTCTCCGAACACAGTGTAAAGAAGATGAAGGAAAGTAGAACTATTGCAGTTCTACTACCTACATCGACATTTTTTCTGAAAGGTGAGAAGGTACCACCTTTAGACTTATTTAGAAAACATGACGTCCCTGTTGCTCTTGCAACTGACCATAATCCCGGAACATCTCCATTCTTTTCCATGCAATCGGTCATGGTCATGGGTGTATTTAATTTCGGAATGACCCCCGAAGAGGTATTCACTGCCGCCACACTAAATGCCGCTTATGCCATTCAGCGAGGGGAAATTGTTGGCAGTATCGAGTCTGGTAAAAAGGCTGACCTTTTAATTCTTGACACACATTCCTGGGTGCATTTGCTTTACGAACCTGATAAAAATCATGTTCAGTATGTGATCAAAAATGGCGAATTTGTTTATGAAAAGATGCAATTTGGTGATAGATCAAGATCATGAGGCGAAAAATGTGGTGGAAGTTTATTCAACTTTCAAGATTTTTTGTTCTACAAATTAGAAACATTGAGCTGGTTTTAAAGTCGAAACTTCGTGTATTCTTTCAACCATATTTCTTATCTGCGGAGGAGGAAATTTTCAATAAGTTAAATAAAAAAATCAGGCATGGTTCGAAGGAATTAACACCGGTATCCTCTGGTTCGGGCAAGATGAAAGTAGAAGACTATCTAAATTTTACCGGAAGAAATGTTTTTGTAAAATTTCACCATAAAGTCAGAAACAGGGTCTACCAGGGATCTTTTAAACAGGGTGTGGGGTGGAGTAGGGGAGCGTTTATTAAAATCTTTATGTCCTTGGTTTTATTAATTCTCTTCACAGCTTGTACTTATTCGTTCAGTGGATATTTTCCTTCTTATCTCAAGAAAGTATCTGTTCACGTATTCCAGAATAAGACTCTTATGTATGGACTCGACAATACTGTTACCGGCTATTTTATTGATGAGTTGAGGAAAGATGGGAGATTTCAGCTTGTCTCAGACAGCAAGGCCGGTATGATCATAACAGGCAGTATTACAAATTACCAAAAACAACCCTTTAAATACGATGCTGAAGGTAACATTGAAAGCTACAATATCAGATTAACTCTTGAACTGGAATTTTATGACAACATAAACAAAAAGCCATACCTTCCGAAGGCCTCTTATACAGGGAGCGGGACTTACAGTGTGAACGGTGAGACTGAGGATGATGGGATAAAACGAGCTGTTGAGGATATTTATTCAACTGTGATTCACAGGCTCTTTCAGGTATCATTCTAATGAAAAGGTTGCTTTTGAAAGTCGAGAAGATGATTCCTGGTGGCGATGCGATCTCCTACTACAATGGAAAAGCTGTCTTTGTTGACGGTGGTGTCCCCGGCGATAGAGTAGAAGCCGAAGTGATAAAGGAGAAAAGGGATTATCTCACAGTAAGGATTACAAAACTCCTTGAACCATCAGAGGCAAGAATCCCTCCCCGATGTCCTTACTTTCCAGAATGTGGTGGATGTCAATGGCAGATGGTAGATTATCGGTGGCAATTGAAATTCAAGAAGGATATAATCCTTGACGCATTTAGAAGGATTGGAAAGATCCAGGAATTACCTATTAACGATGTAATTGGCATGGAATTTCCTTGGAATTTCAGAAACAAGGTTCAGTACCCATTGAAAAGGACAAGAAGCCGTGTTTTGATTGGTTACTACCGGGAAGGTACCCATCACATAGTCGATATCGATTCATGTGAAGTTCAGCTAAAACAGTTTGACCCTGTATTAAAAGGTTTTAAAAAAATTTTGAAAGACGAGCCCCTCACAATTTACAATGAGCAAAAGCATTTTGGAAAACTGAGGCACTTCGTTTTAAGAGGATCAGAAAATACCGGCGAGACTCTGGTTATTTTAGTTGTTAAGGAGACAGCTATCGTTAAAACTTTTGCAGAGAAAATACTTGCTCTCGATCCAGAAAGGATAATTGGCGTTGTAGAAAATATAAATCCACGTAGGACGAACGTCATTTACGGTCCACAAACGAGAAAAGTCATTGGCAGACCGTATTACATGGAAAAGGTCTTCGGCAAATCTTTTCGTGTATCTGCACTTTCCTTTTTCCAGGTTAATGTAAAACAGGTAACGAAACTCCTTGAACTTATTAGATCGAGCATCGGTGACAATTATCGACTGATTATAGATGCCTATGCCGGTGTAGGACTTTTTGCCCTCAGTGTGGCTGATAGAGCGAAGGTTGTTATTGGCGTTGAAGAGAGTACTTCTTCAGTTAAAGATGCACAGGAAAATATCAGCATTAACAATCAATTCAATATCGAGTATTTTGAGGGAAAAGTTGAAAATGTATTACCCACACTCGAGAAGCCAGATCTTCTCCTTCTTGATCCTCCAAGAAAGGGACTTGAAAAGGAAGTCATCGATTTCATTATAGACAAAAGACCCCATGAGATAGTTTATGTATCATGTAACCCCGTTACACTTGCACGTGATTTGAGGATTTTAGTTGAGTATTATGATATCGAGCTGGTGCAACCTTACGATTTTTTCCCTCACACACATCATGTTGAGACACTCGTCATAATGAAAGAAAAGTAAAGACCACTTAAAGGATTTTTAAACTCCAGAAATTTGAAAAGTAATATCTGTGACCTATTGAATATTTGGGCCTTTCCACAACTTTAATTCCTGCAATGAACATGATAATTGTCTGTTAGCGTAGATGGAAGTGTGCTAATCCGGGACTATGCTGGTGAGTGTAGGCTGTATCGAAGTGACCTCTGCCATTCTATCGTTTTTTTAGTGTTTGGAATTCAAGACTACCGCAGGCAAAAATACTCCTCTTTCCGCATTTGAGGGAGTTATTTCTGTTTTACGATTACGGAGGAGAACAATTATTACACAAATTGTGTAGAATGATTTATCAGTAAAATTCTCCGAATATGACGCGGTGAGGACCATAATTTCACCTGTTAACTGCTGGAATAGGAAAATGCATGAGGTGGAAGGATATGGGAATGTGACTTCCTCTCTGCATTGTGGCTTAGATGGAAATATATCCTCTTTTTCATAACATAGGAATAAACGAGCCGACTTTCCATAAACGAGACTTTCTCGTGCGAATTTTCTCTTGATTGTGAAGTTCGTTTAATTTAAAATCCCTGTGTATGCAGCAGAAGATTTACATTTTGATAGGGCTTCCGGGATCGGGTAAAACCACGTATGCAAAGGAAATTGTATCAAAATCACCTGAGAGGACTGTGAGAATCTCGATGGATGACATCCTTCAGATGATAAGTTTTTACAAATTTGTAAAGGAAAATGCTTCTCTCTATCATGATTTTGAAGACACCCTTTACATAAAGGCACTCGCAGAGGGATTTGATGTGGTTGTTGATAGGACAAACATTGACAGGACAACGCGTGAGAAATTTATAAAGCCTGCCCGTGTGGCGAGGGAGCTTGCCAGGGATATTCTGAAAAGATGGGACGAGGAGCGCATGAGCTTGTTCCGTGACAGTGATGAGAAAATTGTTGCAAAAATTTTTGATTCTTTTGAATTTGAAAAAAATTCACTTGAAAACCGTATTATAGATGCATTTCAGGATGTTTATAACAAATCGTTTACACCTTCACTTTACGGAGAAAGTCTGAATTTCCATAAAATATTGAGCAGAGTTTCGAATTTGAAGATTACAGGTGTTTATTTTAATATTCCGATATCTACGTGTATAAAGAGGAGGACTGAAAATCCAGAGATTGAGCGTCGTGGAGAGGGGATTGATTGGGAGGAGGTGATATTAAGGATGGTGAAGAGATATCAGGAGCCCATGATTGAAGAGGGGTTTGATGAATTATTAATGATTGAGGAATAAAAAGTGGCGGGGCTCCCGCAGGGAGCCCCGCCACTTCCTGAATTCAAAATCCTTTTATTTCCCTAACTTCTCTTTGAGTAGTGTTGCTACTTCAGCAGGCTCCGCAGCGACCGGTACACCAGCAGCGTTGAATGCCTTTATTTTCTCTTCTGCTGTTCCGGAACTTCCAGAAATTATTGCACCTGCATGTCCCATTCTCTTCTCTGGTGGTGCTGTGCGTCCTGCAATGAAAGCTACAACAGGTTTGTTAAACTCAGTCTTTATATATTCAGCTGCATCCTGCTCATCAGTTCCACCAATTTCACCAATCAGAACAACAGCCTCAGTTTCAGGATCATCCTTGAATAGTTTCAGAAGATCGATAAACTTTGAGCCAATAATCGGGTCGCCACCAATTCCAATAGCAGTTGATTGTCCGAGTCCGTTTGCAGTCAGATGACTCACTATCTCGTACGTGAGCGTTCCACTCCTTGAAATTACACCAATTGATCCTCTCTTAAAAATCTGGCCTGGTAAAATTCCCAGCTTTGCTTCATCTGGCGTAATGAGTCCGGGACAGTTAGGCCCAATGAGCCTCGTTCCTTTTTCTTCAAGAAATCTAACGACTCTGAGCATGTCATTGACGGGAATGCCCTCTGTTATAGCCACGACAAGTTCAACACCGGCGTCGGCAGCCTCCATGATCGCATCGGCTGCAAAAGGAGCAGGGACAAATATAACAGATGCGTTGGCACCTGTTTTTTCCACAGCTTCATGCATCGTATTAAAAACAGGAATACCATCAACCGTTGTTCCACCTTTGCCCGGCGTGACACCACCTACAACATTCGTTCCGTACTCCCTCATTAATTTAGTATGGAAAGAACCATCTCTACCTGTAATACCCTGGACTAATACCTTTGTGTCTTTTCCAACAAGTATTGACATTTATTTCCTCCCAGTGAAGTTTTGCAAATTGTAATTCGCCACCCTTTATAGTGTCAAGTTAATGCATAGAGACTGTTCGGAAAAATGCCTTGAGGAAGAACAAATTTTTTATTTCTCCATCGAAGTGAAACAGTGTTGCGCGGGAACTCCTGTCAATCTCTTCCTCCGCAATGCATGAGGAAAGGTTGAAAGTAATTTTCCCTCACTACGTAGGAGTGGAGATTGTGGGAAATCTCCCTGTAAAAGGGGAAATCACAGGAGACCTCTCTCAATTAGATGAATAAAAGAGATTTTGCTCTCATTTTTTATGCAGTACAAACCCCTTCCCCACAGCACTTTCGTGCTGTAGGGAAGGATTGAGAAGGGGGGAAAGAGCAGATCTGACAGGGAAAAGCGAAAGAGGGCCTTTTTGCCTTCCCCTAAGTCCTATCCGGTAATCGGGAAGGGAATCAAAGGGTGAACTGACGCAAGCGGGAGGAGGGACAGTATATAAGCTCTCTCACGAAGTGAAAAAGATTCTCACAAATAAGAGGGGAAGATAAAGAGAGTTATTTCGCAAAGTGATAGAGGAAGTGATTACTGTAAAATATTTTTCGACTACTTTTAGTTAATGCGTGAGTGCGTTCCAAGAATTTGCCTCCTTTAATACGAAAGTTCCATTTTTCTTTTATTCCATTCTACTTTGCTGAAAGAAAAAATTACCTGAAAAGATTAGTTAGTGTTGATTCCAATTTTAGGGAGAGAAAATTTATCAGGCCATCCCTTCCTTCTCTGTATCAAATAAGTTTATAATAATGCAAACAATAATCTATGGAGGTCTTCCCGTGAAGAAATTATTTCTCCTGTTTTCGGTATTTTTGGGAATTGCAATTTTGAAAGCGGCGGAGGGAAATATTGGGTTTGTTGACATGCAGAGAATTGCTAATGACTATTACGATCTTCGAGAAGCCAAGCGTGAGCTGAATGCTAAAATTAGAGAATGGCAGGCGAAAAGAGATAGTCTAAAAGCAGAAGTTGACAGCCTTGAAAATGAGTTCAATAAACAGCTACCCATGCTTACTGCCGATGAAATTGTCCGGAAACAACAGGAGATATTAAGAAAAAAACAGGAATACAATGCTTATGTTAAGAAAATCTGGGGCGAGAATGGAGAACTTGAAAAGTATACAAAAAAACTTGTTGAACCTTATGCCCAAAGGGTAAGAGACGTAATCTCAACTGTTGCGAAAAATCTTGGTTACACTGCTGTTCTTGATAAATCATCCTCAGCAGTGTTGTTTGTTTCAAGCAAGGATGATATAACTCAGGCTGTTTTACAGGAGCTCAATAAGGGGACAAGTCCTGTGGGTCCCACAAGGAAGAAAATAATTGCTATATTTCCTTTCAAAGAGATGAATTCAGATGCCCATGCCGCTGGACTCGGTGGTAAGCTTCAAAAACTGATATACAATGGGTTTAATGGTAGCTATAAGTTTGATGTTAAACCTCTTAAATATATACTAACCGCTATCCAGAGCCAGGGTATCACCTCTTATGAAAACATGACCTATAACATAGCCTTGAACCTCGCGAAACAGCTTGGGGCGGATTATTTCATCTTTGGTAATGTAAAGCTCTCGGGGGATCAAGTTACCTTCACTGTTTATATGTACCGTGCATCTGATGGTAAAAAAATTCTGGAAGACAGTGCAACTGTGAGAAATGAAGATGTTGATTTAACCTCCAAGTGTGCAGAAATCACACATGCTATGATTATGAAATTTAATGGATAATTCCCGAATGCATAGAGAGTAAATACAGAGCTACTTGGAAATCAGCCAATAAGATAGCTAATCCACGATTTTTTCAGTGTTTCTCTTTCTATTTAACAACGATTATCTTTTCTGTATGCTCTTTTAATTTTACAAAGTAAATTCCGGCCTTACTTAAACAAATATGCCTGCTGCCTGTAACGTATATTTCCTTAATAAGTCTTCCTGAAGAGTCAAAGATTTTTACAGGCGCAGGTTTTTCTAATCTCAAGACGAATTTTCCTGATCGTGAAATTGTCGGGAAAATTTTGAATACGGGGCGTGGGTTAATTTCATGGACTGAAGGGGTAACCTCCCCACCTGATAGTAAATAAAATGTTCCTCCGTTTCCACCAAGCATTTGAGTTCCTCCTCCAACTTCGGCGTATCCATCATTATTGACGTCAGGGATGGAGAGGACTGTGAAGAATTTATTGTTTCCACTAAAAGTCCAGATGATGTTTCCAGTTTGTCCACTAATAACATAGAGAGTATTATCGAAAGAACCTGCGGCAACATCATCGTAGCCATCACCGTCAAGATCAGGTACCCGCGCGACGGTCCATACATCTCCGGATGTGTAAACAGTCCAGAGAACGTTACCATTGTTTCCGGATAATGCCTCAACCTTGTTTGACCATGATCCCACAGCTACATCCTCTATCCCATCACCAGAGACGTCGCCAATTGGAACTACTTTCATTACAACATTTGACACAACTCTTTCCCAGAGTAAATCTCCGTTCTGTCCACTCAGAGCGATTACCTTACCACCCCAGTTTCCTGCTACCACATCGTTGATACCATCTCCATTGATATCATTGATTGAAGATACCCACCACAGGTCATTCCCTGTATCGTAACTCCAAATCAACCTACCATTTTCTGCTGGATTTCCACTTATGAGATAAACATGATGGTCCCTTGTAGCATTACCACCTGCACCTGCAACTATGTCATCAAAGCCATCACCATCAACATCGGGGATAGAACAGACAGAAATTACAGCATCATTAGCCTGAGATCGAAAGAGTATTTCGCCCGTTGTTCCATTAAAAACATATACACACCTCGGACCCATTGTACCACTATTCCATCCACCTACACCGGCAATTACCTCTGGAACGCTATCGCCAGTGACATCACTCAAAGTGTCAACAGAATAGACCCAGCCACCATGACCATCTTCAATTTTAGTGTCATAATACCAGATAATGCTTCCATCCAATCCAGAAAGTGCATAAATAGACCGATCTCCCCAGGCACTACCATGAATTACGTCAGGAAACCCATCTCCATTTAAATCTGAAACACCTTTGAGTCCACCCTCACCCCATCCACCACCTAAGTCCTGTGTCCATAAGGGTATACCCTCCCCAAAACTGTTTGCCCGTATAGCGTAAAGATTCGGCCCTGTTACACCTGCATCGTAGGAATCAAAGATCACGACCGGAACATGCGTTTCTGGATCAACAAAATAGGATGACGAAACTACGTTGTCTGGTCCTTGATAACTCCAGAGAAGTTCACCTCCTGAAAATTGGTCAGGAATACCCTGTCCGATTAATATTACATGGTAAATCGGATATTCAGAGTCGTTCGAGAAAATTAATAAAGTGTCCTCGATCTGGCCGGTCTCAGTGGGTGAGAAGTAAACCGATAATGTTTCTGATTCGAGTGGATTTATGAATAAAGGGGAATGGATAGAGTCAAGTGAAAAGTTTGTTGATGATATTCTCATACTATCAATTCGTAACTGCTCGATTCCTGAATTGGATACGATGAGGTTGTTTTTCTTTAGTCCCCCTACGTAATTATCACCGAAAAATAGTATGGAGTCATTTACCGAAATTTGAGGTCCTCCTGCTACGCTTACTGCGTTAAGATGGACTGCGATTACTGGTTCGTCAGGATCGTTAGAGTAAACATAAGCCAGAGAGCTAAATTCCCCCTGGATTGAACTTGAGAAATAAACACTTAAAGCGGAACTTTCCTGTGGATTAATTGTATCAGGAAATTGAGCTGAATTTTCAAAAAATACACTGTCTGAGATCACAACAGAATCGATAACAAGGATCCCATCTCCGTGGTTGAAGATGGTGATATTTTCAGAGCCAGTATCTCCGATTGAGACAGCTCCAAAATCAACGATAGTATCCGGAAGGAAAATGTCCGGGGTCCCGTTTCCGGTGACATCTATTTTGAAGAATGCCCAGCCTGTTGAAAATTGAGGGTTTTTTGCAACAATCCAGAGATAATGACCGTCCCAGGTGGCACCTGTAGGATTGGCTCCTGGTGACGGGAAAGAAGTATTTACTGTCCCACTGGATGTGTCTATTTCGTAAATCATGTTTCCGTAATAATCAACCATCCACAGATTGCTTCCATCAAATGCGAGTCCCCAGGGTTGATTGTCTGGTGCTGGTATAGTCTTGATAACGTTTCCGTCGTTTTTGTCAACTTTGTAAAGCATCCCATCCGGATTGTAGTAGGCAGCAATCCAGAGGTCTGCACCGTCAAAAGATATCCCTGCCATATAAAGTACGGGAGTCGTCAGAGAGTCTAATACATTTCCTGTTGTATCCATAATGTAAACATGTTGGTCACCTGAGAAATAATGATATAAAAAATAAAGATGCTCTCCGTCAAAGGTTAAACCGTAGCAATCGTCTCTTGGTGCCAGAAGAGTGTCAATTAGTGCCCCATTTGATGTATCAACTTTGAATATGTAAAAATCGTGGCCACTTCCATAAAGACCGGTCCAGAGGTGACGACCATCAAAAGTTAAACCTCCCGCTCTTGCTGGAGCCTCAAGAACTTTGACAACAGATTGGGCATTTGCTACCCCAAGGAAGAATACAACCATAACGATAATTTTCTTCATATAAAGGCCTCCTTTTTACACCGATAAGTAAAGGTTAAAACCGGGGTTAGGTCTTTTCAACTGGGACACTATTTGATAAAAAATTAGCTTTTTACAATGAATAAAGTGATTCTGGAATAATTTTTCAGAATATGAATTCCCGAAGAAATTTTTGGAGCTTATTTAATCCAATTCTTACTTAATCCAATTAACGAAATGGATATCTTCAGGGGAAGTTGTTAATTTCTCGAAACCATCTTTAGTTACAAGATAAGTATTTTCTATTCCCACCATTCCCTCATCTGGGAAAATGAGTTTTGGTTCAAGTGCAAAAGTCATACCAGGTTCCAGTTTCATGTCAAAACCTCTTGCTATAAATGGGTACTCATCGACTTCAAGCCCTACTCCATGCCCGACGAAGCTAACCCTGTAAGGACCATACCCCATAAAAAATTCGCCGTATCCAGCTTTTTCTGCCCTATTAACAGCGATGTTATAAATTTCTCCTGCGGTAATCCCGGGCTTTATCAGATTTTCCATTTCATAAAGCAATTCCCTTGTAAATTCATAGGCCTTCCTCATTTTTTCTGAGATTTCCCCTACTACAAAAATTCTTGTTTGATCGGAGAGATATCCTTCGAAATTTACCATGAAATCTACATCAATGGGTGCATTTTCTCTTAACGGTCTGCTGGTTGCACCATGCCCGAGGGTAGGATGGATGCCAAAACCACCGGTTGGTGCATCCGCAAACGCTGAGACGCCTCCACTTTTATCTGACAGTACATGTCCAAAAAACAGCTCCTGCCCAAATGCCCTCATTCTCGTTGGACCAAGATGACCTTTTAACCTTGCAAGGTATTCTATCAAACTGATAAGTTCCCATTCTGTCATACCACGACGAAGATGTCCCTTGATTTCTTCCAGCACATCTGCTGTTATTTCAGCCGCACGTCTTATTTTCCTGACCTCAAAATCAGATTTTATTTTCCTGAGATCCCGAATTATTCCAGAGACGTCGACAAACTCTGCACCCGGGAAAAGTTTCGTGTACCTTTTAAAAGTGGAGACAGGGACAACGTCAAATTCAAATCCAACAACCCTGAGGTTGTAATCAGCCAGAATTCTTCCAGCTTCCTTTAGACCCTTGATTGGCACCACCTTTATAGAAGTCTCTTCCTTTGCTCGTTCCGGTATTCTCCTGACAAAAAATACAGGCTCCTCTTTTGCAGGAATGAAGAGAAAACCTTGCTGAACTGTACCTGAAAAATAGTACATGTCAACATTCTGGAGGATAAGGACAGCATCCATACCATCCATTCTTTCCTGAAATCTTGTGATTCTACTAAAAATCTCTTCATCTGGAACCCATTTCATTTATCAAACCTCCATGAAATTTCCGAACTCTTCATAAAATTCGTCGATATTCGAGAATCGAATAATTCTACCATCTTCAAATACATGTGGAATTTCTGGTAAGTTGTATGAAAAAATCGTTTTTCCCATCTTTAGTGCATAAGAAATTTCAATGAGAGTCCCTTCCGAGATTCCTATAGATACAACTAAAATTCCCGTGTTAACCAGGACAAAATTCCTGATTTCACCAATACCCGTTGTAATAGGAAGGTCTACAAACGGATTTACAAGGGTAGGACTGTTCTCGGGAAGTATCCCCATTGTTAATCCACCTTCTTCCTTTGCGCCTTTCAGAGCTGCCTCCATAATACCACCTTTTCCACCTGTAGCGACTACATATCCCTTTTTTGCAAGGTATTTGCCTACCTCGTAGGCCATCTCATATTCTTTCGATGTTGGCTCCGAAGGACCGATGATAGAGATGATCTTTTTCATGATAAAATCTTAAAACCTCTTTTCCTCTTAATCAACGAGTTGAAGTCAAAAGGTGCATCCAAATCCAATTTCAGCAGTATTGATGAGGAGAAGATGTATAAGGACACATAGAAGTGAGAAAATAATTAGTTTATTATTCGTCGCCCCTTTGGAATCTGGTTTTTTAATCGACCATTTCTATAAATTGCAGATCCAAGAATATCATCTCGAACTTTCACAATAACCTGTCCCTCTTCCACGTTTTCCAGATGACCAACTTCTAAGTCAAGTCCTCTTATAAATTTTTGGGCCTTTTCTTCGTCAAGTTGTACTATGTTCTTGCTTGCAAGATGACCGAAGATTTGCATCGCTGCAGTAGTCCACTTAAATCCTTTTTTGGAAACTCTCAGAAAACGAATCCCTCTTCTTTTGAAAACTTTCAGGTCAAATTTTTCCATCTCTTTTGAGGTAATCCATATATCAGACTGGATGTAAAAGGCATATTTCTCGAAATATTTCGAAGGTATACCGAATTTTTCTTCAATATACCTGAGTCCTTTTTTTAGAGTAGGATCCATTAACGCTTCCTCTTTGTTACAAGCTTCGTCTTGATTTCAATCGGTACGCCCCAGAAGCCAAATTTCTGACGTATGTTTTTCTCGACAAACTTGAGAAACGAATGGTGTAAATTTCCTTTTGCTCCAAGCAGAAAAGTTGGAGGGTTTTTCCTCACCTGTTTCAGAAATGTAATTTCAACAGGAGGCGTATATCTGCTAAAAAGCTCGTAAAGCAAGTTTTCCAGCTCATCAGCGGGGATAAAGCGGTTTCTCTCTTCATAAACTCTTTTGACGGCGTCTTTGAGATAGTTTATACCTTCACCAGTCTTTGCTGATGTAAAAATTTTGGGCGCATAATCAACAAAACCAAGTTCTCTCGCAATGTGATGGAATACTGGTTTTCTGTCTTTAACGAGATCAACTTTATTAAGCGCAATTACCAAACCTTTCCCCTCTTTCTCTGCAAGTGATATAATTTTTTTGTCGATGTTTGTTATTTCACTGGAAATATCAATTACAATTATCGCAACATCAGCGAAATTTAATGAGCTCAAACTTCTCAAATGTGAGTAATATTCGATTGCATCACTGTATTTTCTTTTAATCCCTGCGGTATCAACGAAAATAAAGTCCTCTGTTTCAAAGTCGATTGAATCCCTCGTTGTACCAGGAATTTCAGAGATGATTGAGATATTTTCTCCTGTTAGAGCGTTGAAGATAGATGATTTCCCAACACTTGGCTTACCGAGAATGGTGACAGGAATCTTACCTTTTCTCCCTGCCTTAATTTTCACACCGCCAATCTCTTCAACTATTGTATCGAGTAAGTCTGAGACACCATATCCGTGAGCTGCGGAAATTGGTATTGGTGGTCCCCATCCTAAAGTTTCAAATTCCTCAAGATATGGGTTTTTTACATCAGTTTTGTTGGCTACAAGCAAAACTTTTTTCCCGAGCTTTCTCAACCAATTGCTGATCTCTGTATCGTAAGGAGTAGGTCCTGATTTGCCATCCACGAGAAAGATGATGAGATCAGAACTTTTTACGGTTTCCTCAATTTTGTTTTTTATAAGACCCCAGAGAGGATCTTCCTCAGGTGGGAAAAATCCCCCGGTATCAATTAATTCAAATGCCGTACCATTCCATGTAACAATTTTCGAAATCCTGTCCCTCGTTACACCGGGTCTATCATCAACCACAGCGAGAGGTTTTTTTATAATTCGGTTGAAAAGAGTGGATTTCCCGACGTTTACTCTTCCAACTATTGCAACTTTGGGTAATTTCATAGACGGAAAATATAACTGACCCTGATAACTGTGTCAATTGACTTAAAACGCTGTTCAAAAAAAGTTTTGGGAAAAGAGGAATGTAATTTTTTCCCCTTCCCCCACAGAGTGTTTAGCACTGTAAGAGAAGGATTGAGGAGGGAGCAGAAGTAGCGGATTTGAGAGGGGAAGCAATGAGTTCTATTTTTGCCCTCTCCTTAATCCTCTCCAGCTTGCGGAAGGGGAGGTTGGATGTAATCTCTCCCACTTTATGGGAGGGTGAAGATGTAGATGGATCTTCTCGCAGGTAGAATGGGAAAAAGAGAGTTTACCGCAAAGTGAAAGAGAAAAATAGTTACTGGTAAAATATGCTTGATCCCCCACATTGACTTAACGGGTTTTTTAATGTTAGAATTGCAATGAAAGGTTATTTAAAAAGGAGGTTCGAAATGAACGAAAAAGCTGTTTCTGAGGTCATTGACGTTGTGGATCTTTTATTTAATGGCGTTAAAAAAAATTTTGATATTGTGCTATGGGATGGAACCCGGATACCCGCAGAGGAGAAAGCAGAGTTTACATTAAAGATAAACTATCCCTGTGCCCTGTGGCATGCGCTCGTCCCACCGACTGACCTATCCATGGGAGAGGCCTATCTCTACAATCTGATAGATATTGAGGGGAATATATATGGAATTTTCCCTCTTGGCGAGAAAATTAAGGAAAATTTTAAAAATCCATTACTTGCGGCAAAACTGGGGACAAAACTGCTGAAGTTAAAAAAATATAATGACCAGTGTAAAAAAGCTATTGCTCACAAAAGAGATGCAAGGTTAAAAGGGAAAAAACACTCCATAGAAAGGGATCGGGAAGCAATTTCCTATCATTACGATGTTTCAAACGAATTCTATAAACTATTTCTCGATAAAAATCTCGTCTATTCATGCGCTTATTTCCCAACCGGTCAGGAAGATCTCGATACGGCACAGGAGCTTAAGCTTGATTATATTTGCCGGAAGTTGCAGCTCAAACCAGGTGAAAAATTGCTGGACATCGGATGTGGCTGGGGAGCCCTTGTCATCCATGCTGCAAAAAATTATGGAGTTGAAGCTCTTGGTATTACACTGAGCAAAAATCAGTTTGAGTATGCCAATGAATGGATTAAAAAGGAGGGCCTTGAAAAACAGGTTCGGGTAGAGTATCTGGATTACCGCGAAGTTGAAGCTCCATCTGGCGGCTTTGATAAACTCGTTAGCGTCGGAATGTTTGAACATGTCGGTGAAGAGATGCTGCATAAATACTTCGAAAAAGCCTGGAAATTACTTAAACCCGGTGGGATCTTTTTAAATCATGGAATTGCCTGCCGATGGAAGAATTGCGGATTCCATGAGAACTCTTTCACAAATAAGTATGTCTTTCCAGATGGCGAATTGCTCGCTATCAGTACAACACTGAGACACGCTGAAGAGATCGGCTTTGAAGTTAGAGATGTCGAATCTTTGAGGGAACACTACGCGAGAACCCTCAAATTCTGGGTGGCCAGGCTTGAAAAAAATCATGACCAAGCCCTTCAATATGTTGATGAAGTTACTTACAGAATATGGCGACTTTTTATGTCAGGTTCCTCCTATGGCTTTGATACAGGCAGACACAATCTTTATCAGACAATACTCGTTAAACCCGATAAAGGCAAAAGTGGTATGCCCTGGAGCAGGAACTATCTTTACAAAAATACGAGATTCTAAGAAAATTCAGCTTAATTTCAAAATTTTAAAAGGTCAAACGGGAAAATGTTTGAGACTTATGTCCTGGGTTGCATAGATAAGTATTGATCACTTCGATTGTATCGATTTTTTACAGAAAAGCTTTAAAAATGTTCTTCAATTTATAAATTACGTGCATAAGAGAAAGCATTTTTGCGATTTTCTCCATGTATTGGTGAAAGGTGCTTGAATGATATTTTTACCAGGAATCACTTCCCATTTCACTTTGTGAAAAAACTCTTTTATTTTCCCCTTCTGCTTGCGAGAAGATCCACCTCCAGCCATCTCTCCCATGAAGTGGGAGAAATTGTATTCGATCTCCCCTCCTGCTCTGCGAGAGGAAATTGGGAAAGAAATCTCCTCCACAGTGTTAAGCTCATTGAGGGCGTGGAGGATAAAAATTACATCCCTTCTCTTCCCCAGGGCATTCTTTTCGAAAAGCCTCATGATTGATAATACTGCCCGAGAAATTTCTCCTCAGGGGAATAGTTCGGATTTAAATTGGTCGGATTATGGAATTTCTAAGAAATCATAAGTGAAAAATTATAGAATCATATCAAAAATTTACGCAGATGGTGGGTAATGTCAGTGTAAACTGGTAAACATTTTGTAAATTTGACATTAGAATAATAGTTCAATAGAAAAATTTGCAGGGAGAGTGATGATGAGAAAGGTTATTTTGATTGGATTACTGATAATGCCACTATGGGCAGGGAGTTCTTCACACTCAGCAGATTCGGGTAAGAAAAATGTAATCACATCCACCAGTGTATCTCAGGCACAGGTTGTAGAAAAAGAGGACATGCACGAGAGATATATTGGGGAAATTTTACCGTTGTGGAGTGGTATTCCATTTGTCGGAATACTCTTATCGATTGCTCTATTTCCTTTGTTTGCCCCTAAATTCTGGCATCATCATTATCCAAAAGTTGCGTTTCTATGGGCGTTACTGCTGGCTGTTCCATTCGTTATCGCGTACAGGCACCAGGCAGTCCACGAGATTCTCCACATATACATTACAGATTATATACCATTTATAATTCTTCTCTGGTCTCTTTTTACAGTTGCCGGTGGGATTTATTTGCGGGGTACACTGGTCGGGACTCCTGTAACCAATGTCGTTATGTTGCTTATCGGAACTGTACTCGCCTCCTGGATGGGAACAACTGGTGCTGCCATGCTTATGATAAGGCCATTTCTGAGGGCGAATAAGATGAGGAAGAACCGAACTTTTATGGTTTGCTTTTTTATCTTTCTCGTTGCTAATATAGGTGGTTCACTAACACCTCTCGGAGATCCACCGTTGTTTCTCGGTTTCTTGCATGGTGTCCCATTCTTCTGGACATTCAAGCTTTTACCACAGTTTCTTTTGACTGCAGGTATTCTGCTGGTTATCTATTTTCTCATTGACTCCTATTACTACAGAAAAGAGGAACTACCACCAGTTTCCGGGGAAAAGGTTCCATTGAAACTCGAGGGATGGTACAATCTTTTGTTACTACTCGGAGTGGTGGCGGCGGTATTACTGAGTGGTATAGTTGATCTTGGAGAAGTTAAAATACTTGGCATACCGGTGGCTCTGCAGGATCTATTTAGAGATATAACTCTCGTGTTACTTGGAATAGTTTCGTTAATTGTGACTCCATCCATAGTAAGAGACGAGAATGAATTTACATGGGAACCTATTAAAGAGGTTGCATATCTGTTTGCTGGAATTTTTATGACCATGATACCCGTTCTTGCAATTTTGAGGGCAGGGGAGCTTGGTGCAGCTGCCCCAATTATCAGGTTTGTTAAAGAGCCAGCTCATTTTTTCTGGATAACAGGCTCACTTTCTTCATTCCTCGATAATGCTCCTACATATTTGACTTTTCTGAGTACGGTTACTGGCAGATTTTACCCCGGTGTTGAAGGAAGTATAGCAATCGGGAAGCTCATAGCAGAACACAGCCTTTATCTCGAGGCTATTTCAGCTGGCGCCGTGTTTTTTGGAAGTATGACTTACATTGGAAATGCCCCCAATTTTATGGTGAGATCTATAGCCGAAGAGTGGGGTACACCGATGCCAAGTTTCTTTGGTTACATTTTGAAATACTCTTTACTCTACCTCGTACCAGTGTTTATACTCGTTACAATAATCTTTTATCACCCATAGGAGAAAAAATATGAGTATAAGAAAAATTCTTTTTACAACAAAGCTGAGAGAGTTGTCATTCGAGGCCTTGAGATGTTTGGTACGGTTTAAAAAGGCGGGACTCGAAAAAGTAATCCTTCTACATGTAATTCCAATAGAAGAGGTTGGATTTGTTCCCTTCGGAGGGTACGATAGGGAGGAGTACGAAGAGCTTAAAAATGAAGCACTAAGTACTTTTAAAAAATGGTCTGAATATTTGAAAAATAAGGGGATAGAAACAAAGAGCGTTGTGGAAGTTGGTAAACCCGTGCCGAAAATCCTGGATGTAGCTGAAGATGAGAGAGTGGATCTTATAGTTGCTGGAAGAAGTAAAACTTATATTGTGGAACGTTTCATCGGAAGTGACACAGAGGAACTTCTTCAATATTCGAAATGGCCTGTTCTATTGATGAAGTACAAGGAATGCCTGAAAAATGAAGATTGTCTTCGCTTATGTAGTAAACTCATGTTCGCTACAGATTTAACAGGAGCCTCTGAAAAAGCTAAAAGGTTTGTGCTGGAGCTGAAAGAAATAACAGATGTCTTATATGTTGTACACGTCGTTGAGCCGGACGAAAGTGAAAAAATACCAGAAAGAGAAGAGCAATTGGAGGAACTTAAAGAATTTTATGTAAAACATGGATTCAAAACAGTCAAAACAATTTTGCTTGAGGGCCCCATTGTGGAAAAGTTAATCGAATTATCGGAGGAAATGGACACTGTTGTAATGGGAACAAGTGGAAAGGGTAAATGGCAGGCAATCTGGGTTGGAAGTATTTCGAGAAATGTAGCAGAAAAAGCAGACACTCCCGTAATTCTTGTGCCAGCAAAGTAAAATTTTTGAGGAGGTTCTTTCTATGTTGATTAAACGTGTCATTGATTGTCCAGAATTTGAAGCTGGTGATAAATCTCTGATTAGAGAGGTTCTCCATCCTAAAAATGACGGGGTGAAACAGGGCTTCAGCCTTGCTCATGCAGTGGTGAAACCCGGTGGTAAAACCATTCCGCATAAGTTAAAGACTCGTGTTGAAGTGTATTACATTTTAAATGGTGAGGGGATTATGCATATAAACGATGAGGAGGCGTATATTAAGGAGGGTGAGGCAGTTTATATACCTCCAGATTCTACCCAGTGGATCGAAAATACCGGAGAAAGGGATCTGGTTTTTCTATGTGTGGTGAGTCCACCCTGGTCAGAAGAGGACGAAGAACTCGTCCAAATGTAGAAAGGAGGTTAAAAATGTGGTTAGTTTTATCACTTATGTTCATAATGCCTTTACAGGCAAAAACTCCTGACTATATTGTTAAAAAAGTTAAGAATATTCCCGTGATCACGGCTGGAGGCGGCTACATGGTAAAGGAAGTTATTCATCCTAAAAATGACAATATCAATTCCGGATTCAGTCTCGCATATATCAGGTTGCCACAGGGAAAGAAGACAGAGCCACACATTTTGAAGAGTAGCTCACAGGCATTCTACATTCTGAAGGGAAAGGCCATACTGCACATTGGAAAAGATAAGATAGAGGTTTCTCCTGGTACCGCTGTTTATATTGCACCGGGCGTTGTGCAATGGACTGAGAATATCGGAAGGGGAGATTTTGTGTTTCTTTGCGTTGTGTCACCTCCCTGGAGAGCATCTGACGAAGAAGTGTTAAAAAGATGATACTACTTTCTCAATTTTAGTGCAATCAGGGCAGCTCCGTAAGCACCCATAAATTGTGGATAGGTGGGAAGTAAAACTTTTTCTCCAGTTTCTTCCTCTATCATACGCCTTATCGCAGGATTTTTTACAACTCCACCAGAAAGCATTAATGGGGGAATGAGCCCCACGCTCCTAATCATTGCCACAATTCTTTTTACAAGCGATCTGTGAAGGCCTTTGAGAATAGGCTCAACGTCAACACCATGTGCAATCATTGAGATGATTTCTGACTCGGCAAATACTGTGCATGTACTTGAAATTTGAACTTCGTCTGGTGATGATAATGCGACTTCACCCATTTCTTCGAGCTTCACTCTAAGTCGACCCGCTGTGTTTTCGAGGAATCTGCCCGTACCAGCTGCACATTTATCATTCATTGTAAAGTCTACGACTTCACCATGTGGACCAATAACAATGACCTTGCTATCTTGACCGCCAATATCAACAAGTGTTCCACCATGTCCAAGTTGTTTAAAAACTCCTTTGGCGTGGCATGTGATCTCAGTTACCTTTTTTGTAGCCTGGTGTACAAGATTTCTACCGTAGCCAGTCGCTACAATCGGGATGTTGCCCTGATATTCAGTTGCTTTCTCGGCAAGGTCAAGGAATCTGTCAACCTGGTCTTCCACACGTGGATCTGCAGGTTCAATATATTTCCAGATGAGATCACCATTTTCATCTACACCAACAATTTTTGCTGTTGTGGAACCTACATCAATTCCAATTGCAACTATTTTCCCCATTTTTCACTCCAACATTTCTATGAATGAATCGAGCCTTGATTTCACCTGTTCTTCTGCAAATGCACGAGGATCATTGTGGTCTGCTTCAAGCAAGAGGGCTGGTATTCCATTTTCTCTTATGAGTTTATTCCTCTGATCGACCTGACCAATTGAATATGGCTTGCAGGATCTGTCTGAATGTAAAATTGCACCATCAAGTTTGAATTCACCTATCATTTCCTTCATTTTCTGAAGTTTGTAACCCGTGCCACGATTGAGGATTGGGTAGATGTAAGTTTTTGCCATCGATTCAATAGGTCTATCAGGATCAATAAGGGGAGCGAGTTCTCCCCACGCCATAGTATAGGTTGATGCCACAACTGATATACCGTGTTCACCGAGATATTCAGCGAGAAATCTCAGCTTATACCATACAGGGAGATTATCCCAGAGGAGCCTTTTCCTCTCATTTTTTACTGCACCGATTCCCTTCTGTATCCTTTCGTCAACTTCTTTTAGCATGGCGGCATAGAAATCAACGGTTTCTGCCTTCCCCCGCATTTCTACAATTGGGGCCATGTGAATGAACTGGTCAAATACCGATATCGGCGCTGGTTTTACCTTACCTCTGTACATAATCTCGAGCCACAATTCAGAGGCTTCTTTACTGAGTCTGACGACTTCTTTCAACTTCTTATAGCTGAGATTCCTCCCCGCTACTTTTTCTGCGATCGGGATAGAGGCCTCAAGTTGTTTTTTCACGTACTCAATGGCATGATCAGAGGCTTCAGTGTAAACAAAAGGTGTGTCTATTAAAATGATAGGTACATTGAAATGTTTTGCTAATACCCTGTACCAGAATAAGACAGTTTGACAGATATTGGTACAGGCCAGAAGTAAATCCGGTTTTGGAAGTTTTCCGACCGGGGTTTTCCCGGATAGCATAGACCCGATGTCTGTTCTCGCATAGGAACATATATCCCGGGAGAAACCGTAATTTTCCGCCTCTTCTAAAAGCTGAAGTGCATACCTCCTCGCACCGCAGAGTGCACCGTGATTTTCCGGGTACAGGACGTAAAATCCAAGTGCTTGGAGAATTTCAACCGGTCCACCTGAAGTGACCCACGCAACTGGCTTATGCCCGTTGGCATACCTTCCTTCCAGATAATGTCTGGAAATTAACTCTTTTGTTCGTGTACTAATCTTTAAAGGGGGAGCGAGAATATCGGTCCTCCATTTTCTGGGAACGCGAAATTTCCTTTCAGCCTTAAACCTCTCGAGTTTAAGATAAGTCGTACCCAGTAGTTTGACGTTCCAGAAATAATCTAAGTGAGCTTTAAGACTCATTCCAGCACCTCCAGAAATGCTGTTAGTCTTGTAATTGTCTGATGAGGAAGAGGATCTCCAATGTCAATTTCAACATGCACGGACGGGATTCCTGATTTTTTGAGCAAGTCCCTTAATTCTGGTAGATCAAAAAGTTCAGGCTCACAGAATTTTACGGTGTAGAAAATGATGCCTCTTGCCCCGGTTTTCTCAGAAAGATTTTTCAAATGTTCGAATCTTTCCTCAATCAAACTCCCTCTCGTAACATCAGGTGGAGCATTCATTATCGTCTCAGCCATTCTTTCTATTGGATCGTCGGATACTCCTGGTGAATAAAGTCTACGGCCGCAACAGGCAAGATCATCAGCGATAACCTTGCCACCTGCTTCCTCTATTGCATTCAAAATCTCCATAGGCTCTGGAACAATACCGGATAAAATTACAGGGATCCCATCATCTCCTGCCTCAGATGCATTAGAAATTTCATCGGCAATTTTTATAAAATCTTCTGCTGGTAAGAATTCTCTTGAGCGAATTATTTTATAAAATTCATAGTTGGACATCGAACGTACAGATTCGTTTCTGATCCTACTTTCATAGATTTGGTGAAGTTTCAGATCCGCGAGCTCTTCAATTTCTATTCTCATCATCATTGTATCGCGATCCGGTCTCTTACCGGTTATGTTTGAAAGTTTGACGTAAAGGCTGCGTATTTCATCCTTCAGAAAGTCAAGGTCTTCTCTACGTCTGCCGCGTGGGAGATAAAAAGGTAGGACAGGCTGTTTGGGCCTCACAAAGTCTATCAGAATGCTACCGAGTCCCTGTAACGAATCACAGGCATGGGGTACAATGATAAGATCTGTTACATCAAGTCCTCCTGTTTTGATGAATGAAAGTGCGTTGTGCACAACCGAGCACACGTATGGCTGTAGATGAGCGCCACCGTAACTTACATCCACGTGCGGGGGACCCCAAACTTCGACTGGGAGAAAATCGAATGATCGAAGTAATGCACGTGGATAGTGAATTGGTAAAACAGCGGCAATTCTCCCACCACTTGCTTTAAATTTGTCACAAATTTCACGTCTACGAGGTATCTTAATCATATTTTTAGAAGGTCTTCTAAACACATAGACTCTTCTCTATTCAATTTTTCTTGTGTTTTTTTATCTCTTCTTCCCTCAGGACGCGTCTCAAGATTTTTCCGATCGCACTCTTTGGCAACTCTTTTCTGAATTCAATCTCAGATGGCACCTTATAGGGCGCAAGATGTTTTTTGAAATACTCGATAAACTCTTCGGCTGTGGCTGTAACTCCCTCTTTGAGCACAATAAAAACTTTTATCTTCTCTCCTTTAAATTCATCAGGCACCCCTACTGTTATTCCTTCTTTTACTTTTGGATGTCTATAGAGAATTTCATCAATTTCACGTGGGAAAACGTTAAATCCACCAACGATTATTAGATCCTTTTTCCTGTCGGTTATGTAAAAATACCCATCTTCATCCATGTAGCCAATGTCTCCCGTATATAGCCATCCATCTTTTATAGCCTCCGCAGTTTCTTCAGGCTTATTATAGTATCCGAGCATCACCGTGGGTGTCTTCAACACAATCTCTCCAATTTCTCCTGGAGGAAGATCTTTTTTACCATCAAGAGAGACAATTTTTGCGTCAACATCTGGAAATGGCAATCCAATACTCCCCACCTTATGTTTACCTTTCAAGGGATTTGCCATAATTGCAGTTACTGCTTCGGTCAGGCCATACCCTTCAATAGCCCTTCCACCGGTTTTTTTCTCAAAATTATCTTTAATAGCGGCAGTTAAAGGAGCTGCACCAACCCATATAGCTTTCAAGCTTGAAAAATCGTATTTTTCAACATTTTTCACCGCGGATAATGCTACAAGTATAGTAGGGACCACAGCAGTTTGTGTGGGTTTATATTTGTCTATGGTTTTTGCCATCTCCCTTGCACTAAATCTTGGTAGCATCACAATGGACATACCGGAGAGTAGTGCTGCATTCATAGTTACATTCATCCCATACCCATGGAAAAAGGGTAAAACTGCGAGCATCCTCTCTTTTTCATTCAAATGTCCCCATGTTTTTATCATATATGCATTTGCCACGACGGCATAGTGAGAAAGCATAATACCTTTGGCCACGCCTGTTGTACCGCCAGAATATATTATGATACCAAGTCCATCAGGTTTTACCTCAACTGGCGTGAAATATCCAATAGATGTGGACAGCATATTCTTCATATTGTAAAACTCACCATAAGCCTCTTTTTTAGCTTTCTTAACTGAGGTGTTTTCTCGCATTTTCTGGACAAAGCTTAAAGGGAATGGTAAAAAATCAGCAATGTATGAAAAGATCACTCTCTTCAATGGTGTAGTCCTGGTCAATTTTGCCACTTTTTCACCGAACATAGGGATGGTGACAACTGTTCTGGCCCCTGAATCATTGAAATGGAATTCAAGTTCATGTGCCGTGTATAGAGGATTCAATGGAACCACAATAGCTCCAGCCTTCAAAGCCCCAAAATACGCAATAACATAACCCGGGAAATTTGGTAATAATAAAGCCACCTTTTCCCCCTTCCCTATTCCCATATCAATAAGAGATTTTGCAAACCTGTCGGAAAACTCTTTTAGCTCACGATAGGTCAGCTTTTTCCCGTAAAAGATGGAGGCAGTACGATCCGGGAACATTTTAGCAGTATCATCGAGAATACGATAAATGGGCATTCTCGGGTAATCTATGCTATGGGGAACACCTTCATCATAAAATTTAAGCCATGGTCTATTCATTATTTACCTCCATGAAATTTTTTTCATAGAAAATTATAATGGCAAAATGTTAATATATTTCAACCCTGAGTCAAGAATTCCCTGATGCGAAAAATTTAGAAAGAATAAATAAGTTAGGTTTACAGGGCGTAATCTTCAGGGAGATGTAAAATCTGGCGATGGAATCCGGTTAAATTTATTATCAGCTTATTTTATTAATTTCAGCTCTTTAGACCGATGTAAAATACCACCCCCTCCGGATAATTTTATCCTTTAACTACCGCGAGTGGTTTCAGTTTAGCAACTTTCCTTGAAATACCGGCCTTATGGACTGTGTCAACAACTATGTTGACGTCCTTGTAAGCTTCAGGGGCTTCTTCAACAAGAACCCTCCTTGAGTGGGCTTTTACAAGTATTCCTTGTTCTCGGAGCTCTCTTTCGAGGGGCCTGTCCCAGAGTCTTTTTTTCGCCTGAGCGCGAGAGAGGACACGCCCTGCTCCATGACAGGTAGAGCCAAAAGTTTCACGCATGGCTTTCTCCGTTCCGACAAGGATGTAAGAAGCAGTCCCCATATCTCCTGGGATCAGAACCGGCTGACCAACCTTCCTATAAATTTCCGGTACCTCCGGTCTTCCCGCTGCAAAAGCACGAGTTGCCCCTTTTCTATGCACTACCAGTTTCCTCTTTTTACCATCAACAATATGGTCCTCAATTTTTGCAATGTTGTGGGCAACATCGTAAACGAGATGTAACCCAAGAGATCTTGCACTCTTTCCAAAAACTTTAGAAACACTTTCCCTTACCCAGTGTGTGATGAATTGCCTGTTTGCCCAGGCATAATTAGCAGCAGAAACCATTGCTCCAAAATAACTTTGTCCCTCTCTGGATTTAAAAGGAACACAAGCGAGCTGCCTGTCTGGAACCCTTATCCCATATTTGTTCATTGCTCGCCCGAGTGTCTTGACGTAATCATCACACACCTGATGACCAAAGCCACGGGAACCGGTGTGAATCATAAAAGTTATGTATCCCTTCCTCAGTCCGAAAACATCAGCAACTTTTTCGTCGTATATTTCTTCAACAACCTGAACCTCCAGGAAATGGTTACCGGCACCAAGTGAACCCAGCTGGGGTCTTCCCCTCTCCCGTGCGCGAGACGAGACTTTAGAGGGATCGGCTCCTTTCATTTCTCCTCCTTCTTCTATCCTCTGAAGGTCTTCCTCAAATCCATATCCCTGTTCAACAACCCATCTGGCCCCCTTTACCATGACAGCGTCAAGATCCTTATTCGAAACACGAATTTTCCCTCCAACCCCCACACCAGCTGGAACATTCTCATAAATTGCCTGTATAACTTTTTCCAGTCTCGGCTGTAACTCCTCTAATTTGATATCACTCCTTATTATGCGTACACCACAGTTTATGTCATATCCGACTCCACCCGGTGAAATTACCCCTTCCTCGATATCAAAAGCTGCAACTCCACCAATAGGGAAACCGTATCCCCAGTGTATATCAGGCATAGCAAGTGAATATTTCACTATACCAGGCATACACGCAACATTCGCCACCTGTTCAGGTGCCTGATCATGTTTGATACTTTCTATCAGTTCGTCAGTAGCATAAATCAAACCGGGAACCTTCATACAGGATTTGTAGCTTCTTGGAATTTCCCATTTTGCAACATCTAATTTTTTTAAAGGTCCTTTCCATAAATTTCCCATACTCATACCTCTCTTTTTGTTATTATTCTTAATGCCTTTTCTCGAATACGAAAGGTTGCTGGTAATTTCCCCGTAAGCTCTCCATCCATTTCAAGCATAACTTCCTCATGAGAATTTAATCTAATCTCTCGTCCTGTAAAATGCTCAACTTCATCAATATAAACGTGTTCCCCTTTATAAACAAGGGGTAAATTTTTTACAAATTTCCTCCTCGTGGTTTTCTTGATGAGTATAATTTCAAGTTTTCCATCATCAGGTTTGGCCATGGGAGCAATGTACATTCCTCCCGCAAAGTATCTACCATTTGCTACAATAGTAGATATTATATTGAATTTTCCAATTTCAACTCCATCAATATTTAGAGAAATTTTGTAAGTTTTGAGGTTTACAATACTCCTTAACACCCCGTAAAGGAAGGCCAGCTTTCCTCCCAGCACTTTAGGAGCACCATCAACATTTATCACAGTATCACCTCCGAGGCCAGCGTCAGCTGCATTAACAAAAATACGGGTTGCACTGTTACCGGAAAAAGTAGTGTATTCAACTTCAACTATGTCGAAGTTCCTGATAATCCCATTCTTCAAAGTATCAATTGCTTCCATATAATTGTTTCCAACAGAAACTGTTTTTACAAAATCTGCACCTGTGCCACAATCAATTATACCAAGGGTTACAGTTTTCTTCGCGAGATAAATACCGTTAACAACTTCGTTTGTCGTGCCATCCCCGCCTACAGCCACCAGAGTCTCAATTCCTTCGATCGAAGACTCTCTCGCAATTTTTATAGCATGAAGATGGTATTCTGTGAAAACGACATCAAATTCTTTAAGTACACTGCGAGCATAAGATTCAAGCACAGGCCACTTTTTACGTGCCCTGTTTGCACCAGCAGTTGGATTTACAATAAACCTAATCACCTTTTATCAAATCTTCTGCCTGTTTTACATAAATTGAATTTTCGAATTTTTGCTTCAAAATTGTAAAATACTTATTTGAAGAATCAGGATTGTGAAAGATTTCTGTGTAAATGTAAACAAGGCCGTAAAGTGCGCGCTTGAGATCATCCTGAGAAGGTGCTGAGTCAATAACAGATTTGTAAATTTTTACCGCCTTCTCGGGTTTATTTATTTCAAATAAATAAAGCTCGGCTATTTTTAGTCTGACGTCTGTTGTATCTTTCTTATATTTTTCTATATCTGTGTAAGCAATATATTTTTGACGAGAAATGTCCGCAATCTCCAGGTTTACTCTTGAATTACTCGCCTTTTTGAACCACTCAATTGCTTTTTTGATTGAATCCATTTGTTCATATTCATTGGCAATTATGTACGCGGAGAGCTGTCCGTATTTTCCGTATTTGTTTTCTTTGTAAACCTGCTCAAATCGTTTTATGGCATCTGATCTTTCCCCTTTCTTCATCAGAATTTTTGCGATCCTGTACTCTATGCCCGGTTTCCTTCTGTCATGTGGTGGAAGATCGATTTTCTCAAGGATTTCCTTTGCTCTATCTAAACTATCCATTTGAAAATAAACATCTCCAAGCAAAACTTGACTTTCCACCTTGATGGAATCGGATAATACGAATTTCTGAAGGTCCTTGAGATATTTTATTGCATCCTGGTACTTCTTTGTTTTGTATGAACATTTTGCAGCGAGCAAAAGGGCGTCAATCCGCTTATCCTCACTCAGCTTTTTCCTGTTTAAAAGGGGTGTAAGTTCCACAAGTGCTTTGTCACATTTTCCTTCCAGGGCGAGGGACCGAGCCAGTAATAAAGTCGCTTCCTCGAGAGTAGTTTTTGAACTTTGCTTCAACATTTCACGAGCAACTTCAGGCTTTCCAGACTCTATAAGTAATCGTGCATATTCTACCTTGGCTTTCGGCACATATTTACTATTGGGGAAAAACTTAAAAAGTTCTTCAAATTTTCTTCTTGCCTTGTGTCTGTTGCCGATTCTTAAATAAGAGATCGCCATTAGATAAAGGGCATCATCAACATATTTAGAATTTGGATAAAATTCAAGAATTTTGGAACATTTTTCAATGACTTTCTCGTATTCCCTTCGCTCTTTTGGAGTTATCCTGTGAGTCTTGGCATATTCTTTCTCTGCTTCATTAAAATATTTTTTTGCATTATAAAAAGTATTGAAATATGCGCAGCTACTAAGAAAAAATATGAAAAGTAAGGGAATTACACTAATTTTTCTCACAGTCAATGATTATGACTAAAGAATAACCGAATATCAACACCTGGTGCTGAGGTTAGGGGATAAGCTCAGGCATGGCATTTTCAAAATTCCCCTCCAAACTTTGTTGGGAGGGGAATAAAGGACTGACATTACCCGTGAAAATTCCCAATGCAAGCATATAATCCATGATAACTACTTGACATAGTGTGTTCTTTGTTTGCAATGTGAACAACCAGAATATTCAATTTTTGTACAGAAACAGAGACTGGATTGAGTAGCAAAAGTCCGCCTGTTTTGTGGAATTTATTCTTCGGTGTTAATCCATCATATACAAGTTGATGTATAAATATTCCTCAAACTCAAAATCATGGGTAATGTCAGCACCGTCCTCTTCCTCCAGGATACGTCAGCACTGTATGGAGGACACTTATCAATCTCCTCCCCCACTATTACGAGATTCCTTGAACCTTCGATAAATGTGCGGCGGGATGCCTATCAATCTCATCCCCCACAAGACAGATATCTTGTGTGGGAGGATAAAGGAGGAGGCAAAAGGGCAGAATTGGCAGGAGAATATTGACCAGGACAAGCAATGGAGACTTTTGTTGCTCTCCCCTCAATCCCCTGACATTACCCATGAAAATTTAAAAAATGGCTCCAAAATGCTCATGAATTGAGAGGTGTTATACAAATTTTTGCCCTCGAAATGAAAAATTATACAGAATTTATGGATAAAGCGAAGGAGGGGATCTTCAGGGTTAAGAGTAATATCCATTGCTTTGCATGAGGCTTTATTCACAATATCCCCACCCGTTTATGGGAGCTTTGCTTACACTTTCCCCTC
>CAYNMM010000101.1:0-4140 GCA_964398355.1 uncultured bacterium
ATTTTCGCACCTCGTCTTCTCGCATGTTCAAGTTCCTCAAGTATGAGAATCCCGGCACCCTCTCCCATAACAAATCCATCTCTTTCCCTATCAAAAGGTCTTGAAGCCTTATCAGGCTCATCGTTTCTTGTTGAGAGGGCTTTCATATTTGAGAAACCCGCGAGTGCAAGTGGTGTAAACGGTGCCTCACTGCCACCCGTTATCATAACATCAGCCTCACCACGAAGGATCATCCTGTACGACTCTCCAATTGCGTGACTGGCAGATGCACAGGCAGAAACAACGCAGAAATTAGGCCCCTTGAAGCCAAATTTGATAGAAACCCAGCCCCCAGCAATATTAGGAATCATCATTGGAACGAGAAATGGACTTACACGATTAACCCCTTTAGCCTTCATCACCTCAAACTCTCTCCCAAGGGTCTCAATTCCTCCAATTCCGGAAGCAATAAGAATTCCTACTCTGTGCTTGTCATACTCTGATTCAAGCAGTCTGGAATCTTCAATTGCTTCAGTCGATGCATAAAGGGCAAACTGTGTAAATCTATCCATCCTCCTGGTCTCTTTACGATCGATCTTTTCAGTCGGATCAAAATTTTTTACCTCAGCTCTAATTCTCACACTAAATTCGGAAACATCAAATCTTTTAATTATATCAACACCATTGTCCCCCCTTAAAAGTGCATCCCAGAAATCTTTTACATTGTTTCCAATGGGGGTCACTGCCCCCATACCAGTAATAACTACACGCTTTTTCATTTTAGCTTTTCTTCAATGTATCTCACCGCATCACCGACTGTAACAATCTTTTCCGCATCTTCGTCCGGTATTTCAATATTGAATTCCTCTTCGATTCTCATAACAAGCTCAACCACATCAAGAGAATCAGCACCAAGATCTTCCTGGAATTTCGCCTCAAGTTTCACCTGTTCTGGAGCTACTGAAAGCTGGTCTACTATGATATCTCTCAATTTCTCGAATATATCCATCTTAATACCTCCTTGAATTATAATGAAAGTGCCGAGGAGGGGACTCGAACCCCTACGGATTTTACTCCACTGGGTCCTGAACCCAGCGCGTCTGCCAATTCCGCCACCTCGGCATTTGGTTGACCAATTATAATTTCCATTTTTTTAACCTGTCAAGCTTAATTTTCATTAATTATTATCTCGTAATTGACCTTAGCAAGCTCCTTGAACATTGGCGTTACCGAACAGAATTTGTTCTGTGACAACTCAACGGCTCTCTCCACCTTTTCCCTTGGTATATCCTTACCTGATAAAATATATCTCACCGTCACTTCTTTATAATACCGTGGGTGAGTCTTCCTTCTCTTACCTGTTATCTCAACCAGAAATTTATCAGGAACCACACCAAACTTTCTCAGAATAGCAACAACATCCATGGCAGTACATCCTGCGTAAGAAATCAATAAAAGTTCCATCGGTCGTGGCGCTGAGTCATCACCACCCTCATTTACAGTGGCGTCCATAACAACAGCATGTCCAGAATTAGCACGTGCAACGAATGTCATACCTCCTGCCCATTTTGCAACTGCATTCACAACCTTTTCTTCTGCCATATCAAACTCCCTCAATTTAATAAAGGTCAGCCAACCAGAAATTCCCCCTCATTCTGAATTTTTCTATAAATTCATCCTTACTTATGAATTTATCGTCAAGGATGGCAAACATCATGGAATATTGTCCCCTGCTTTTGAGTTCAACCCGTGTAATCCTTTCTTTTTCATAATCTGAAAGATTAATAAAAATTCTTTTCCTTTCACCTCGCTCCCTCAAATTCTCAGTAAAGAGAGCAAGATCCTCGTCCGGAGTCACAGAAGCGAACTCAAGAACTTCAAGTGTATTCTTAAATTCCCGTGCCCTTATAAAGCCAGTAATATCACTCCCATCGTGAGCAAGCATGAAAAGCCATGTATCTTCATTAAGGAAACCAAATGACCTCATATATGACTCACAATCTTTCACAACTGGCCCCACAAGAGGTCTGTTGTACTCCTCATGAATTCTCACAATTCTCTCAATATAAATAGGCCTAAAGGTAATAACTTTCTTACCAGCAGGTAGAGAGTATACCCTGCCTATTTCATAGATAGGATAAGTAACCTTAAAATATCCAGCTTTTGCATAGAAATCAAATATAGAGGTAAAAAGGGTTGCAACTGTGAAACCCTTATTTTTCACAAAGTTGTTAGTGTCTTTGACAATTTTAATACCCAATCCTCTACCCTGAAAATCTGGATCTGTCGCTACAGAGCCAATACCGGCATTTTTGATTTTTCTACCCTCCAACCACATAAAGGTTGGGAAAATCTCTATAGTTGAGACAACCTTTCCGTCAAGAACAAGCACACGTGTATGCCAGTAATCATAATCAGGCTTACCTATAGTGGTTCTTCTGATAAAATAATCAGCTTTTGTACGTCTGAAAGCTCTATCAAGTACACGAAATACTTCGTTGAGCTCCAGATCGTCTTTAACAGCTCTGATTTCCAGCATACTAAAGGGGATTATACAACTTTCTGGACTTTACGCAGGCACTTTGTGCAAACACGTACCCTTTTCTTTTTTCCATTTTCCAGAATTGTAACCCTATGAAGATTGGGCTTCCAGCGCCTCTTTGTTAGATTATGCGCGTGGCTAACATGATGTCCTGTAATTGGTCCTTTACCACAAATATAACATTTTGCTGCCATTCTTTAACCTCCCTGGGTGAAAATTGGTCTGTTATTATAATTGTTTTCCAATGCACTGTAAACAGAAATACACAAATTCGAAAAGTCAGGGCAGATTCCTGTATCTGTAATGAGCTGCACAGGTCCCTTCTGATGAGACCATACAGGGCCCCACTGGATGGTCAGGGGTACATCCTCTTCCGAAAAGTTCGCAATCTTCCGGCACCGCCTTTCCCTTCAAAACTTCTCCACAAATACATAATGGATGCTCGCGCGAATCAAAATTGGGAATTTCGAAGTACCCCACAGTCGAAAAATCCTTGTAAGGCTCCCTGAGTACGAGACCACTCCCTGGAATGGTTCCCAATCCACGCCATTCAGCATCCGCAGTTTCAAATACATCAAATACAAGTTCCATAGCTTTTTTGTTACCCTCAGGTCTCACTGCCCGCGGATACATATTCTTAACAAGGGGCTGTCCCTTTTTGATCAATTTCAGAATCTCTAATATAGCAAGAAGTATATCTACCGGCTCAAAACCTGACACAACTGCAACTTTTCCATACTCATCAGCTATGAATTGGTATTGAACATACCCAGAAACCGTGCAGACATGTCCTGGTAGCAAAAATCCATCAATATGCATATCCCTGTCATCAAGAAGTGCTCTCAATGGCGGTGGCATAATTTTGTTACCTTCAAGGATAAAAAAATTCCTTAGATTGCGTCGTCTGGCTTCCAAGATGGTCGCTGCTATGGTAGGCACAGTAGTCTCAAATCCAACAGCAAGAAACACAACCTTCTTATCCTGGTTCTTTAAGGCGATATCAATAGACTCAATGGGTGAATAGACAACACGAACATCACGTCCTGACATCTGGAGGGAACCTTTTGTACCAGGAACCTTCACCATATCCCCAAATGTAGTAATTATCACGTCTTCCCTCTTTGCAAGCCAGATAGCCCTGTCCATGTAGGAGACCGGAGTAACACAAACCGGACAGCCAGGACCAGAGATCAAACTTACTTTACTCTCAACCAGTTTGTGAATCCCAAACCTGCGGATTGACATTGTGTGAGTACCGCAAACCTCCATAATGTTTACTCTCTCAGGCAGATCTATCTCTTCAATTTCCTTTACGAGTTTTTTGACTCTTTTTTGATCTCTGAACTCATCAAGGTACTTCATCATCGAAAAATATATCCTCTATAAGTCTCAAAGTTTCCTCTGCGTCCTTTTCACTTATTTTTTGAATAGCAAAACCGGCATGGACAATGACGTAATCCCCTACCTTCACATCTTCAAGAAGATCAATCCGTATTTGCTGCCTGAAACCCGAAATTTCAGCCTGGGCTGTACCAAGCTCAGAATTTAAATCAACTATTTTCATAGGAACACCAAGACACATAATTAATCCTCCATATTAAGTGCTGTAAAAATTGCCT
>CAYNMM010000102.1:0-3552 GCA_964398355.1 uncultured bacterium
AAAAATGGCTCGGCCTCTGGTATTAGAGCCTGAAGAGTGAGCTTTGTGTTTTTAGGCAGGTTAAACTCAGCACGGATCTCTCTCAACCCTTCGATCACACCTTTAAGCTGCTCAATATAATCAACGGAAATGGGATAAATGTGCTCGTCTTTTTCTGGCCATGGGGCAATCATTATCGATTCGCCTTCTTTGTTGGGTAACTTTTGCCAGATTTCCTCAGTGATAAATGGCATGTAGGGATGGAGCAGTTTGAGAAACCTATCAAGTACATAAAAGGCCACACTCAGGGCAACGTTTTTCTTTTCCTTATCGGCAAATCTCGGCTTTATCATTTCAAGGTACCAGTCACAGAATTCTCCCCAGAAAAATTCGTAAAGCATCCATGCAACTCCATTGAAATCAAATTTTTCGAGACCAGCTGTAACTTTCTGCACCGTTTCATTCAATTTCGTGAGAATCCATTTATCCTCAATTTCAATTTCCTGAGGTAATCCTTCCCATTTATAATCATCATCAAGATTGAGGAACAGGAGTCTTGTCGCATTCCATATTTTGTTGGCAAAATTTCTCCCAACTTCCAATCTTTTATCACTATAAATAATATCCTGGCCTTCCGGAGCGATGAGCATCAACCCCATTCTGACACCGTCTGCACCAAATTTTTTGAATAAATCAAGCGGATCAGGGGAATTGCCAAGAGATTTAGACAACTTCCTCCTCAATTCGTCTCTAATGAGCCCATTGAGATAAATGTACTCAAAGGGTTCTTTTCCCATAAAGGCGTAACCTGCCATCACCATTCTGGCAACCCAGAAGAAGAGAATATCCCATCCAGAGACAAGGACATCGTTGGGATAAAAATACTCAAGGTAAGGTGTTTCCTTGGGCCATCCAAGGGTTGAGAAAGGCCAGAGCCAGGAAGAGAACCATGTGTCAAGAACATCCTCATCCTGTTCCAGATTGGGAGAGCCACACTTAGGACATTTCTCGGGCTTCTCCTTAGAAACAGTCATTTCTCCACAGTCTTTGCAGTAGTAAACAGGGATTCTGTGTCCCCACCAGATTTGGCGTGAGATACACCAATCTTTCACATTTTCGAGCCAGTGGAAGTAAACCTTTTTCCAGTTTTCGGGAACAATTTTGATAGTCCCCTCTTTCACAGCTTTTATGGCAGGTTCAGCAAGTGGTTTCATCTTCACAAACCACTGTTCTGATAGGTATGGCTCAATTACCGTATGGCATCTGTAACAGTGGCCAACTGAGTGGCTATACGGTTCGGTTTTCTCAAGGAATCCAGCTTCTTTCAAATCTTCAACAATCTTCTTTCTCGCATCATACCTGTCCATTCCTTTGTATGGACCTGCATTCTCGTTCATCCTTGCTTCAAGATCAAGCACAACAACGTGAGGTAGACCGTGTCTTTCTGCAATCTCATAGTCATTCGGATCGTGCGCTGGTGTAACCTTTACAGCACCTGTTCCAAAATCAGGATCAACCAGCTCATCTGCAATAATGGGAATCTCAGGAGGCACATCTTCCCCTTCACCCCCCAGTGAAAAGCTCCTTCTGTTCCAATCAATCAAAGGCAACCTAACTTTTTTACCAATAAGATGTTTGTATCTCTCATCTTCTGGATTAACTGCAACTGCAGTATCGCCGAGATAAGTCTCCGGTCTTGTGGTGGCAACAACAACGTATCCATCCCCTTCCACAAGGGGGTATTTAATATACCAGAGATGGGAATGTTCTTCAGAATACTCAACTTCATCATCAGCAAGTGCGGTGCCACAACGTGGACACCAGTTTATTATTCGTGTGCCCTTATAAATCAACCCTTTCTCGTAAAGTCTAACAAATGCTTCGATAACAGCCTCATACATGTCGGGGTCCATCGTAAACTTTGTCCGCGACCAGTCTGCAGAGACCCCAAGTTTTCTCAACTGAAGTAGAATTGTATTTCCGTATTTTTCTTTCCATTCCCAAACTCGTTTAATGAATTCTTCTCGGCCAAGATCAAATCTTGTCTTCCCTTCTTTTGCTATCTCTCTCTCAACTACGTTCTGTGTCGCAATTCCAGCATGATCGATTCCTGGCTGCCACAGCGTTTCATAGCCCTGCATCCGCCTCATTCTAATGAGAATGTCCTGTAGGGTATTGTTTAATACATGACCCATGTGGATCTTACCGGTAACATTTGGAGGTGGCATGGAGATGGCAAACTTTTTCTTTCCAGGTTTCGGCTCCGCCTTGAAAAACCCCTTCTCCTCCCAGAATTTATACCATTTGTCCTCGACTTTTCTATGGTCGTATTTCTTGTCCATATCTATCATAATGTCCTTTATTTTATTTGTCAGAACTTAAAAAATCAATTTTCGCCTCAATATAACCGGGTTCTCGCTCAAAGAATTCAAGGTTAAACTTCCTCCCTGTCTTCTTTGTCCAAATGTATGGCCAGTTATAGCAAAAATGTGTTCGGCACACTTCATCCCCATCATGGAAAATTTTTATTCCAAAAACGAGAACATCACCCTTTTGGGGAAGTTTTGAATCAATCTTCCTAAGGCCTTCTGATGCTGACCAGGTATAGGCTATTCTATCGAGAGGTAACTCTCTCGTCGGAATCAGGTCAGAGACCAGAATTCCTTCGAGAATATCAAGAATCTCTCTTGTAATAATTTTGTCGTTAAAGGCCTCCAGGTCAAAGACTCCATAACGAAGCTCTCCCCTGTTGGGAAAGATAATACCCGGGCTGAATTTTAATCTCTCAAGTGAAATAAGATTTTCATCATACAAAAGGGCTCCCCAGAAATCGTGAACAAGAAAATCAATTTTTTCATCAGGCTCAAAATCTTCTATCAATCCCTCCACTACAACGACTTGCGCATTATCCCTGAATTTATTTTTAAGAATTTTGATCATGAGTTTATTTTCTTCAACGGCATAAACCTTCTTAGCACCGAGTTTAAGCATGTACTCTGTAAAAATACCAAATCCTGCACCTGCTTCAATCACCACCCCGTTCTTAATCCTGTGTCTGTACCTTTTCATACACCTTCTATAATTCGTAATTCTTCGTCGATCCTCGTACATCCCCAGGAATGAGAGAAATCCATCATATACGGCATAATCTTCATCAGGGATGTAGGAATAGATATCCATCAAATCATTCCTCCATCCACAACGATAACCTGACCTGTTATGTAACCGGCATCCGGGGACGCCAGAAAATTGACCACATTAGCAATATCTTCGGGGGTTCCAAACCTTCTCAATGCGATGGACTGAAGGTAGGTATCTTTAACCTCTTCTGGTAAACCGGAAGTCATAGCAGTTTCAACAAAACCCGGAGCCACAGCAACAACGCGAATATTTCTCGAGCCGAGCTCTTTTGCAAGAGACTTTGTAAATGCGATTATCCCTGCCTTTGACGCCGCATAATTTGACTGACCCGGATTACCTGTAATACCAACAACAGAGGAAATATTTATAATTACACCACCTTTCTGCCTCAGCATAATCCTCGAAACTGCCTTTGAAAAGTTGAATGTCCCC
>CAYNMM010000103.1:0-18419 GCA_964398355.1 uncultured bacterium
CGGGCGATTCTGGATCGGCTATATTCACACATCTCAGTCAGACCAGGCTCTTGAAACAATAAAATCATTACTTGAAAATGTAGTTCCGGTTACAATCTCAAGAAATATACTTTCAGAGTTATATTCTAAACTAATAATAAACTCTGCAATTACATCTATGGGTGCAATCACGGGGCTTTATCTCGGAGAGATGCTCTCAAGTGGTAGAATCAGGAAAATTTTTATTGAAATTATGCGAGAAGCACTGGAAGTCGCTAAATTAATGGGGATAAAAGTACCACCCTATGAGGGTAAGTTAAATTATTACAAAATTGTCAATGCACAGGGGCTACTGGGAAATCTTTATCGATATGTACTTTTGAGAGGAGTCGGCTTCAAGTATAGAAAACTAAAATCATCAAGTTTACAGTCACTTGAAAGGGGCAAACCTACTGAAATTGATTTTCTCAACGGATTTATTGTGGAGAAAGCAAAAGAACTCGGGGTATCAGTACCTGTTAATGAGAAAATTGTCAGAATTATTAAGGAAATTGAGCATGGAAAAAGGAGTATATCCCCAGAAAATGTAAGTGATATAATTTCCGTTACTAAAACCACCACTTAATAAATATTCTTGTCCTCAATTCTTTAAGAAAAAGAATTGTTTAATTATTGACAATTCTATGTAGCGAATTTAAATTCAATAATAAAAGTGGAGGAAGTATGATGAAGAAGTATACGCCACTTTACTACTTATCTTCTCTGGGAGCTGGAGGTCTTGGTCTTGCATTCTGGAAGTTTGGAGATATAACAGGATTTAGTCCTGTTGTTGTTTTTTTCGAAGTGTTCTTCTGGATTCTCTCTATTGTACTATTTATAATAAATCTTCCATTCTGGATAAAAGCACTTGGGAAGAACTACTCTCGTTTCTTTGGTATAGAGATCCCTGTTGATGGCAAAAGTACGGATAAAATAGGGAATCCGGTTGTAAGCACTGGATGGATGGCCATGCCTGCTGCGCTGGTGATGATTTTGAATTCCTCCTTTGCCATACTTCCCTCCCTTATGAATTTCCCGATGAAAAGAGTTGCAATCTACGGTTTTATCTTCTGGTTTATATCATTTATCATCGCTGTAATACTTGGTGGACAGATTTTACTGAATACCTTTACGGTCACGGCTTCCCTCAAGGAATTTCACTTTGGTCTTTTCCTTCAACCACTTGTTTATGGATTACATGCAATACCGGCTGTTTCCATGTCCGGGATGCTTCCAGAACCACTTGCAGACATATCATTACTTCTTGGATTAACCTCCTTCGGAATTGGTGGAGTAATTGGTGCACTCGCCCTTATATTCATTTTTGAAAGATTCATGCTCTATGGACTTCCAGAGCCATCTGTCGCTCCTACTTCCCTTCTTATCATGCCATCAATCACTGTTTACACTATATTTGTTCTAAAAACCATGCACCTTATAGTTCATCACTTTCATGTCAAAATTCCGCACGTATGGTTTATGCTTGTATCTCTAATGGGAATTGGTGTAATGGGGGCAGCGGCGACACTCGGATTAATCGTCCTATTTGCATATTTTAAACATCACGTACCTTTTGGTCCAAGCTGGTGGTCGTTTGTCTGTCCATTTGTCGCTCTTTCTGTACTGAGCTCCATTACATATCAATTTGCGAACAAACACGGCCTTTTCCTCTTCTCCTCAGCTTCTGCTCTCGTAGTGGTTACGATAATCTATTTCTATGTGGGAATCAAAACCCTGAAGTTCCTGCTACAAAGTTAATCCAATTTTTTAGAAATTTGAGTCCTGCACGGCCGCTCTTCTCGGGATGGAACTGGACAGCTATGAGATTATCTCTCTGGACCCCGGACGTATAGGTTTCTCCACCATAATCTGTCTTAGATATGACAAATTTATTGTCTTCAGGAATAACATAGTAACTGTGTAAAAAATAAAAGTATTCGCCATCGTTAATCCCATTAAACACGGGAGAAGTTCTCACGATTTTTATGCTATTCCAACCTATCTGTGGAACTTTCCCAGCTCGAAATTTAACAACTTTCCCCTTTAACACTGAAAGGCCCTCCACACCGGGAGATTCCTCACTTTCCTCAAATAGAAGTTGTAGTCCAAGACATATTCCAAGATATGGCTTTCCACTTGCGATCCATTCTATGATTGATTCTCTGATGTTTTTCAGGCTGTCCATTGCTGCTTTGAAAGCCCCAACTCCAGGTAGGACAATCGCACTGGTATCCTTCATTTCCCTGTATGATCTTATGAAGAATGCCTCCACATCGAGAAAATCAAACGCTTTCTTGACAGAGAGTAGATTGCCAGCCCCGTAATCTATGATCCCTATTCTCATATTACACCCTTTGTGCTTGGAACCTCATTAATACCCGGCACCAGTTCGACAGCTTCTTTTAATGCTCGACCGAGGGCTTTAAAAATAGATTCGATAATATGATGAGTGTTTTCTCCATTTAAAACTTTTACGTGAACGGTCATACCAAGCCCACGTGCAAGACCATTCAAAAATTCCTTTACAAGCTCTGTATCAAATTCCCCAAGCTTTGGATTTGAAAATTTATAGTCAAAATTAACAAAAGGCCTGCCCGAAATATCAACAGACACAAGGGAAAGGGATTCATCCATAGGGAAAATGAAAAATCCAGATCTTTTAATACCCTTTTTCTCCGTCAGAGCCTTTTTGAACGCTTCACCAAGAGTAATCCCCGTATCTTCAACTGTATGGTGTGCATCAACGTGAAGATCCCCATCAACCTTCACCTTGAGATCAAATAGACCGTGACGTGCAAAGTTCTCAAGCATGTGATCGAAAAATCCAATGCCAGTGTCAATCTTCCCCTCTCCCTTTCCTTCAAACCTGATATATACTTCAATCTTTGTTTCCTTTGTTTCTCTTTTAAAAAATGCCTCCCTCATTTCTGTGTCTCCAGAGTTTGATTTTCCCATTTTTTTAGAAAGTCCATTATTTCATTAATACTTTTCAAAGCATCTTTAGCTCCGTACTTTTTAAACAATTTCTCATAGAAACTCAGTTCTCCACCTGGTGGAGCAATCCCTACACCGAGGACACCGGCACTATTTGCGGCCATCATGTCATCAACCGTGTCTCCAAAATATACAGCATTTTCCGGTTTGATTTTGAGACTCTTGAGAACTTTTAAAATTCCTTCTGGAGATGGTTTCGTCTCCTTCACGTCATCCAGAGAAATTACCATATCGAAAAATTTTTCCACTCCATATTTTTTTAGTGTATAAATTGCTTCTTCACGAGGTCTCGAAGTAAAAATCGCCAGTCGGTAACGTTTGAAAAGCTCTTCAAGAATCTCCTTTTTGAGAATCCATTTCTCCCTCGAAATGAATCCATCAAAATTTTCACCAAGGAATAACTCCTGGAACTTTTTAATGATCTCATCACGAGAGACATCAACACCGTGGGACTTCACTATTTCGTGGGTAAGATCCCAATCATTATTTAATCCTCCACGATTTTTAAATTCTTGGATCTTTTCATAACTGACCTCATCACCGATGAAAAATTCAGCCGTCTTTTTAATGGCTGTCCTGTAAGATTCTCTGACATCCACAAGTACACCGTCCAAATCGAATATAAGAACCCGGTCAGGCAGGATATCGTCCAGATTTCTAAAGAGTTCCTCGATTTCTGTAAATTTTCCAACACTTACACGGAGAAATCCTCTGAGTAAATTGGGCTCCTCGTAGGACTTAATTAAAATTCCTCTATCAAATAACCTGGTTTTTATAAATTTTGCCCTATTGCCAGCATTAACGAGAATAAAGTTCGTGAATGTATTTCTGGCCTCAAGTCCCCTGTTGTTAAACTCCACTACAAGGTACTCTCGATTTCTGGCGATCTTTTCAAGTAATCCTCTGTAATAATCTATATTCTGGAGTGTCGCGATACCAAGCTTTACCGCAAGAGAGCTAACCCTGAAGGGCTCTATAACTTTCTCAATAAGTTCGCGGTTTCTGGTAATAACGTATCCCAATCTTACACCGGCCATTGAGAAAAGTTTGGAGAAGGAATGAATGACAAAAAGGTTTTGAAATTTTTCTACAAGAGAAGCAAAAGTTTCACCACCGAATTGCCAGTAAGTTTCGTCAAGGATCACAGGGGTTCCATCAGTGGCTTCCATGATTTTTAAGAAATCTTTCCGTAAAATTTTATCCCCTGTGGGATTTGCTGGGTTTACCACAACAGCGAGATCCACATTTCTCACCTTTTCAATAAATTCATCTATAGGGAAAGCGAAATCTTTGTCATAATTCACGAAGATTTTTTTACCGTCGTAGAGGTCAGTGTAAATCTCATACATGGAATAAGTTGGATTAGGGATGAGTACCCTATCACCATGGTCCACGATCCCTTCAAATACACACTTTATTGCGTCATCAGCTCCATTGGTAACGACAACATATTCTTTTTTCACCCCGACATACTTAGCGATCTCTTCCTCTATTCGTCTATAATCGGGGTAAACAGCAATATCCTCCGGTGTCGCATTCTTCAGAACATCGAGGACCCCAGGTGCGGGGCCAAAGGAATTTTCGTTTAAATCAAGCCTTATCTTATCCTTTCTTGGATATCCCGGTAGCGGATATGGCTTTAATCTCTCAAGGTGCTTTTTCATGCGATTACCTTCCTCAATTCATATTCAAGGATATCGGTTGCACCCATTTTTTTCAAAAGGGGGATCAGTGAGCGAACCTCATCCTTTTTGACAGCAACTTTAATAGCGTACCCCTGATTTCCATAAAGTGGTGCTACAGTAGGAGCCCTCATGCATGGAAGAATTTTGACAATTTCTTCGAACTTATCTTTTGGTACATTCATCTCGAGCATAACTCTTTCACGGGCATTCAAAACAGCTTTGAAGAGCATGATCATTTCGTCAATCTTTTCACGTTTCCATTCGTCTTTTAAAGAATCCTTATTCACTATAAATCTTGTAGAGGATGAGAAAAGCTCTTTAACAACCTTCAGACGATTCATCTCCAGTGTCCTGCCTGTGGCGGAGTTATCCACAATCAGATCTGCGTCTTCAGGGGGAAAAACCTCTGTTGCCCCAAACGTACGAATAAAAATATAATCCAGTCCCTCTTCTTCCAGAAATCTTCTGGTAATATTTTCATACTCAGACGCGGCGATAACCTTCCTTGATCTAAGTTTTTCCCAGCTGGAATTCACCGGTATGGCAGCGACAATTTTAACTGGATCAAAGCCTGTATCAAGTAGTTCAACCACATCAGCCCCTGTTTCAAGAATCCAATCATACCCTGTAAAACCTGCATCGTGAGCACCAATTTCAACCAGTTTCGGGATATTCTGTGGTTTCATTATCTTCACATAAATCTCAGGATCATTGACAAAGGGTCTGTATGTTCTCTCATCAGCTTCGACCCTTATTCCGATATCTTCAAGTAACTCCACAACTTTCTTGTAAATTCTACCTTTCGGTACAACCAGTTTAAATTTTTTCATACTCATCCTCCAGCGGGAAAATTTTATTAATCGGCAGGTCTTTGTTAAAGAGTGCATAATTATACAGTAGGTAACTGTTTTTCCCAATTCGTATTTTTTAACGTACATCGAGTTTACGGTCTATCACGAATTTTGCAGGAGTACAGGGCATTATTTATCGTGATTACTACAATTGAGTTTTTGAAAATCTTGTTTTATAGTAAAGACCATCAAATCCCGGAGGTAGATTATGGAGAACATGCTTGTAGCCATTGACAACGAGTATCCTGGAAGGGATTACAGGGTGGAAATTTTCACAGAAGAATTAACCGCACTTTGCCCTTTTTCCGGAAACCCTGATTATTACAAGATAAGGATTGTTTATATACCAGATAAAAAGGTTGTTGAGTTGAAAAGTTTAAAATACTATTTTGTTAGTTTTAGAAATGAAAGGACGACCCATGAGGCACTATTAAACAGGATTTTTGAAGATATAAAAACGGCCATATCCCCCAAATATTTGAAAATTGAATTATTTGTCAATATCCGTGGTGGGATTGAGGTGACGGTTTCAAGGGAAGAGGGAGAAATTCGAGAAAAGGCTGATTAAAGCTTACTAAATCCTTCACAAGATACCAATGGTTTGGATTTACTGGATCATCTCGTTAACGATAGTCACGTATTTTAGTGCGTACGTTGTGAGAAAATTTCCGGAGCTTGGATTTGCTGCGCTCACAGCGATGTACGTACTTTATATGGCTGCATCACAAATTTTTGCATCAAGAATTGTAGTTTTTGATCTTATCGTGTACAAGTTTGTCGCACCATCAGCAATCTTTATATACCCATTTGTCTCGCAGGCTATCGATATGATCAATGAGGTTTACGGCCGTCGAAAAACACATATCGCCATATTCATCGCCTTTGTAAGTCAGGTTCTCCTCATAATATTCGTATTAATGATGAATTCACTAACACCGGCACCTTTTTTCAAATATGAAACTGCCTGGCGAGCTTTATTTACACTGAGTATAAGAATCACAATTGCAAGCTGGATCTCGTTCCTCATTTGTCAGAACATTGACGCACTGGTTTTTGATAAACTCAAGCAGAAATTTGAAAGACAGGTCTGGTTGAGAAGTGTGGCAAGTGACATCCTCGACCTCACACTCGACAGCATAATATTTGTTACACTCGCATTCTGGGGCACAATGCCTGTCCTTCCTTTGATCATAGGTCAGATGGTCAGTAAAAATGTTATCGGATTTCTCGATACTCCCTGGTTTCTATGGTATAAGCGTTTAATTACACCTACAGAATTGGAAGAGCACCTGGTTGTGAAATGAAAAATTTTCCAGATGATGGTGTATGAGAATTTTTGGAAGGGTGAATTCCAATCCTGGCTGGTAGTACATATTTACAAGCTGGAAGCAAATTAAAAAAATCCTTGCAAGTATTACCGGAATCTGAAGGGAAATCCCCCTTGTTTAAGGGTAAAAATAGCTTTAACATTATTCATGGCCTTCGGGAGAAAAAGACTTAAAAAAAGTTTTTTAACACTTCATATTTGAGGGGTGAAACTAATGAAGATAAATCCAGTAGAAAAGTTTTTATGGGAAGCTCCAATAATGGGTGGCAATCACCGAACGGTATTTCATCTTAGAATCGTTGAGCTTAGCAAAGAAGAGAAGAGAAAGTATATTGACGAATTTGGTGTTAATCCCTCTCATATTATCAGCTTTAGAGACTGCGATGGGCATAGAACCTACCTGGGCTGGATTGTCCGGGAAAGTGACAGTTTTATAGAGTTCAAGACTATAAATGGTCAGTTACACCGAATTGAAAAGATTTTCAAATAAGGGCTGAACATATCAATTCGAATGCTGAACAATCCAGGTCTTACACTCTTTTTTTGTAAAATATTCTAAAATAATCGATAAATACAACTCATGGGAGTATCCTGTTCTTCCTTTAAGCACCAGATGGTGCATTTCTGCATATTCCCGGATAAAACTATTATCTTTAGTCCAGGTTGATGATAAAAAGACCACTCACTAATTCTTGCTAAAAAATTAGTCCTCGAGTCTTTTTAGAGGTTCAATTTTACAAAAAGTACCCTCCCATAATGGCTTTTACAGGAAGGGGGTTCTTCATGATATACTTTTTTACATCCTCATATTCTCAAGATCTTCTACAAGTGCTTGAAGATCCTCTTCGTGCTCGACTTCATCAGTTAGAATCTGCAAAACGAGATTATAGGTAATCGGATCAATATCCTTTGTAAACTTGAGTAATGAGTTATAAACTTCAATAGCACACTGTTCACCTTTGATATTCTGGTCAAGTATCCTTCTAACTGCCGGGTCTTCAGGTTTTTCATATCCGCAATTTGTGAGTTTCATCCATTCATCAGGCGATAAAACTGGTGTTCCTCCAAGTTCAAGGATTCTTGCGACAAGCATATCAGCATGTCTTAGTTCATCATTTGCATGTTCTATAAGTTCTGTTATTACAGCATCTTTCATTGGGCCTTTTACAACCTTAGCACCTATCCAGTACTGGTAGTAAGCAAGCCATTCATCGCAGAGAGCTTTATTGAGTAAATCGATAATTTTATCAGCATGCTCGCCTACAAGTGCTCTTCCCTTTGTTCCCATATTTTTCCTCCTTTTAAGAGAATTATAAATGTCATTCTGCGGGTGAACAAGGAGAGTCACAAAATGACCCTTCGCCCGGGTATCGAAAAACCTGTAATGAGTCATCGCAAAAGAACTATAAAAAGCTTTGGAAGAAGCTATTCGAAAGAATGTTTTGAAAAAAATGAATTTAATTTTTTTAACCTACTCCCCAGCAGTGTGTTCAGTACTGTGGGTGAAAATTCCTCTCAAACCTCCTCCATAGTGCATTTATTTGTGTGGTGAGAGAATCCTTCTCAAACCTCCTTGCCCATAAAGATTTGTTAGAGAGGATAAAGGACGGGAAAAAGACCGGAATTGGCAAGAGAATATTGACAGGGACAAGTGATGGGAGCTTTTGTAGCCCTCCTCTCTATCCACTTCCGCAAAGCAGGAGGGGAAATTAAGGATGAAGTTTTACGCAAAGTAGATGAGGGAAATAACGGATATTAGTCTTAACCCTGAGGATAAGCCCTTTGTTTTATTCATAAATTTTGTATAATTTTTGCATTCTGAGAACAAAAATCTGTGTAAGATCTTTTCTTTCAATTTATGACAGCTTTGAGGTCATTTTTAAAATTTTCATAGGCAATGTCAGCCCACAAAGTGGGAGGTGGGACTGTAGATGGATCTTCTCGCATGAAGAAGGGGGGAAACAAAGAGAGTTTTTTCGCAAAATGAAAGGGGAAGTGATTATTGATAAAATATTTTCGGTCCCTCTCGAGCTACGGAAAGATTTTCTTAATGGCAGATACAACCATATCAACTGTTATTTCTCTCATACACTTAAAGTGTGATAAGGGACACCTTTCAGTTCCATGAAGTGAGCATGGTCTACATGGCAGATTTTCTAACTCAACAATTTCTGCATTACATGGGCGGAAGCCAAACTCCGGGATTGTAGGTCCAAAGATTGCAACAGTTGGTACACCATAAGCAGATGCGATATGCATTGCAGCAGAGTCGTTTGAAATTACGAGAGATGCCTGTTCTACAATCTTCAGCAATTCAGGTATTGTTGTCTTTCCTGTTAAATCAACAACTTTATTTTTGAAAGACTTCAATATTTTTGAATCTCTGGAATCTCCGACTGCAACTATGTCATACCCCTTATAAAGCTTTCTTAGAGAAGAAACAAGATCATCAAAGTATGGCCACATCTTTGTGTTGTGCTTTGCTCCAGGTGCGATAACTATATAATGATCAGGCAAATTCATCTGTAATGGATAGGGATGAAGAATAGGACATGGAGTTTTAACATTTAGTCTAAGTGCATTTTTAATTGGTTTTGCATACAATTCATATACCGGGATTTCCTCCGGGATAGTCTTCAATTTAATTGCTCTTACACGATCTTTCCTTCGGTTATCGTAGGTGGATTTCAATCCTGCTCCTGAAAGTCTCAAAATAAGTTGACTTAGAAGTTTCCTCTGGAGGTCAAAAGCAAAGTCAAATCTCATACTCCTTACCTTTTCAATCACATTTAAAATATCCTTTATTCCGTATGGTCTGGGTACTGAAATTATTCCTGAAACTCGTGGATCATGTTCGAAAAGTGCTGAAAAGTGATAATAGGACAAAAGATAGACATTGTATGGTAATTCCTTGAGCAGTTCGAGAACTGACGATACAATGACAAGATCTCCGAGTGACGAAAGCCTAATTAAAAGTATCTTTTTCACTTATACCTCGAAAGGGGTTCTTAAATTTTCAACGAGTAATTCGAGGGCTTCATCCCGGGGTATCGGCTTAGAGAAGTAGTATCCCTGACCGTGTTCTACACCGAGCTGTTTCAGAAATTTCACCTGTTCAACGGTTTCTACACCTTCTGCAATGATCTCCAGACCAAGCTCATGGGCCATAGTCGTTATAGCTTTAACGATCACCACGTCTTCTCTATCGCCAGGGGTATCCATTACAAAAGACTTATCGATTTTGATGTGATCTATCGGCAATTTCTTTAAATAAGCGAGGGATGAGTATCCAGTACCAAAGTCATCGATATCGATTTGCACTCCCATTTCCCTCAAAATTTTCAAGAACTCATTAATTTTTTCAATATTAGTCATTATATCGCTCTCCGTGATCTCAAACGCGAAGTGTTCAGGTGATAAATCTGATTTTTTCAGTCTGGCTATAATGTTGTCGAAAAATATTTCTCTTCTCAACTGGACGGGCGAAAGATTCACCGCTACTTTTAGGTCATTTTTTATATCTAAAAATTCACGAAGGTCTGTCCAAGAAGTATCGAGCACCCAATTACCCACCTCAACTATCAATCCAAGGGTTTCCATTTCCGGGATAAATTCATCTGGTGGTACCCAGCCCAGTTTACTATCATGCCACCTCATCAACGCCTCAAAACCAAGGATAAATCCACTCTGCAGGTCGATAACAGGCTGATAATATAACATGAAATTTTTGTTCCTCGATGCCTCTTTCAGGCGATTATCCATGAATATTTTCCTCTGCATTTTTATAGTTATCTCTTCGGTAAAAAATTTATATGTGCCAGGCCCTTCCTCTTTGGCATTTTTCAACGCAGCATCCGCTTGCGAGATCAACTCTGTAGAATTAGTTCCATCCGGAAATACTGCAATTCCGATGTTAATATCAAGATGAATCTCATTTTCTCCGAGTCTTAACGGATTTCTGAAAACTCCAGTGATTTGATCGAGCCAGAATCTCACTTCATCGATATTTTTGAGACTTTCAATGAGAACTCCGAATTCATCACCCCCAAGTCTCACAACGGAATTAATCTCTCCTACAACGCCCTTCAATCTCTCACCAACCATTGTAAGTACTTTATCTCCACTGTTGAACCCGTAGGTGCTGTTTATTTCACTGAATCCCCAGATATCGAGGTAAAATAGTGCAACCTTCTCACCCTTTTTCCTTGCGTTCTCAACTGCTGTATGAAGCTTCTCTTCAAGATACAATCTATTCGGAAGATTTGTCACCGGGTCCTTATAGAGCACTTCTTTCAACTTCTCCCGGAGATGCTCCTCACCGGTTATGTCTCTTGCCGTAATCACATAATTCGTTACATTACCAGATTTGTCCTTTATTGGTGTGACAATCTGTTCAAGTTGCACCACCTCACCACTCTTCTTTCTGTTTACTGTTATCCAGGAAAATGGCTCCTTTGATTCGATTTTTCCTTTAAGTATTTCTCTCTCACCTTCCGGGAAATTCTCCAGATCAAGGAGCACAGGTTTTCTGTCCAAAAGTTCATGGGCTTTAAAACCCGACACTTGTTCTATTGCTGGATTTGCATATATCACATTCCCATCTCTATCAGTGATTATAATAACCTCGTTCGTCTGATCAAAGGCCTTAAGTAGAAGTTTCTCAAATTCCAGTTTGGTTATCATACTAAAAGCGAAGGAGAGGTCAGATTGAATTTCTTTGAGTAATCTCATTTCCTCTGGATCATTGATGAGTAAAGGTTTCCTCGAATAAATACCCATAAGAGCAACGAGTTCTTTCCCGATGAGAATTGGGATACATGCACAGGATTTAAAACCAAACCTCAAAATACCATCCAGCCATGAGATATTATCCCCATCATCAAGGCTTTCAAAAAGTATGATTTCACCCAGTTTAAGTTTTTCAAAGAAATCTTTTCCTCTTGTCTGAATTAATGAAACAAGTACTCTTGTTATCTCGTCAGTATCTTCGATACCCTTACAGGAAACCTCTTTTATTTCTTCATTTTCTACAATAGCTCCCCAGGCAAGTTCAAAACCTCCCTCTTCAACAAAAACCTCGCATGCATCCTGAAGGAGTTCTTTCTTGCTATCAGCGACGATAACAAGTCGATTTATTTTCGAAAGGGTCCTGTACAATCTGTTGATAAGTTCAATCCTCTCTTCCCTGCTCCTTACCTGTTTCATAAGATGAGAAAGTAGATAGTAGAAGACACCTATCACAAAAAGAGAAACGAATACAAGATACGCCCAGAAGAAGAGTACAGTATTTCTAAAAATAGGGATTATATGGCGACTTTTTAAAATAAAAGTGAAGGATACTCCAAATGCCACACTTGATACAGTTACTAAAAATACAACCAACCATACCTGTTTCTTACTCAATTCCATTATATGTCTCCCCCTTTCCCGGAGTGCCTTTTTCTGGATTATATTGCCGATTACAATCTATGTCAAAATTACCATTCTTTTAAATCTTACAAAAATGATAATCTTTACACTTGACCAATATTTTTAACCTGTCAAAGTGGAAGTGATTACTGATGAAATATTTTCCGAATCCCCTTCATAAATCAGGACACTAAACAAAGTAGCGCATTTCACATGACTGGAGTCCAACTCGCAACTGAAATATCCTGGATATACTCATAGGAGGTCTGAAGGATTAACAACTATTATGGAGTTTTCCTCCCTTGAAAAGATTTTGTGATTTGATTTCTTTCACTTCACACTGGTATTTCCGTATAGTCAAACAAACTGACTTTAGTGGAAAAGGGTCAAATAAAATTATGAATACGGCGTGAAATATCCTTTTTTACCCTTAGTGCCACCCGGAGAGCTTTGAGGCCATCTACTCCTGTAACGGGAGGTGGTCTGTCATTCAATATTGATGAGACAAAACTTTCGAGTTCAAGCTTCAGAGGCTCGAGATTTTTGTCAACTTCCGGGAAAAATGGAATAATTTCGTCTCCATATCTTCTGTAAAACTCCACATCCCTGTGAAGGTAATCAATTGATATGTACATATCCTTTTGAAACATTCGAATCTTACGGAGTTTTTCAACAGATATTCTCGAGGCTGTAACGTTAGCAATTTCACCATTATCAAATTCCAGTCTTGCATTGGCAATGTCAACCTTATCAGTTATAACAGGGACACCCACTGCTTCTACCTTTACCGGCTCTTTCCCGAGATAGAACAAAATCAGATCGAGATCATGGATCATGAGATCGAGCACCACATCCACATCGGTACCCCGTGGATTGTAAGGGGCGAGACGATGACTCTCAATGAATTTTGGAGAATTTATGAACTGATGGACTGCAAGTACAGCCGGATTAAATCTTTCAATATGACCAATCTGGAACTTAACTCCTTTCTCTTCCGCGAGTTTTACAAGTTCCTCAGCCTGTTCAACTGTCTCTGTCATGGGCTTCTCAAGAAATAGATGCAGCCCTCTCATAAGTATTTCTTTGCCAACCTCATAATGGGAACTCGTGGGTACAACACAGCTGACCGCTTCTACTTCTCCAAGAAGCTCTTCCATTTTTTTGAAAGCCTTTGTTCTCCATCTTCTGGCAACATATTCAGCACGTTCAAAATCTATATCAAAAACCCCCACAAGCTCTGCCTTCTCAAGCTGATGGACTATTCTCGCGTGTTGAAATCCGAGATGGCCAACTCCAACGACGCCTACCCTGATCTTTCTATCTCTCACTTTTCTTCAGCACTCCCCGTTTCGAATTTTTCACAAAGTTAACGAACTCCTGAGCATCTGGACTATCAGGGAATCTATTCATAATCTCTTTAATCGCCTCACCTGTGTTTAGATTAGACCGGAAAAAGATTCTATAAATCTCTTTAATCACACGAATCCTTTCCAAATTGAATCCCTTCCTTTTAAGTCCGACAATATTTATCCCTGTTGCTTTTGCCGATACACCCTGGGCAATTACAAAAGGTGGAAGATCCTGCACGAGTTTTGAGTTAGCCCCAATCAAAGAATACCGTCCTATCCTGACAAATTGATGCACACCGACAAGACCAGAAATGTAGGCGAAATCTTCAACCACAACATGCCCGGCAAGCTGTGCTGCATTAACGATTATAATGTTTGAACCGATCTGGCAATTATGAGCAATATGAGCGTAAGCCATTATAAAATTGTTATTCCCAACAATCGTATAATTTCCTTCACCGGTTGCCCTGTGGATGGAAGCATATTCACGAATAATATTATCGTCTCCTATGATAACACCGGATCTCTCTCCTCTGAAAGCGTAATCCTGGGGATCGAGTCCTATAGTTGCTCCATGGAAAATTCGATTGTTCTCGCCAATAATGGTTTCTCCCTCGATGCGAACAGAGGAGCCTATTTTTGTACCTTTACCAATTCTAACATCCGGTCCTATTATTGAATAAGGCCCTATCTCAACTGATGGATCTATTTCGGCTTTTTTATCAACAATGGCAGTTTTATGAATCATCACTCTCTCCTCTCAACAATACTTGCCATTAAATCAGCTTCAGCCACTATCTGCCCATTCACCCTCGCAACTCCTCTGAATTTTACAATACTCCCTCTCTTTTTAATCAGTCTCGTCTCTATTATCAACTGATCTCCCGGTTTAACCGGTCTCCTGAATCGTGCATTATCGATTCCCGCGAAAAATACGAGTTTTTTCTCCCTTTCATCAATATGAGAAAGTAGCATAAATCCACCAGCCTGTGCTATAGCTTCAATTATGAGAACACCTGGCATCACAGGTTCAACAGGGAAATGTCCTGTAAAAAATGGTTCATTAAATGTTACATTTTTTAATGCAAGCACCCTGCTGTCTTCAAGCGAAAGAATTTTATCCAGCAAAAGGAATGGGTATCTGTGCGGTACATATTTCAGAATATCATCGATAGATAATTCATCACCTGACACAATTCTGCTCTTCAGATTTTTAATGAAATCTATATGATGTCTATGTCCTGTTTTTTCGGCATGGATTGAGAATGTTATCCTTCCCATACCAAGGAGTGCAAGATCTCCGAGGAGATCAAGAACTTTATGTCTGACTGGCTCGTCATCAAAGGTTAAAATCTGTGGATTTTTTATTCCATCATCTGTAATCACTATCGCATTATCGAGTGATCCACCTTTTGAAAGACCTCCTTCAAGAAGACTTTTTATATCCCTTTCAAAAACGTAGGTTTTTGCTGGAGCAATTTGACTTAAATAATTCTCAGGATTGATCTCTATCGATAGGAATTGTCTGCCAATAACACTATCATTATAATCAATTCCGAAGCTTATGGAGAATTTCGCATCAGGATATGCTATAAGCTTTTTGTCACCAAATTTTTTGATAAATGGCTCATTGAGACAGAGTTTTTTTGCCTCTTTATCCTGTTCCACTGCACCTATTCTTTTAATTTCACTGGCAAAAATCTTTGACGAGCCGTCAAGTGCCGGGATCTCAGGTCCCTCTACCTCTACAATCACATTGTCTATATTCATACCAATGAGAGCGGAGAGAAGATGCTCAACTGTACGTACTGACTTTCCATTTCTCGATAGAGTTGTTCCTCTTGTTGTATTACTAACAAAATCGACATCCGCAGGGATTTTCTCATTTTCAATCAGAAATACAATACCGGTGTCAGGAGAAGCTGGCTTCATTATAACCCTGCTTTGAACACCGGTATGCAGCCCTATTCCTTCAAAAACAATCTCACTCTTTATCGTTTTTTGTTTCATCACCAAAGATTTCCTCTTCTAACTTCTTCAATCTTTCAAAGAATTCGGGTAACCTCTCGAGCAGAGACCGGGATTTCAGATATTCTCTTCTTTCGCGAGCCATATAACCTTCAAAGATCTTCCTCGGTGGTACAGATTTCGAAACACCAGATTTAGCCATGATTATGGCTTTATCTCCGATTTCAAGGTGATCTGCAACTCCAACCTGCCCTCCCATCATTACCCATTCTCCAATTTTTGTACTACCTGCAATACCGGTTTGAGCTGCCATGACCGTGTGGCTTCCCACTGTGACATTGTGGCCGATCTGTATAAGGTTATCCAGTTTTACACCCTTACCTATCCGTGTTTCTCCGAGGGTAGCACGATCTATTGCACAATTTGCACCAATTTCCACATCGTCTTCTATTACTACCCTGCCCACCTGTGGTATTTTTCTGTATCCGTCCCTCGTTTTAATAAAACCAAATCCATCGGTACCAATCTTTGTCCCGGAATGGATGACCACCCGGTCTCCTATAATGGAATCAGAACCGATGTAAACAAAGGGATAAATGCGCACATCCTGACCAATCTCCACGTTGTCACCAATAAAAACAAAGGGATAAATAACGGTCCTTTCGCCGATTAACACATTTTTACCTATAAAACTCCACATCCCTATCGTAACATTCCTCCCATATTTTACCGAGTCAGAGATATACGCCTGAGGAGAAATACCAGGTGTGATGGAAGGAGGATGTTCGAATAAAGAGAGGACTTCACTCATGTAGAGTTGGGGATTTTCTACAATAATATATGCCCTTGCAATATTCCTTGATGGTCTCTCTTTAACTACCGCCACACCTGCAATATTTTCTCTCAGTTTTGATATTTTGCCTGTATCAAACAGAAAAATTATGGAGTTTCCATCGGCCTCCTCAGGAGAAGAAACCCTTCTCACTTCCACCTCAGGGTCTCCCACAAGTGTTCCTCCGAATTTATTAACAATATCGATTGCTTTCAATCTTCACCTCGAAAGGGAATTCCAGCAGGACTAATTATTTTCCTGTATTCGGGTTGAGCTTATCAACTATTTTAAGTAGATCGATGATATCATCAATTTCGTAATCAGCCCCGGAATTAACTGTACCGAAAGTATCACCGTATTTTGCAAAGACCGTTACCATTCCGATCTTTGCTGCTCCAGTAATATCTCTTTCTGCCCAGTCGCCCACCATCATGGTTTCACCGGGTTTTAGTCCAAGCTGTCTCAGTGTAAATAAAAAAGGTTTGGGTGAGGGCTTCCTCTCTCCCGTGTCTTCATAGGCGACTACAACCTCGAAGAAATGATGTAAACCAACCTGTGCAAGGCGTGTCCACGCCTGGAGCCTTGGAGCATCTGACACCACTGCCAGCCTCAGACCTCTTTTTAACAGCTGCATAAGTGTATATTGAACATGCGGGTATAGCACCAGAGCCGCCTCTTTTGCACGTCTGTACCCCACAATCCCGGCTGCCAGTATCCTGTAGTCAATGTAACCAAAATTTTCCTGAAGGAATTTATCAAAAACCTGCTGATCCTCTATCCCTTCCCGATCGTAAATTTCGAAGATCCTCCTGTAAGCCTCCTCCTTTGTCATATTGAGACCAGCGTCAATCATAGCCTCAATAGCGGAATTCACCGCCTCCTCTTTCATCCTCATAAAATCAACAAGCGTGTTATCAAGATCAAAAACTATCGCTTTTATCATCATAAACCATTATAAAATCCACACTTTTCCCTGTCAAATTTCCAGAGAAGGTTTGTTCGAAAAACATTTTACCAGTGATCACTTCCCCTTTCACTTTGCGAAAAAAACTCTTTGTTTTTCACCTCTTTTTTCTTGCGAGAAGATCTACCTACACTCCCCTCCCACTTCTTGGGAGGAATTATATCCAACCTCCCCTCCCGCAAGCGGGAAGAATTGAGGGAAGGCGAGATCTTCCTCCTCCTTTTTCCTTCCCCACAATGCGAAGCATTGTGGGGAAGGAAGTCTGAGAAGAATCTTCCCCCCACAGATAAACGCACCGGGGAGAAGACCTGAGAAGAATCCCCACAGCTAATGCACTGCGGGGCAAGGGGTAAAAAATTACTTTCTTCTTTTCCCAATAGCATTTTTTCAACCAGCCTCAATTTCCAGAGATAGCGTTTGAATCACTCCTCTTTTTGATCAGCCATCCCGATCTCCGAAGAACCAGAGCCTATCTTTTCTGTGTGAAAAATAAACTGCAAGAATTTTTTCTATCTGCAAAATCCGCTTTCCCTCTCTTAAAGCACATAATCGAATGAAAAAATTTTTTACGTTTGTCGAAAGCGACACTCATACAGCATTAATAATTTGTTACCCCTGTCTATAGTACTTTTTTACTGTTTACACTTCGAACAGGCGACAATAAAATAAACCCCAGTTCTTAAAAACTGACCCAGGGTTGAACAATGGAAAATAAGATATTCTCACTCGAAATCGATCATACAAGCTGTCCCATTGAAATCAGAGAAAAGCTGGAAATCAGCAAAGATCTCATTCACTCCCACTTATTACACTTCAAAGAAAACCACGATCTTGAAGAGGTCTTCATGCTCTCCACATGCAACAGAATGAATCTTACAGCTTACGGTGAAAAGAACGAGCCCATCACTCTTTTTGAAGGAAGGGTCCCGTCTGAATACATCTCAGTTTACCGTGGCAGAGATGCAGTTGAACACCTCTTCTCCATCGCCTCCGGTCTCGAATCGCAGGTTATTGGAGAGTAT
>CAYNMM010000104.1:0-8139 GCA_964398355.1 uncultured bacterium
TATACCGAGAATAGCACCACTTGCACCGGTTATAGCGACTACTAATTCCACGCCTCTCCTCCTTCCATCATGGTTGTAACGAGTTTCTTACCCTCTGATGGACTCAGCTCACCCACATTTATGACTCTTTTAACAGCAGCAGGGCGGTGACTAAAGAGGTAGATTCTATCTGCTATTTCCAACAATTCGTCAAGTTGATGAGAGACAATTATCATGGATATTCCAGATTTTTTAAGCATCAATATACTATCCTTTAAAGTGCCAACAGATTCAATGTCGAGCCCTGCAAATGGCTCGTCAAGTAAAAGAATATCAGGGTCAAGAACGAGAGCCCTTGCTATTGCCACTTTTTTTATCGTTCCACCACTCAATCTCAATGGATATTCTCCCAGGTAACCAGTTATTCCGAGTCTTTCAGATATTTCTTTAACCTTTATTTCCCGAATTTCTCTTCTTACTCCTCTGAATTTGAGACCCAGTGAGATATTTTTCCGGACATTGAACCATGGAAATAACAGGTTATCCTGGGGTATCAGTCCGATTCTACCCTTAATGTTTAATTCTCCACCATCGGGGATTTCGATACCTGATAAAATTTTTAAAAAAGTGGTTTTGCCACAGCCATTAGGTCCTGCAATCGCTATAACTTCTCCCTTTTGTAAAGTTATTGAGATTTTTTTTAATACCTGAAGTCCGTTATAGGATTTTTCTATGTCTGTAGCTTTTATTACAGTTTCCATTTCAAAGTCCATTTTTCAAGAGGTTTTAAAATAAGAAAATCTATACCAATCATAAGAATAATCAAAAGAATAGACCATGTCAAAACTCCGGGGACACGAGCAAGGTCGTAATTGTATACAATTTGATAGCCAATACCACCTGCGGCACCAAATGCTTCTGCAACGACACTTATTCTCAGTGCGATACCAAATGCAGCCCGTGAAGCACTCACTATGTAAGGAATACTACCCGGTAACAAAACGTAGAAAAATTCCTGTAAACGTGAGGCTCCAAGTATTTTACTGATTTCAAACAACTTCTGGTCAAGCACACGAATTGCTCCAAGACTGCTTGACAATAGTATTGGATAAACAGCAAAGGTCGTAACAATTATGGGTGGAACAATGCTGGTTACTCCAAAAATTATGATACTCACTATTGACCACACCAGGACGGAAACACTCTGGATAAGGGTGTTTAATGCATTGAAAAAGCTTCTTGCAAAATTGTTAAGGTATGATAACAATACAGAAATAATTGTAAAGAAAAATGCAATGAGAAAACCTGTTACAGAGTTGAGAAGGGTTCGTTTGACTGCTCTTATGTACAAACCAGATGGTTGTGATATGGCAAATTTCAAGGTTGAATGAATAGATGGAAATAATCCTTTAAACAAGTATGAAACCAGGTTCCATAAAAGGAGGATACTGATGATTAAAATCAACCATCCTGCGATCGGTAAAAAATCGAATCTGGAATTGTTTCTGGATTTTTCTCTAAATAACCACCTTTCCATGAGATTCTCCATACTTTTCTAATGTTTTTAATAATTTCTGGAGTCAAGCCGCATGTTACTATTGATACACGTTTGTAAATAGAATTTGCAACCTTTTCCTTAAATTGATAGGTACTTTTTAAAATGTTTACAGTCTCTTCTGGGTGATTTATCCAGTAGTTCGCAGCTCTCTCTCTGAGTTTAACGAACTCATCAATGATTTTCCTGCTGTTAAAATGTGGTGAAGTTACCCATACAAGCATCACAGGTTTACCCGAATACCCAAGTGATTTCCAGAGCTGGTCAAATGATACAACAACGTGTGCCCCCTGACTCAATAGTAAACTAACAAGGGGTTCCCATACCACAACAGCGTCGGCATCTCCCTTTTTAAGGATGTCTGGTAAAGCCCCTGGAACGGCATTTATAACTGTGTAGTCCTTTCCATCTTCCATTTTGTAGCTTTCCAGGAGATAGCTTTTAAATGTCATGAAAGTTCCAGATGCAAGTAGAGCTGCTATCTTTTTTCCTTTTAGATCAAAGACATTTTTAATATTATTTGATATTGAAAGAACTGCCTGATTCTGGAACATGTCTGCTGATATAATTTTTATTTTTGCGCCGTTTTCATAAAGTTTCGCCGCCATTTCAGCCGGTATAACAGCGACATCTATTTCTCCTTTAACGAGTCCTGTAATAATTTCAGGTGTTTTTCTGAATCTTATCACATCAACGTTGAGGGACGTATTTATCTTTCCTGCACTGATTACATCAAGAGTTGAAATTCCAGAGAGTAAAGCCCCAGCTTTGATTCTTAAATCAGTTCTTCCTCCAGCCAATATATATCCGACAAGTCCAAGAAATGCAAAAATTTTTAAGAAGCCTGGTCTCATAAGGGTGGATATTATAATCTCCTCCACTTAAACCGTAAAATATTCCCTCAATAATTTATTCCCGGCGTGTGATTCAGAGTTTTCCCAGAGGAAATTCAGTTATTTGATTACTTTTATAAACTTTACCTTCTTAACATTGTAACAGTGAGTAAGATCAGCTTTGCTTGTCCAGTATAGATTTCTATTCTTCTGGTAAATAAATCCATATTTTAGTTTTTTGAAAGGGATATCTTTCTCAGGGTAATAGCCGTCATCTCCAATAAATCTATATTTTGCATCAGCGGGTAGTTTTAAGGCCATTACAATTTTTTCGACCGGAACAGCTTTTTTCGAGTGGAGTATAATGGTCTTCATTGTGTCGAGATCAACTCTATAAGAGAGAGAATCTAACTTAACAGTTATAAAATGTCCTGCCCAGAGAGGTAAAGTCATGAAGAATAGTAGTGACATTTTTAAAATTCTCATCTTGCTACTACCTCCATAAAAACATTCACTATATTTTAAGATCTTCCTTGAGCTCTTTCCAGATTTTAATCGTTACAGGAACGATAGGGGTGATTAACTCAAGCAAAGCCTTTGCATACTGTTGGATTTCCCACTGGGCATGTGGATGGATTCTAAGCTCAATGAAATGTAGTAAATTATGAAGATCAACGGTCCCGTAAAATTGAGTATACATGGCCTGCGGTAGCACGGCCCTTGCCAGCTCACGAGCTACACCAGCTTTTAAAAGATTTTTATACTGCTCAATAGAAAACTTGCAGGATTGGATGTAAGCTTCCCTTGTTTCTGTTTGCTTTTGTTCGTAAACGTTAAAGCACGTTTCGTCGGCAGGTACTTCAATAGATGCCTGTTTATTTGACGGGGATTGTCTCCTGAACATTGATGGTATGTAAAATTCTTCCTTGACCTCTGTGTACCTTGAGCTGATTTCATTATAGCTCCATGTTCTATGCCTGTGCCATTGACTTCTCACAAAGAGGGGACATTTGATGTGAAACTGGAATTGGACATGTTCAAACGGCGATGTATGACGATTCTTCAGAAGATATCTAATTAATTTTTCGTCCCGGTCACTCATTCTATCCACTCTCTTTCCAAAACTGACTCGTGCAGCATTAACAATTGTTGTATCGTTTCCCATGTGATCTAAAAGAGCTACAAAGCCTTTATCAAGAACTTTGATCGCTCCTGGTGGCATATCAAGATCTTTCATCTGGAATCACTCCTTGTTTGAAATTTCCTCAAAGGCGACTCTCAATCCTTCAAGGTTCAGGTATGGATTATAATGAAAATCTGTTAATTTTTCCCTGAAGAATTTCCCCCCGCCCCCGGTTAGAAATTTTTTAAATGAGAGTCCAGTTTCGCTTTCCACTCCCTCGGTAATGTGTGAAATAGCTCCAACAATTCCGTGGAGAATACCAATACGAAGGCACTCTTTTGTCCCCTTTCCGATGAATGTATCGGGCCACGAATCAAGCTGGAATTTTTTTAATTTGGAGGTTCGCTGCGAAAGTCCAAATAGTATTGTTGATGGGGATGCAAGTATGGCGCCACCCAGAAAAGAACCATCCCTTAGTATAACGTCTATTGTAATGGCTGTTCCGATGTCGACGACAAGGCTGTCCTCTCTCGCTACATATTTGACGAAATAAGCATGGGATATCCTATCAGACCCAAGTTCCCATGGATTGATGTAGTGTATCTTTATTCCTCGAGCATTCCTGTAATTTAAATGGATTGGTTTTTCACCACTCCATTTTGTCAGGTAATCCTCAATGATAGAATTGATTTCTGGTACAACCGAGGAATAGATCGCATGCTTTACAGGAAAATTTTTGGGATAATCCTCAATTACACCTTTCGATTTGATAAGCTCAGTGGATACGAAGAATGTATGGACAAGAGTCCTGTCCTTGAATATGCCAATATTTACGGTCGAATTGCCGGCGTCTACTGTTACAATCATAATTCTCTAAAATCAAAAATTTCGTAAATGTTAAACCTGCCAATATCGAGTACAAGATTTAATTCCCTATCGATCTTTCTGACGATTCCACTTATCTCTTTATTTTTATAGATAAATCTGACCATCTTTCCGATTACATTCACGTGAGTCACCCATTTATGATAAGCCCGATTACTATCCACGAGCAATTCGCTAAACTTTTGTAAGAGACGGTACAGGATTTCGCTTTTGTCAAATATTTTTCCTGTTTCAATCAGCATTGAAGTGGCTGCAAGGTCAGAAGGAAAACTTTTTTGATTGATATTCAAACCAATGCCTATTACAAGAAACCCGGATTTTCTTTCTCCAAGAACTCCTGCAATTTTTTTCTTATCAACATATACATCGTTTGGAATTTTGATGTGGGCGTTGACTCCGAAATCGATGAGTGTTTCTACTATGGGTAGTGAGGAGAAGACGATCAACTTTGAATCGCTTTTAAGATCGCCAGATTTGATCCCAATTGAAAAGTAAAGGCCACCGGGTCTGGAAATCCAGGAATGACCTGAACGACCTCTCCCTCGAGTTTGTTCATCAGCTATAACCACGATGGGATGTAACCCCGTTGATCTTAAGATTTCAAACGCTTCATCATTTGTTGACCCCACTATGTTAAACTTAAAAATTTTAAATTGATCAAACGTTATCATGTTTTTCTCCGTATTCGATCAGTAAGAATTTAAAACTTTTCACAGTAAGAATACCACCTATGAATGCACTCAGATAATAGGTGAAAAACCGCCATATAGCTGTATAAACTCCAAGTAATGGCTTAGGACAAATTTTTGAGAATACGAAGGCACCACCGAGCTCCATTACACCTGAAGCCCCGGGTGTAGGACTGTAAATAAAAAGGATCTGTGTTAAAATATGAAGAGTAATTGCCTTTAATATCGGCACTTTTACACCAATTCCATAGAAAATTGATGGGACCATTAGTAGATGCAGAGATACAGATGTTATGGTTAAAAACCCAATCAGAATGAGTAGTCTCCAGTTTCTCAATTTCAAAAGGGTATCAAAAGACTCATTAAATTTGTGGATTTCATCAAGTGCCCATTTTACAAGTCTATATTTTTTCCACCTTTTTATCATAAAGGGATACTTTGCAAAAATGAAAATCAGCATAGTGATAATGAATGCGCCAGGAACAATATATTTCAATGGTTTATAGGCCCATGAAATTCCCAGGTTATAAACAAGCACCGGGGCAAGCAATACAAGAAACAGGAAGTTGGTCATACCTTTCAGGGTTATGGCAGCGGAAGACTCTCCTGGAGCTATGCCTTTTCGCGATAGTAAATAAATTTGAAAAGCAAATCCGCCTCCCTGAAAAGGTGTTGATGCCGAGAAGAAAAAACCAACAAGAAATACCTCAAGAACATAGGTAAGGGATAAATTCCTTCCAGTCATTCCATAAATAATCATCTTGAATTTGTAGGAATCCACAATTAGACTTGCAAGATAGAGGAAAACCGTTAAAGACAGAAATTCTACTCTTATATGCCTCAATCCCCTGAGTGTTTCTTTTGAAAATGTAAAAAGGAAAATCAGCAGGACAGCACCAACCCAGAGTACTATGCCGACGAATATCCCCTGTTTTAACTTTTTGAGTAAATCATTATTCCCTGGCATCGCTGGAGCAAAATATAAGATCTCGGGTAGAAATTCTCAAGAAACCAGGGAAGAAGGATGTTATTCAAATGCTGAAGAAAGAATATACAGGACAAGGGTATCGTAGTCGATTCCCATGTGTGCTGCCTCAGCTGGTAAGTCCGACAGTTCAGTCATTCCCGGGATCGTATTAATTTCCAGAATGTAACCAATTCCTTCATCAGAAACAACCGCATCTACGCGTGAAAACCCACGACACCCTATAAGTTGATGCGTCAGGACAGAATCATCCTGCAATTTTTTATAGGTTTCTTCAGGAATTTGAGCTGGAATAATAAACTCAGTTAATCCTTTTGTGTATTTTGCCTCATAGTCATAAAATTCTCTTCCTTTCGGACGGAGTTCCAGGATTGGAAGGGCAAATGAGTCCTTTCCTGTACCGAGTATCCCCACTGTCACAGATTTTCCCTTTATAAACCTTTCAAAATATATGTTCCCGAACTCTTTGAGATTCTCCTCAATTACGATTTTGAGCATTTCAAAGTCTTTGACAATATGTACCCCAATACTTGAACCTTCATCTATAGGTTTTACAACAAGGGGAAGGCCCAACCTCTTCACTGCTTCCTTTGCCAGCACATCCGGGTTGTTTTCAAATTGATCATAGTAATATTCAGGCGTGGGTATCCCCTGTTCGATCAGGAGTCGTTTTGTAGTGATTTTATTCATTCCGATGGCGGACGCGAGAACCCTGGAACCGGTATAAGGGATCCCCAAAAGCTCAAGAACCCCCTGAATAGTTCCGTCTTCACCAGGTTTACCGTGTAACATAATAAGGACCACATCCGGTGATATTTCTTTTATCTTCTCGTAATAGTCCTTTTGCATGTCAAGACCCACTACGTTGAATCCCATAGATTTCAGGGAGTTAAACACCTTTTGTCCGGAGCGTATGGAAACATCACGCTCTTTTGACCACCCACCGTACAGAACAAGTACCTTTAAACCTTTGAGAAATTCAAAGTCTTTCATTTTTTCTCCTTTCTGGGTACAAGAAAACCCTGTAAAAATGCGTGATTTTTTGTAGTTCCCTGGAACTGTTTCAAAAGCAATGCAGGGATAACAGCGAAATAGTTTGCCCTCACTCCCCAGCTAACATCTGGTCTGGAGAATATAATCGTTGTGTAGACAATAAAGCCGAGTAATCCACCAAAATTTTTTTTCTTGGCAAGCCAACCCGGGGGGTGAGCATATCGAGCAAGGAGGGCACCGATAATGAATGCAAGGGCCGCCCATAGTATTTCAACAGGAGAAATATTTAAAAATACACCGAGTGTAGGAGCCATTCCCTGACCACCCTGAAACTTTAAAAGTGGGGTCCAATTATGACCAGCTATAACTGCTACAGACAACGGTATGATCTCGTACAAATTCATACCACTGGCTCTTGCCAGTGCAAGTGGCAGAAATCCCTTCCCTATATCAAAAATTCCGGCTATTATTCCATAAATTGGCCCAACATTTTTGTATACATTAAAAGCACCAACGTTTCCTGAATCCACTTTTCTCAGGTCGATACCTTTTACAAATTTTGCGATGATATAGGAGTAAGGTATAGCTCCAGAAATAAATGCCCCAATTGTAAAAATAATAATCTTCATTGCCCTTAAAGATACACAATGATGTAAGGAATGGTCAACGGAGAACTATCGCAGTATAATAAAAGAAAATGAAGAAAAATCTGTATCTATTGGTAGTCTTTATACTTGCGACAGGTTGCTTTAACCCTTTCAATCCGCGCGAGGGGAAAGGTGTGTATCCTCTGCCAACCGAACCAGAGATCGTTATTAATAATCTTGTACTTGCATATTCCACTAAAGATTTGAATGGCTACATAAAATGTCTTGATCCTGATTCCTTCAGGTTTTATTTTGATGATTCTGAGGATTCTATAAGGGAAATTCTTGAAAGGAACTGGGGAATTGACTCGCTCTCATGGGGACTCGAAGAGGAAATCATTTCGGCGAGGAATATATTTAACAATGTTGACGAAATAAATCTTGAGCTCACAGGAGGCCGTGGAATACCGATTGGTGATAATAAATGGGTCTTCATTTATAATTACTCTT
>CAYNMM010000105.1:0-15736 GCA_964398355.1 uncultured bacterium
TTTGTTTGTAGCGAAAATGAGGCCTGAATCGAGCTTAATCCATCTGGTTCCACCCAGTCTTCTGAATTTCCTTTCTTCGAGGAAAATGAGAAATTTTTTCTGATACCTGAATTCAAGATTGCCTATTTCATCGAAAAATGCTGTTCCGTTCTGCGCCAGATCCAGAAGTCCCTTTTTGCCTTTTCTCCTGGCGCCCGTAAATGCACCATCTTCGTATCCGAAAAGTTCGGATTCAAAAAGCTCAGACTCTAAGGATGACAAATCTACTCTGACCAAGCGGCCGTTTCTCCATTTTGATGCTCTATGTATTTCTGTTGCGAGGAAGCTCTTACCCACTCCTGTTTCTCCTATCAACAAAGGGATTCCATCATTATTATAAATGTCCAAACATCGAACAAGTTCTTTCTTGACATCTGGAGGCAACCCATTGATTTTCATTACAATTTCCCCTTTTACCTGCCTATTTTACTGTACGTTTATCTTAAATTTCAACTATTATATAAAACAATACAAAATTAATGTTCATTATTTAAGAAGATTTCATCAATATTAGTTTTTTGGTTAAAGAAAATTTCCATTCAATTTATTTTTAAATTTTTTTTGGGTTGTAAAATGTGCTCATTTCTATCATAGAACACAAAAGGAACATGTTTATGGAGAGTGATCTCAGGTTAAAGATAAGTGGTTATTAGAGAGTTTTACCATCCCCCACTGGCGCCTCCACCACCTGAAGCTCCTCCACCAAAACCGCCGAATCCACCACCTCCTCCACCTCCGCCCCATCCTCCAAATCCGCCCCCCCAGAATATAATTCCTCTGCGTTTTTTCTTTCCAAGAATAACAGGAAGAATAAAAAGACCTACAAAAATCATCCATATAACTATACTTTGCCAGTCATTATCATTGCGTGATGCAGGCTGAGCCTTCTCAATATCTCCGAGATTAATGCTATATTCGACGGCTATAAGCTCCATTGCCCGTCTAACCCCATTTTCGAGTCCCTTACCAAATTCACCCCTCTTGAAATATGGTACAATATAATTTCTAATGATCTCTCCAGCACGACCATCTGTAATAATACCTTCAAGTCCGTATCCAACTTCTATTCTAACCTTTCTCTCTTTTAAAGAAACAAGGAAAAGCAGTCCATTATCCTTTCCTTTCTTCCCAATCCCCCATGCTTCAAAGAGCCTAAAGGCATATTCCTCAATAGAAGAATATGGCTCGTACGTTTCTATTGTGACAATCGCAATTTCAACGCCAAGTTTCTTTTTCGCAATTTCACACAGGTGTTCGAGCCTCGTTTCCTCAGAAGGAGATATTATGTGGGCAAAATCGTTCACATACCCTCTGGGTGATGGGAATCTACCGATGAGTAATAATAACAACAGAATAATATTCATTTACTTACCTTGAACCTGTCTATCAAATTTATCAGTTTTTCAATCTCTTCGTGGAAATTAAAGTAAAGATTATTAAGGTCGTCATAAGAGATTAATCCACCTTTTTTGATTTCCCATACTTCATAAAGTATTTTTCTGTCAAAGCCAGTAACATCGGAAAGCTTATTGGCCAGTTCCAAAAACTCATAGGGGACGTGGACACCATATAGTCTGAGAATACCTCTAAAAATTGGTAAAAAAGAATTTACAGTCCTTAAAAAGAAATTTTTATACTCTGTGGAGTCGTTTGATAAAAAGATTATTCCCTGTCTGAATTTCAACAACTTACCTTTGAGCTCACTCTCAATTTGGAGTCTCAGATTCTCAATGGGAATTTCCACTCCACTCAACAAATCCTCACCAATAACAAGTAAATGGTTCTCTTTCATTTCACTGAATTCAAGCGGGAATACATCAAGAGAGTTTTTAATGTATTCAGGGGTAGCAATGATAGGTGGACTTACTTGTCTTTTTTGCCATTTTTTGTAAATCTTTGAGTATGCTTTCAAATCGTTAATGTTTACCTCGCTGAGAATTATGAGAAAATTCAAATCAGAAACTCCAGAAATATATGAAGGGGTAAGAGCACTGCCATACAAATAGCATGAGACCAGCTTGTTTCCATAGATCTCTGTCAAGTCCTTCCTATATTCTTCAATGATTTTTAAAAGTTCTTTCACCATGTTTCTTTCTCCATGATTTCCTTTTCTCAATCCAGGTTTTCAATTTGTCCATATTTTTAATAATTTGCTCTTTGTCTGGTTGTTTTTCTTTCACAAAATAAAGATTAAAGTATGCAAGGTCAAGATACCAGGAGGCATCGTCAAGTTTACCCGTAAAATATTTTGCGCGAGCAAGGTTGTAAAAAAGAATGGTGAGACTAAAGTGGTAATTTCTCTGGTCTTTTAGAGTCATTGGTACAAGTTTTAAAAAGGTCCTTTCTACTTTCCACCAATAACCTCTACGCCGATAGGTGAATGCAAGGGTCCACAAAAATGATCTGGAATCTGGATACATTTTAACAACGCTTTCTGCTATTGCAATTGCTTTATGAGATGGCCTCAAGTATGCAAGAATCCAGGCGTATTCGTCGAGAGCGATGATTTTTGAGTATTTTGCGCTATCAGCAGCCAGTTTTATCTCCCTTAGTGCTTTTTCACGATAGTTACCTGGAGCTACAAACCATTTGACAAACCTTGGAAGTTCGGACAAGGCAAAATGAAATGTACCAAGTCCAACGTATGCATCATAAAGTTTTTTGCACGTTTTAATAGTCTTTTTATAATAGGAAATAGCTCTATATGCATCTTTAAGAGCACTCAAATACTCTTTGTTCCTCCCCCTCCTAACAGCTCTATAACCATAGAGTGAGGCATAGGAAAAATATATCCAGCCACTGTCCTCGCACGTTCTGATCCCTTTTTCTTTTATTCTACATACTTTTAAACCACGAGAAATTACCCTGTAAAATTCCCTTTCTTTCTCTCTTGTGGAATGGTCAAGCATGTAAGAATCAAGAACACCGGCTTTAAAAACATAGGGCAAAGGATTGGTTTTATCCAGAGATATAAGGGTATCAAATACTTTCGCAGAATATAAAAAGTTGTCCTGAAAAGCCAGATTCAAAGCTGTGTAAATAAGAAAGTCGGAGTTTCTATTAGAAACTATCGACATTAACAAAAGAAATATTATCATGGTTAAGTATTATATTGCCCGGTCCATCACTTTTCTCTAAATTCCTTTAAATACTTACATTTTCTTGACTTGGACAAATTATGTCTTAAGATAAGACCATTATGTTTTCTCTGTTTCTTGCAGTTATAATCGCTGGTGAATATAGCATTTCAAATTATGGTCAACCTCCAATAAATATATTGATCATATCATCTTACAACGAATACGATCCCTGTGGAAGTGAACAAATTAAAGGGATAACAAACGAGTTTGAAAAGGAATTCGAAGCGGAAAGTTTACGCTTGCAGGTCGAATATATGCGGGCACGAAAAATAAATCTAACGAGAGAATCGAGGCAGGCGGTGGCTGACAGTTTTTACAAAATTTTCAGGAATCTACATCCTAAAATAGTTTTTCTTGTAGATGATATCGCTATTGAATACATGCTCCCAAAGCTGCTATGTAAGAAATGTGACTACTTAATAGTATTTTCGGGTATGAACCGGGACATAAAATTTTACAACGACAAATATGACTTTATAGACAAGTGGATCGGGGAGAAGGCGGTTCCGTCGAAAAACGTCACAGGGGTGATGGAAAAAATTTATGTTAAACTCTCTGTTAGATTTGCACTAAAAATTATTAGAAAGGTCGATGTTAAAAAAGACACTATCGTATTTTTCATGGGAAAAGATAACATTTCCCAATTTGTCAAGGATCAAATCTTGCGAGAGCTAATTGGATTCCATGATATTCCATATAAGTTTGTGGAAGCAAGTACTTTTGACGAATTCCTTAAAAAGCTAAATTACATCCAGAACGATCAGAATATACCTTTTTACTATCCTTTGACTCTTGTAATCGACAGTTCAGGCAAAATGTTAGCCATGAATGATCTCATACCATATTACAAAAAACATACGAGAAAGCCTGGAATAACTTTAAACAAATCTTTCTGTCAACTCGGACTATTTGGGGGTGTCGGTTTGAACTTCTATGAAATGGGAAAATTTGCAGCCAAAAAAGCAATCTCTTACCTTTCCGGAAAAAAATTGGATGAAATTTATATTGAAAATGCTGACTCAGTAGAAACAATTTTCAACATTAACAGAGCTAACAAACTAAAAATAAAAATTCCGTTTGGTGTGATTTTAAATGCAAAGATTATTAAAAGATAAAACTGTAAAATTTCTGGATTGGATAAAACTCTATCTGAGTCGTTCCAGAAGGGGCAGAAAATTACTTTTAATACTTATACCAATTGTATGGATCACTGGTTTTGCCGCAGATTACTTTACCTATGCAAACATTCTTCATAAAACAAAGATATTTTTTAAAACCCAGTTTGAGGAAAAAGTAGAATCCAACATACTAATGGCTGCAAGCTGGTTCAAAAATTATACGAATTCCCTTGCCTATGAGATAAAAACACAATTTTCATACCTCCCACCTGGAATTGATATGAACTATTACCTAACTAAAAGATCCAAATTCATTAGAGATAGATATCAGGGAGTCATAAAAGAAGTTATTTTCGTAAATTTTAGAACTGGAACGTGTGAATTTATTCTCCCTGAGAAAAAAAGAGGTATTTATAGACATCTTTACAGAATAATTGATCATTCAAGTCTCAATATAAAAAAGTCTCTGGCAAAAAATTTTATATATGTATTCATTCCGAACACAGAAACAGAGAAAGTCGATAGCACAATCTGGGGATTGATCAGTCAGACTGTAAGGATAAAGGGAAAGATTGTTGGAAAAATCTTTTTTGCAATAGATGTTGCTAATATCATAAGTAAGAGGGTAACACTCGGATCTAATGGTGAGGATGTTTACAAAATGTACCTTTTACCACTGAAAACTAAAAGAGAATCGTTAAATGGTAAATTCACAAGCTACGTTAGATGGGATAATTCTTACCTTCTATTGAAATTTCGTAAAAATCCATCTTCAGAAATTCCATGGATTACACGCTACAAAACTGTGAAAAATTATCTTCTATTTTTCTCAATAGCCATCGGATTTTTCGGATTCCTGACATTTTCATTTGCAATTCTTTTTATCGTTAACGTAGGTGCCCAGCAGGAAAAGGAAATGGAAGAGCTATATAAACAAAGTGAAATTTTAAATAATATTACAGAAAATTTGAAGGAGAAAATGCAAAATTCAACTCCTGAAGAAATGGTCGTTTCAGGATTAAAAACTTTGATGGAGAATAAAAATGTGCAGGGAAGTGTAATCAAAGGGGACGAACTCATTTTTACAGTAAATGGCAGCGAAGAACCAGAAGGGGAGTGCTTAACAACTTATTCGAAAGACCTTCGTCAATTTTGTAGAGAAATAAAAATTGGGAGAGATGCCTTCAAGATTTACTTAAAATTTATTCATTCCATTAATGAAAAAGAATTTATATTTTATTCGCTTCTCCTCGACATTATTGGATTTGCTGCTAATTTCAGCAATGAATACAGGGTGAGGCGTTCTATTGAGTCAAACACTTTCAAGTCAATTTTAAAATTACTTGGAGCAAAGGACCATTATACCTGTGACCATTCCGTCTCTGTCTCTGCAATTGCAGAATTCATCGCCCGTGAAATAGGAATGGAAAAATTTGGCCTTACGGAATACGACATAGAGGTTATCAAAATGGCTGGATATCTTCACGACATAGGAAAGATGGGAATACCCGACGAAATATTGAATAAACTTGGTCGTTACATTGAGCCAGAAATGGAAATTATGAAATTACACCCAAAATATACCGAATTAATTATCATGCCACTTGCAGAATACGTAGACTTTTATAAAGATGTGCTTGAAGTCGCGGTGCATCACCATGAACGTCTTGATGGCTCCGGGTATCCATACGGTTTGAAAGGCAAAGAATTCACAATTCAAATGCAGATACTTGCTATCTCTGATATTCTGGACGCAATGATGCGAGATAGACCATACAAAAGAGCAAAGACAGACAAAGAAGTTATTAGTGAACTCAAAAAAATGGTTTCGGGCCCCCAAGAAAAATGGAAATTTAACCCAGTACTTGTAAATGCTGTAATAATGAAATTCAAGGAAATAAAGCAAATTCCGGATAAAATCGATAAAGACTTCTGTGAAATAGATATTGACTAACTAAATCAAATGCAAAGTTTGAAAATTTCAAAATATAGTATACTCTTCTTACTTTATATTTGATCCGAACTCCTCTTAGCTACCAAGAACCATAAAAGCAATGCTTAAATAAATAGCTGTTCCAATAATGTCTGCCAGAGTTGTTATAAGCGGAGTACTTGCAGTTGCGGGGTCCTTTTTGAATTTTGTAAACAAAAACGGGAGGATAACACCAATCAGACTTCCAACAATTACATTTATGATCATGGAAATAACAACAACCTCTGCAATAACCAGAGACTTACCACGGATTATACCCATGAATGATATGCCAAAGCCCATTATTAATCCAAGGCCACTCGCAACTGCAAGTTCTTTCAAAAGCAAATAACCCCAGTCTCGCAGTTTAACTGTTCCAAGCGCAAGGGCACGTATAACCAGTGTAGCTGATTGAGACCCTGCATTTCCTGCTGTATCGACGAGAACGGGCAAAAATGTCACAAGAACAACGTATCGGGCGATTATATTCTCAAAACTCTGAATAATGCCCCCCGTAATAAGATCCATTACCAGCAGGGCAAGAAGCCATGTCACACGACTTCGTATAATCTTACCAAGGGGTACTTCTTTTATATTTGTTATGAAATCCAGACCAACCTCTTCTGCATCAATTGCTGAAAATTTAGTAAAATCCTCAGTCTGCTCCTCCTGTATAGCATCAAGTATATCATCTACAGTCACGATTCCGAGCAAATGTCTCTCCGAATCCGTTACAGGTAGAGCAATTAAATTATATCTTTGAATTAACTTTATAGCCTCTTCCTGGTCTGCATCAGCATGAACATACACAACCTTAAAATCCATCAGGGACTGAATCTGATCATTTTCATCTGCAAGGATCAACTTCCTTATTGGCAAATCGTCCAGCAGCTTCCAGTCATCGTCTATTACATAAATAACATCAATGGTCTCTGCGTCCTCTCCCCATTCTCTTATATGGTCAATTGCCTGCTTAACAGTCCATTGCGACTTTACGGCAACATAATCAGGGGTCATTAATCTCCCCACACTGTTCTCTGGATAACCGAGGAGTCTCAAGGTCTCCTTTCTGTCCTCAGGTGAAAGCAGATTCAACAACCTTCTCATCAATTTTGGAGGCAGCTCTTCAAAAAGCGCTGTCCTATCATCCGGATCAAGTTCGGATAATATATCCTTAACAAGGTCGTTTGTAAGGTTTTCAAGTATTTCCTGCTGTAACTGTGGATCAAGCTCTGAGAAAACCTCTGTCTGTAAGTTTTTGGGTAAAAGTCTCAGTAATAAAGGTCTGAATTCCGGATCTATCTCTCTAAAAAGGTCAGCTATGTCTGCTGGTTCCCACCTTGAGATAAAGTCTTTTAAAGCCTTCCAATCTCTCGATTTTATGGCTTCCTGAATCTCCGGACCTAATAACTTTACAAAAGGGTTAAAATCATTCATATCTCCTCCACCATCCTGATTATTGAAAATTTTTATAATTTTAAACAATCACAATCGAACTAATAGACAATAGTTAGCAACATCGCCCTTGTATCGCAATCAAAAATTATTCTAAAATGGCTTGTGACGAAAATCTTCTTCTTTTTAAGTCGGGCAACAACTATACTACAACGATAAATCTTCTAAAAAATATGGATTAAGCTGTCTCTTCTCGTTGAAGGGCTACTTTAGACCATTTCAATACAAAAGGCACCCGATCCACTTGTTCATGCTACTCGAAAAATATTTAACAATGCCAACCATTTCTCACATTTTGCAGAGAAACTTTCTATGTTTCCTCTCCAGCCTTGCGGGAGTGGAAATAGAGAAAAGCGACCATCCTTAATTCTTTCCCCACGTCTCTTCGACGCGTGGGGAAAGATATACCTTGAAAATACACCATTAATGAATTGTATTGTGTGAGGAAAGAAATTAAAAAATACATTCCTGTTCTCTTCAAAGCAATTTTTGAACTCGCTTCAGCCTATTTGTTTGACATACCCAATCAAAGGTTTTTATAATAAGCCATAATTTCCAGTAGCAAGGAGTGATGTATGAAGATTCTAAAAGGGATTTATAGAATATTTGTCTCAACCAAAACAACAATTATAATTTTCTTCATTCTGATATTCTTTATGCTTCTTGGAACTGTTTTCCCGCAATATCATCTCGTCCATGCTACACCGGCACAGTTTAAAGAGGCATTTGGTGAATCAAAATTCAAACTGCTTAATACAATCGGACTGTTTGATGTGTTCCATTCCCTCGGATTTCGCATTACTTCATTTCTATTTTTCTTGAACCTATTTCTCTGCACTCTTGATGGACTCATCTTCGAGTGGGGGAGACTAAAACGCGGAACTTCCAAAGCAATAAAAATTAGTGCGCGAAAAATTTACGATGGGGTAAAGATAGAGAGCATTATCTCGGCTTTTAAACAGATAGGATATAAAATTGGCGAAAAAGAGGGAGACGTTAGAATCTTTGTAGCAAACAGGGGGTTTTATCCGAGAATTGTCTCAATAATTTACCATTTCGGCATGGTCATAATGCTATTTGGTCTTGTTCTCTCCAGTCTGACCCGATTCGACGGTGAAGTTGCTCTCTATGATGGGCAAAAGAAACCAATCCCAACAGCGTCAAAAAAAATGAAAATTTACAAAATCGGACTTTTCAAATTTAAAGGAGCAGACACCCTGAATCTCGAATCAAAAAAATTCTGGATGGTTTTCTGGAAACACAACAAAGACTACTATGTGAAAGATTATTTTTCCCATCTTATTCTTTTTGATAAAGATGGGAAGAAGTTAAAAGAAAAGATTATCCAGGTTAACAGCCCTCTTCGTTATAAGGGAATGACATTTTATCAGGAGTATTTTGTGCAAAAAGTCAAGCTGGGGATAAAAACTCCAAAAATCGATACTACGTTGGAAGTTGAGACAATGATGCCATTCGACATACCTGGCAAGAAAGGAAAATTTTATCTTGGTATGTTGAAAGTTGGTAAATGGTATAAATATAAAAATGAGAAAATAAATGGTATCCTTGCTCCTCAGTGCTATGTGTATCATAGAGAGGGTAAGGGAAAGAAAAAGAAAAAGCTTGGACTGCTCGAACAGGGTAAGCCATTTGAAGCTGAGGGGATAGCCTTTAATCTACTTTCATACAGACAGGCAACAGGAATTTATTACAAGAGGGATAATGGTATATTATACTTATTTATTGGAACAATAATTTTTGTAGTTGGATTATTTTTGAGAGTTTTTTATCCAACTGCAAGATTCTCATTTTTCCAGGATACTGATGGTAAAATTTATCTCACGGGCCAAACAACTGGTATCGCCATTAACCTGCCGGATGAAATTGAGAAAATGGAAAATCATTTAAAAGAAGGAGGTAACAAAAATGTCTGACCATGATGTTCATAGTGTAGAGGAAAAAAGTTTGCTTCTTGAGGGTATTGATAAAATTGAGGAAGAAGCTGAGCAAATGATCAATAAGGCCCGGGAAGAGGCTGAAAAGATCAGGCAGAAAGCTCATGATGAGGCAAAAAAATTAATAGAAAGAGGAAAAATTGAGATTGAAGAGGAGATTGAATTAAAAAAGAAAGAAACTCTTATAAATCTAAAAAAAGAAGTTGAGACTATCATAAAGAATGCCAGAGAAAAGGCAAAAGAAATTGAAGATAAGGGCAGTTCAAGTGTAGAGAAAGGGGTCGAATTTCTAAAGAAATTAGTTTTAAATCAATAAAAACACAAGGAGGCACTCCATGCGAAAGATACTTTTATTTTCCCTGATATTGCTAATTGGTATCGTGCATGGGGGAGGCTTTGCCCTATCTGGTGTGGGATCAAACGGACTTTCCATGGGTGGAGCTTTCTCCGCAGTTGCGAATGACTGGACAGCTCTTTACTGGAATCCGGCGGGAATGAGCTATTGCAACTCTGATTTACTCGGGTTCCACAATGCAATTGTTATTCCAGAAAGTTACGTAAAACCTATGACTGGTATCATCGGGTATGATGGACCATATCCTCCTGTTACAAAAGTAAATGCAAAATCCCAAACTTTCACAATTCCATCAGGGGGATTCGTCAGGACATTCAAGTACTTAAAGAACACCAAAATCGGTCTTGCAGTCTTCTCACCATTTGGACTGGGGACAAGCTGGTCATTATATCATATTCCAATCGGATATTACAATCCTTCAGACACATCAACATTCTATCCTCCAGAATTTCCGGAACACAACTGGGAAAGTGAAGTTAAAACTGCGTCCATGCTTGTAGGACTTTCAAAGAAGTTTGAAAAATTCAGCCTTGGATTAGCTATAGGGCCGACCTTTGAAAGATTCAAAATCAGGAAGGTTACCTTTTTTGACCCGGCTGCTATTGACACCCATGCATTCAGTCTTCCTGTCCAGTATAGACTTTTCCCGATTGATTCCAAAATAGAAGTTAAAGGATGGGCATTTTCAGGATCTGCGGGAATTATTTACCACCCTACTTATAAATTAAAAGTTGGACTTTCTGCCAGGTTTTATACAAAGGCAACTCTGGAGGGAGACGCTTATATGTACCTATACTTCCCATATAACGATGCAATAGCCTCAGCCGCCGATAGCCTCTCCTTTCTATTTATGGGAGCTGTTGCCAATGGTTACGGAACGGCAAAGACAAAGATCACTCTTCCGTTCAACCTGAATCTCGGAATATCATATCAGGTAAGTCCAAAACTACTACTGTCAGCAGAAGCTGACTACACTCATTGGTCAAGTTTCGACAGGATAATAGCTAACTTCACAGATTTGAATATCAAATTAGGTGATGAGACACTTGCCCAAATAAATTCTGACACGTTAAATGAGTTCTGGAGCAACACTTTCAAATTCAGTGTTGGTGGTCAATACAGGGTAAATGATTACATTGTTCTAAGATCTGGAGTTTATTATGATCAAACTCCAATACCTGACACTACTCTTACCCCATTGATACCCGATGCAAATTCTAAATTCGGATTCAACTTTGGCGGTGAATATAAAATACTGGATTTCATAAAACTAAAATTTAACTATGAGTTTATCTATTCTCCATCAAAGACTGTGGTAAGGGATACTAATTACAGTTATAAATCAGGTTATTTTGCAGGAGAATATGGGTTCCAAGTAAACGCAATAGGCATCGGTGTGGAGTATAAATTTTAAATCTGGAGGAGAGAGAAATGGCAAAAAAATTAATGTTTCCAGTAATTATTGCTTTTGTCTTTATACTTGCCAATGGGTGCAAGAAGACTGAGGAGCTCGAGGGACCTCAGATTGAACATGGACAGATAGTCCTTGATTCCATTCCTGCATCTGACACTACAATAGGCACAAGAGCTGCGTTCGTATATCTACCCCCTGGTTACGATTCCCAGGGTACAGTAAATTATCCGGTAGTTTATCTTCTACATGGTTTTGGAGGAACCTACAGTTTCTGGCAATATTATGAAGATATTAAAGACATCGCCGATTATCTCATTTCAACCGGTGATATCAAACCGATGATAATTGTTATGCCCGACGGTATGAATCAGCTTGGTGGCAGTTTTTATACCGACTCAAAAGCCAATTTCCTGGGATCCGAAATACCAGTATTTGGACTCTTTGAGACCTACATTGTTCAGGATGTTGTGAATTACATAGATTCACATTATCCAACCATCCCTGACAAGGATCATCGAGCAATAATAGGAATTTCAATGGGTGCGTACGGAGCAATGAAACTTGGTATAAAACATCCTGATATTTTCGGGATTGTTGGGGCACATTCCGGTCCGATATATTTCGATAGATTCATAATTGATGGAATTTTGAGACTTGTACGATATGAATGGATGGATAGCACATTTGGTGGCAGAATCCCGTTCAAACCCGCACAATACCTTGGTCCGAACAGACCATTAACAACCATGCTTATAGCTATGGCGGGAGCATTCTCTCCAAAAGTTGATTTCAGCTCCAATTTTGATTCAACAAAGTATGAACTAATATTAAAAGATTCTGTATTCTTCATTATGGGTAGTCCAGTAGCAGTAGGTATTAAGATGCCCATCGATACATCCTATACTCCCAATGCAGTTTACGACAGTACATGGAAACCAAATGATGATCCCGCGACCCTGTTTAAGGAAAATTTGAATAACTTGCTCTCAAACCAAACAAAATTCTACATTGACTGTGGAATCAATGATGAACTGTTTTTAACTTCTCATACTCAGTCATTCGCTACATTACTTGATTCACTCAACTATCCTTCCAATCTATACGAAGTGCATGTTTTTAGAGATGAACCAGGCTATCCGAATGACCTGTTTCCCGCAAGACACGGGACACACCTCTACTTCAGGATAAAGAAATCTCTTGAGTTTGCGAGCAGAAATTTCCAGTAGAGGGAAAAAGCAAAGCACGGGAATTTCTAATCAAAAGGGGAGATAAAAAAGTGGCGGCGCAGGGACTCGAACCCCGGACACGCGGATTATGATTCCGCTGCTCTAACCAGCTGAGCTACGCCGCCTTATTAAAATGGTGGCGGGGGCGGGATTTGAACCCGCGACCTTCGGGTTATGAGCCCGACGAGCTACCAGACTGCTCCACCCCGCGTCATGTAGGTGTTATTATACTAAACATCCACACAAAACATGTCAAGAATCCAGAATCTCCAGCCAACAAAAATGATATTTACCCCCTTTTAATTATAGCTCTGCATTTTGAAGTCTTGCTGATACCTTCAGGGTAATGCTTCCATTTGCCTCTCTTTTCACAAATATATTTTCTTAATACAAACAACAGCCCAGAAAGGGAAATTTATTTCTCTGCTATGATTGATAATATCATCTTTATTAATAAAATCTAAATGCGCAAAGATTCTACTCGAAACTCCTGATTTTGAAACCGGAGAAGCTTACCTGTTTATTTCATCCTGGGGATTCAGCTCCTATAAAAATTGACTCAAATTCATGATTCACAAAGATTAAGAACTAATCCCTTTCTCACTCAATTCGATACCCAACAAAAATCACCATCAGAATTTATAACTGTATAAAACAATAGAAATAACAACAAATATCAAATTCAAATAAATCAAATTAATTATTTATTGCATTATTGCAATATTCTCAATGTTGCCTAAACCTAATCGTCATTTTATAATAATTTTTTGAACGTTACAGATTTAGAATTTATCCCGAGGAGGTTGATATGTTGAGAAGGTTTATTGTGATATCCATAATTGCCCTCCCATTGTTTGCAGGTGAGGTAAAAATCCCACCTCTGAAAACTCTTGTCCCTTATCAATGGGAGAAATTACCGGATACAAGTAAAACCATACAACACCCGCTGATAAAACTACTTGATGAGAACGGACAACCGGTTATAAAAACTGGTAAACCTGTGAGTACTCGTAAAACATGTGGAAAGTGTCACGACTACGACTTCATTACACACTCCTACCATTTCCAGCAGGGACATGACGAGTATGACGAAAATTGGGGTATAAAAAATAAAGAACCCGGTTCCTACTCACCTGGAATGTATGGAAGACAATACGACTATCCCTACTACCACCTAACTCCTCTTGATTGGAAGAAAAGAGGTGTACCATTTGAATATGGTTCCCCAAACTGGGCTCTCCAGTGTGGAATTTGCCATCTTGGTGGAGGTCCAACAGAATTCGATAGAAGGGGTAGAAGGTACGACAAAGTCCCTGACAGCAAAATCTCAAAAATGGACCCTGATTATTACTGGTGGAATAGAAAGGCAGATAAATTCTTGAAATGGGACTGGAAACGTTCCGGCGTCAGAGAGGCTAATTGTCTCGTCTGTCACACTCCCAACTATAGTAAGGGGATTCAGGATATGAGGACCACTGGAAAAGGGATCTACAAATACCCACACTTTTCGTCTTCGACATCTGCCGGATTAATCAGTACCGGAATTGTAAAAAAAGTACTCGATAATGGGAAGGTTATTTATAATCCTAAGGCATTCTATCCTGACGGTACCTTAAAGCCAGGTTGGTTGAAGATATCTGGTGAATTTGCGAGGGTAGATGCCTGCCTTCAGTGTCATGCAGCTCCAGTAATAAATCATCATGTTGATCCATGGTATAATACACCCGTTGTAAGAACAATTAATAGAGGTGTTTTGAGGAAGGGTTTTGTCTGGTCTCAGGAGAATATATCCCAGTGTACTGATAACATTGCCGGCAAGGATACCATGAATTATCCATGGGATGTTCATGCCAAGGCTGGATTAACCTGTATCGATTGTCACCAGCTTCCAAACTCACCAGGAATTGTTAAACAGGGAGTCCACGGATATAAGGATACTACATGGTCACGCCTCGCCTTTGCAGAATTCATAAAAAGGCCTGACCACAATTTCGGTAAAGGGAACCCACTCACCTGGCGTGTCAGAGATGATATGAACTTTACCGTTAAAAGATGCGAAGATTGTCATGATGCCATGAAAAAAGGTCACGATTGGTTGCCACAAAAGGAGTTACATCTTAAAAAGCTCGCCTGCACGACGTGTCACGTTCCCAAAATTCATTACTGGTCTATTAATTCCTTTAACTTTGCACTACCAAGGCCCGAGCCATTCAGTCTTGGAGTGAAAATAACAGGTGCTTGTGGTGAAGCCCCTCAATGGTTCACTTTACTCGGTACAAAAGGCAACCCTATAGAAAATCCTAAAGCAGAAATCGATGGTTTCTATCCTCTTTATATTCCTAATAATTTCACACCTAACGGCCCGAAACAGATCGCTCCTTACGCAGTAACTTTCTCACTCCACTGGATTGATAAGGCCACGGGAGAAAGACTCTACTTCAGGCAAATCTTAAATGCATTCTTCAAGCGCGAGGGCACCGTTTGGGTACCTAAAAAAGAGGTTTTGAAGGTGTTCGATACTAACAAGAATGGTAAAATAGATCAGCAGGAAGCTTTATTTGATACTCAAGCAAAAGTGGAGCTCGGCAAAAAATTACTCAAACAGGTAGGTGTTAAAGACCCCGAGTTAGAGATTGTGGCGATGCCATTCTCACTCGTTCACAATGTTGCCCCTAAATCTAAAGCCATTAAAGATTGCAATGAATGCCATACTGCCAATTCGAGAATCTTTAACAGAGGCAAGTATTCAAGAGTTGTCTTTAACTCACCCGTTAAATACTCGGATTCCAGGATCTATAATGTAAGGTTTCTTGGCATCCCGGTCTTAAAAACGGAGAATGGTAAAGTCTATTGGGATAACTGGAACTTGCTCAAAGATTACCATTTGATCGGTGCGGTGAAACCTGAGGAAACTGCAAGCAAGACGGTCAGAATTGTCGAACTGATTGGTAGACTCATCGTTCTACTCACAATCATTGGTGTCGTTCTCCACGCACTTGGTAGAATAATTTTAAGAGGAGCAACAAAGTAATTTTGTTGGAGGATTTATCATGAGTGAAAAA
>CAYNMM010000106.1:0-37807 GCA_964398355.1 uncultured bacterium
GTGTGGGACATCTGTATTTACTGGAGAAGCTGGAGAAGATTTTACCTGAGGGGATATACCTTACAGGGGCAGCTTATCGTGGAATAGGGCTCCCTGATTGTATAAATCAGGGACGCTCTGTGGCAAGAAAACTGGCTGAGAAGAAATTATTTTAACACTTCAAATTTGAAAGTCCTTCCCTGTCCTGACGTTGTTAACCGGGCAAAATAGATTCCAGAGTTCAAATTGCCATCAATTATAAATACCCTCCGATCTGAAATTATGTTTTCTCTTAAAAGTCTGCCTGATACGGAATAGATTTTTAGAGTATATGTAACTTCTGGATTCAACCCTCTAAGGATTACTGAACCTTTTCTTAAGTACTGTAACGCAACGTGGGTATAGGGATCAAGTGTATGCTCTGCCACTTCTGTTGTAACGAGAGGAGCTCTCCACATTCCACGGCCATGAGTTGCAGCAACAATAAAATTGTTCGCAGTATCAATTTTGAGTTCATAAACAGCCAGGTGAGGCATTGCGGCTGGATTCCAGCTTGTTCCGTCGTCAGTAGAGTAGTAAACTCCATAATTGGTTCCTACGTAGATGATATGTGGATTTTTTGTAAAATCTACTGCAAGGGAGAGGCCTTCGAGTCCAGCCGGGAGAGACCCGGTAACACTGGTCCAGCGAACACCTCCATTTGTTGATTTTAAGATTCTCCACCCGGACACTGCATTGATAACAGCATAAATTTCCTGATCATTGTAGGGATTTATGACAATATCATTAATTCTCTTTCCGCGGAAGAATCCGCCTCCTATCCTTGTCCAGGTAGCTCCTCCATCGCTTGTTTTAAACATAAAGCCATCGCTACTTCCCGTATAAATAACATCTGGATTGGAAGGTGAGACGACTAATGAAAGCAGAACACCGTTTGAAGTACTTGTCAGATCATCACTTATGACTCTCCAGCTATTCCCATAATTAACACTTTTCCAGACCCTATAAGTTCCCACATACAGGACATTATGATTATGTGGATCAATTACAAACGGACCATTGGCCCAGCTTGCGCGATCACCAGAAGTTACCCAGGGCCCTGCAATATCATCGAGATAGTAACCATTATGGTATTTGTAAATATTTCTGAGCTGTACATAAGAAGTGAAGAAATAAGATGGGTCATACCAGTCAAAAGCACATGGACCTCCATCTCCACCAGAGATCTCATTCCAGATCAAAGAACCAGAATACATAGGAGTTCCATTATCCTGAGTGCCTCCAAGGATACTGTCCCTATAAGTAGGATGTATAGCAAGGGTGTAAAACTGAGTTATACCGAGAGTTGCATTCAAATTTATCCATGTGGCACCTGGAGAGGTGGTTTTCCATATTCCTCCATCATTTCCAACCCACAGGGTACCATCTGATCCAATGGCCAGAGCCTGCATATCCGGATGCAACCTTGAGCCATCTGATGCAACGGTAATGTCAGTCCATGAGGCACCTCCATCCGTTGTCATGACAAGTCCATGATAATTAAAATTGTAGGGAAAAACTCCACCTGCATACACAATGTTAGAATTTGAAGGATCAACTATAATACAGTGGTCATAGAAGCCCTGAGGTCGCAAATAATCCGGTGTATTTGTAAGCTGTGTCCACGTATCTCCGCCATCAATGGTTTTATAGAGACCAAGCAAACCATAAGTAGCCATAGAGGTAAAACTTGCATAAAGGACAGAGGGATTTGATGGAGAAATTGCAAGTTCAAGCCTCCCAAATCCTCCCGTAGGTAAGCCATCTGTCAATTTCGTCCATGTAAATCCTCTATCTGTAGACCTGTAAATGCCATTTGACATTATAGCTGCATACATGATATCCGGATTGGACGGATTAACTTCGATGTCGTTACAGTCATTGTATCCCAGTATTGTATTCCAGGAAGTTCCTCCGTCCTGTGAGATCACAAGTCCAATATTGCTTGCAACCAGAATTACATCTGGATTTCCTGGTAACACAACCACTTTGGCGATATAGGACCCTACTTCTTCAGTGGTAGCAATCTTCTGCCACGAAGATCCTCCATCAACGGATTTATAAAGTCCATCACCGTAATAACAATCACCAGAGTAATGGAGTTCCCCTGTTCCAAAATAGAGAATATTATGGTCATCCGGGTCAATCGTTATATATCCAGCGGCAAGTGTGGGGAGACCGTCAGTCAAAGGTGTCCAGTGTAAACCACCGTCTACAGTTTTCCACACACCTCCCTGGGCACCTGTTAAATAAACTATGTGCGGATTCGTTGGATCAACTGCTATAGAGGTTACTCGCCCACTCACATATCCTCCACCGGACCAGTGTTCACCATATATCGGCTGTGGTCCAATGAATGTCCAGGATTTGTAGTCTACGGAAGAAAAAACTTTCCCCTTTAAGGCCATTTCAATCTTCGACTTTGCAATAGAATCCAACACATCTGGTCCTCTGTATTGAACCAGAGGTTGTAACTGGGAAATAATTACAAGCAGGATACTTAGCATCTCTAACCTCCTCTCATTTTACTGAATTCAAATGTAAAAATAAATTATGGTGAATGGCTCTTCTTCACCTTCTTTTTAGAATAAGGACAGAATTCACGAATGGGACAAATATTGCACTTTGGGCCAACAGGTTTACAGATCGTTTGGCCAAAAGCCACAAGGATACTATTGTACTCTCGCCACCACTTTCTGGGCAAAATTTTCATGAGGGCAAGTTCAGTCTCTTCGGGCGTCTTTGTGTTCACGATTCCCCACCTGTTTGAAATCCTATGTACATGAGTATCCACACATATAGCATCCTTTCCAAATGCTTCAGAGAGAACAAGATTTGCCGTCTTCCTGCCAACACCAGGCAACTCTAAAAGTTCCTCCAGGGTATCTGGTACTTTCCCATCGTACTTTTCGAGGAGAATACGTGAAATTTTCTTTAAGGTCCTGGCCTTGTTTCTATAAAATCCAACAGGATAAATAATCTCTTCAAGTTCTTGATCTGGAATTTTAAGGATTTCTTCCGGTGTTTTTGCTCTCTGTAGGAGTTTCTCAGTGGCTACAGCTGTAACTTCATCCTTCGTCCTGAGACTCAATATTGTGGAAACAAGAATCTGAAAAGGGTCCCGGGTTCTCTTGGAAACCAGCGTAACGATTGGAGCATTCCAATTTGTCCGTTCCCGTTCAAGGATTTTTAAAACCTCATCGATAGGGAATTTTCGCTTCATTCAGTACTCCAATTAATTTTTTGATAATCCTGTAAGTCGCACCCCATATTGTATGGCTTCCACACTGAAATATTGACCAGAGCAATGGATGATATTTCTCACAATCTTTAAGCTCATCTATATTTACCGTGAAAATCTCAGCTACTTCTTCAGGATTAATTTTGTAACTTACATTATTGTCAATCAAAGCAACAATAGGATATATGAAAAAATCAGATAGTCGCGTTTTTTCCACTCTCAGAGCTCCAAGAACCTCAATTTTTTTTGGTGAGATACCGATTTCTTCTTCAAATTCCCTCAGAGCTGTTTGGAGAGGACCTTCGTTCTCTTCCGGCCTACCACCAGGGAATGCGATCTGGCCTCTAAAAGATGCCAGTGTGTCTGAACGTCTCGTAAGTAACAATTTCAGACGCTCACTCCAGACAATCGGCACCACAACTGCTGATACCCTGTAAACTCTCCCATAAGATTTGGGAATTGGAAGTAAATGATCTTTTAACACCCTCATGAATTCACTCTTTCTCATGATATTCTCTGATAACAAATTCGAGGAATTTTTCAACCCGTTTTGGGCCAAATCCCCTGATATCCAACAGCTCTCCAGGAGTTGCATTCACAAGATTTTTGATACTTTTAAATTTTTCGAGAAGTGACTTTGCCCTCCTGGTCCCAATACCAGGAAAGGCTTCCACAACCCTCAAAATTTCATCCTCAGGTGTCAAAGCCTTTCTTTTGTAAAAAAGACTCCTATCATCATCGAGATTAATCTTTTCCCGTATTGCAATCACTTTAAGAAATTTTGCAGTTTCGAACGAATTTGTAGTCATAATGGTGGGTATGCCAAATCCTATAGTTATCAGAGCAAGTGAATGTAGTATTGCGTTTTGACTCATCCCCATCGCAGAAAAAAGTCCTTTACCTTCGATTATAATCAACGCCTTTTCTGACGCATCTCTCAGCTCGTAAAGTTGTCTCTGGAACCTCTTCAGTTTCAAAGACTTTATAAAATCCTGTACTGTCTTTCTTTCAACTATGATACCTGGCTGAGGAGAATAATCCCCCACCGGTAAAGTAGCAAAGAGTACCTTTACACCGAGGTCTTTTAACAATTCTGGTACTTTCGATTTCTTCTCCCGTATGTCAACTATTACTGTCGCCATCAGTCTATGGGTTTGAATCCTTCTCCAAGTACTTCTCTAACATGCGATACAAGGAGAAAGGCATCAGGATCAATCTCCTTTACAATTGACTTCAATTTCACGAATTCCTTTCTTTTTAAAACCGTCAAGATAATTTTCCTCTCCTTTCCAGTGTAGGCACCTTCTCCATGAAGCAGCGTAGCCCCTCGTCTTACATCCTTCAGAATTCTCTCTTTTATCTTCTCGTACTTTTCTGAAACGATCATGACCTGGATTGAAGTCGTAACTCCTTCCAGGACCGTGTCGATTGTGAATGTGTTTACGATGACACCAAGTAGAGCATACATTCCTATATCTTTTCCAAAGAAAATACCTGCAAAGAGCGTGATGGTGAAATCCACTATCAAAAGTCCCCATGATACGTCCAGATTGGTTAATTTTCTCAAAATCATGGCGATAATATCTGTGCCACCTGTAGATGCTTCTCGCGAAAATACTATCGCCATACCTGTTCCCGAGAGGAAACATCCAAAGAGTACATTTAGAATGAGGTCGTTTGTGATACCTTCAGGAGGCAGAACTTTTGATAAAAAACCCACAATGACAGAATAGGCAATTGTTGCATAAATGGTCTTGAAACCGAAGCTCCTACCAAGAATTCTGAATGCAAGTACAAATAGAATTAAGTTGAGAACAAAGATTGTGTAACCCACATTAATGCCCAGAAGGTAATAAAGAATTATACCAATTCCAGAAATACCCCCGGCTGCAATTTTGTGAGGTATCAAGAAAAGGGTAAGACCCAGTGAAAGTATAAAAACACCAGCAGTTATTATAATATAATCAACAATTTTCTTCATGGAAATTAAATGTTACAGCAATTCAGAGGGAGAGTTAATCTTCGAGCAGTTTTTCAGCTTCCTCGAAATAATCTTCTGGAACAAGAATTTTTACCTGTCCCAATCCATCAACCGTCAACCCATAAATTTGTCCAATTGCCTCGTAATCAAGTTTTACAGGAATGTTATTTGACTCCAGTAAACCCTTAATGATATGGGCTTCAGCAAGTCCGTTGACAATTTTAACCACAATCCAGTTCACGTTTTTAGAAAAATTTGGGGAGGCGATAAAGCCTCCCCGCGAAACGTTATTGAATCACACCGAGTTCTTTGCCAACTTTCGCAAACTTTTCAAGGGCAAAATCAAGATCATCCTTTGTATGAGTTGCAGAAATCATGACCCTGATTCTTGCCTTCCCTCTTGGTACAGTCGGATACCCTATTGCCTGCGCAAAAATGCCTTCCTCAAATAATCTCTTTGAGAATTCCTGAGCAGTCTTCGCCTCTCCAAGCATAACAGGGGTTATCGGTGTCTGACTCTTCCCGGTGTCAAAACCAAGAGCCTTCATATTCTCTTTGAAATATCTGGCATTATCCCACAGTTTTTGAACAAGCTCATCAGATTCCGTAAGGATGTCTACAGCAGCGATTGATGCAGCAACATCAGGTGGTGTTACTGCACTGGAAAACAAAAATGGACGTGCCTTCTGTCTCAAGAATTCTATCATTTCTCTTGAGCCAGCAACGTATCCTCCCACAACTCCAAACGCTTTTGAGAGCGTTCCAACTTCAATATCTACCTTACCATGAAGACCAAAGTGATCAACAATTCCTCTTCCACCTCTACCAAGCACACCTTCTCCGTGAGCGTCATCAACCATCATGATAGCACCGTATTTTTCTGCAATCTCTGCTATATCAGGTAAAGGTGCAATATCGCCGTCCATTGAAAAAACGCCATCCGTGACTACCAATTTCCTCCTGAATTTTGACCCCTCTTCTTTCAACTTTTTCTCAAGATCCTCAGGATCATTGTGATTGTATCTAATTATTGTCGCCCTCGAGAGCCTTGAACCATCAATTATTGAAGCATGGTTAAGCTCATCAGAAAATATGGCATCTTTTCTTCCAACAAGAGCCGGGATAGTTGCAAGATTCGCATTAAAGCCACTCTGGAAAGAAATTGTTGCCTCAGCTCCTTTGAATTCAGCAAGTTTTTTCTCAAGCTCATGATGCAGTGTCATGGTTCCTGCAATTGTCCTGACAGCAGCCGGCCCAACACCGAACTTTTCAATAGCCTCTTTCGCCCTTTCCCTTAACGAGGGGTGATTTGCAAAGCCAAGATAATTGTTAGAGCAGAGATTCAAAACTTTTTTCCCATCCACTACTATCCAAGCACCCTGTGGAGATTCGATTGTACGAATTATTATGTACAGCCCTTCTTTTTTAAGATTCTCTATTTCATCGTGGATAAAATCCAACTTTCCCATTTTTTCACCTCCTAAAATTCCATAACTATTTTTGCAGCCTCCTTTTTAATAAGTAGCTGCATGCCTTTCTCAATTTCATCAATTTTTAATTGATGTGTTATTATAGGGGTTAGATCGACCTTCCCGCTGGCGAGAAAAGCAGTTGTCTGATACCATGTTTGAAAGATCCTACGCCCTGTGATTCCATATACTCTGACACCTTTAAAAATTATGTCTTCGGCAAAATCGATGGATATTTTCTTGTGTGGGATACCAAGGAGGGAAATGCGTCCTTCATTTCTGATGATCTTAAACATTTGATGGATAGCCGCTTCTGCGCCCGACATTTCGAGAACGACATCCACGCCAAGTCCACCTGTCTCGTCAAGGATAACTTCAATGGGATTTTCCTTCGAAGGGTTAATTAATCTATCGGCTCCCATTTTTTCTCCAAGTGATAGTCTAAATTCATAGGGTTCAATAAGAAAAACTCTGGCGGCACCGGAGGCCCTGGCGACAGCTACTGACATAAGACCAATAGGTCCACCGCCAAACACAGCAACTGTTTTAGCGGTTATATCTTCAACAAGGGTAGTATAAACGGCATTTCCAAAAGGCTCTTGCAAAGCTGCAACTTCAGGAGGAATGGTCCTATCTGTTTTCCACACATTTTGCTCAGGTACTTTGACATACTCAGCAAATGCACCATTTGTATCTACACCAAGGATTTTCAAATTTGAGCAAACATGAGGGTTCCCTGTCCTACACATGTAACAATGACCACAATAAAGGTGGGTCTCAGCTGAAACATAGTCCCCGGGATTAACTGACTTCACTTCCTTACCAATCTCTACAACTTCACCTACAAATTCATGTCCAAAAATAAGTGGGGGCTTTATTCTGGAGGCTGCCCATTCGTCCCACGTGTAAATATGGACATCGGTCCCGCAAATACTGTTTTTAATAACTTTAATTAATACATCGTGAGGCCCAACCTCCGGAATAGGGGCATCAACAATTTCTAAACCCGGCCCCGGCCTTGTTTTCATAACTGCTTTCATCTTCAAGCCTCCTTGTAAAATATCCTCACCTTAGTATAATTCATGGATTTGAACCCTTCAACAGAACCTGGCACTGTATCTGACAAAATTCGTTCTCCCCTCCCTCATACTCAAACGTACATCCAGAGATATCAAAAAAGCAAAGAAAAAACTTACCGTATCCATAAATGATTAAAAATTGAATTAAATCCACGATATTCTCGTGATGGAGAACTAATAGAGGGTGGTAACAAGCAGAATTCCCGACATCCTGACCCTTCCCGGACGGAAAGGGAAACTCCCGTATTTCGTTTAATTTTGAAGGAAACCTTGAAACTTTAGATCCTCACCCTTCAGCCCTGAGGGTGTTTGAAAAATATTTACCAACAATAACCCCTCCTTTCACTTCACGGAAAAACTCTCTTCATTCCCCTCCTGCATGTGAGAATTCACCCACACTCTCCTCTCCCACTTCGTGGGAGAGACTACATCCTACATCCCCTTCAGCAGAGCGGAAGGGGAAATTGAGGATGAAGTTTCACGCAAAGTAGATGAGGGAAATAATGGATATTACTCTTAGCCCTCGGGGTAACCTGCCTTTGCTTTATTCATAGATTCTGTATAATTTTGCATTCTGAGGACAAAAATTTGTGTAGCAACTTTCCTCTCAGTATATAACCGTTTTGAAGTTATAGTTAAAATTTTCATGGGTAATGTCATGATTGATGGGAGGGCAATAAGAGGAGCATCTCTTGCTCCCCTCTGTCAGATCCACCTTTTTACTGCTTTTCAGACCTTTCCCACAAAGCAGAGCTTTGTGGGAAAGGTCTGAAAAGCATCTCCATCTGCAGTGCTAAACGCACCGCCGGTGAGGGGAGTTAAAAAATTACATTCCTGCTTTCTTCAAAGCAATTTTTTCTAACAGTCTCCTCCAGCTCTTGACAACTCAACAAACTGGTTTATAATATAAACCAGTTTATAAAATAGGAGGTAAAAGATGGAAAAGAAAAGAGTTGAAGTTGACAGGCTGATCAAAAAGGCAAGATCCTCCTGGTGGGAGGATGGCATCGTAGAGCTTTTCACAGGAATGGCACTGATTATAATCAGTGCCCTCGGCATACTTTCCAGTGTGTCAGGTGGTAGCTTATCTTATATCTTCTCCATTGCCTGGATTCTCTCTCTGATTGTTTTTATCCTATCCGGACAGAAAATTATCAAATTTTTAAAAAGGAAACTTGTATGGTCCCGCATCGGATATGCTAAACCGGCGAAAGAGAGAGCAACTTTCAAAAACGGAAAATGGACTATTGGAGCCTTTGTCTGCATGTTGGGTTCTATTATTCTCTACACCCATCCCATTTCCAGTCTTTTGATGTCCTGCTTCGTCTCTGGAATTTTTATGTCAATATTTGAATATTCTGGATTGACAAGATTCGCCATAATTGGACTCCTGAATCTCGTTACAGGTGTCACTCTATTTATCCTCGGCTTCAAAGTTAATACAGGTGTATTTATCAACCTCTCTGTTACAGGGATACTGCTTCTCCTGACTGGCATAATGACATGGAACCAATTTCAAAGGAGGAGGACGGTAAATGGATAATGAAGCAGCACGGGAAATTCAAAAAATTGATAGGCTTATTCACGAGCCGGCAAGACTTGCGATAATGGCCATTCTCTCTGCCCTGAGTGAAGCTGATTTCCTGTATCTATTAAATGCTACGGGATTAACAAAGGGGAATCTCTCTGCTCATGTTGCAAAACTGGAGGAAGCAGGCTATGTCCGGATTGATAAAAAATTCATAGGGAAAAAACCTAAAACTGTCTATCGATTAACTCCAGCAGGACGAAAGGCCTTTCATCACTATCTGGAACAAATTAAAAAAATCATGGATAGTGTTTGATTCAACTTCTAAAATTCAATCTCATGAATCTGTGATTTATGACAATTCCAGTGCTCTTGTGAGATCTTCTGGATAGTTAATATTTGTAAAATAATTTTTCGGATCTCCAAAGTTTTTCAATACTTCTTCTTCAATTACATACACCTTGAGACCCTCAAAATTGATGAGGTCCATCATGGATAATTTATCACTACTGAGGAGCTTAGCCGCTATGTTAAAAGTCTTTCGGTTGTAATAACCAATTAATGGTTCAAAGAACCTATCGTGTCTCGGAATAACAATGTCTGCCTTGTGGGACATGTTTTTGATAAATTCAAGAAGATCAACCGGAACAAGTGGAGTATCACAGGGTAGGATAATTACTCCATCTGCAGTGGGTTTGAAAGCAAAAAAGGAGTATATTGCGTTGAGTGGACCTTTCAAGGGATACACATCTGGAATGAACTCACCGAGTCCATAATCTTTGCCGATCACGAATACATCATTTACAACCTGTACAAGCTTCTGAAAAGCTATTTCTACAAGTCTCTTGCCCTGAAATTTTTCCAGGCATTTATCTCTCCCAAATCTTCTTGATCTTCCACCTGTGAGAACTGCACCAGCTATCATTTGAAGGCTTCAATATATGTTTTCCATACAAGCTCAGGATTGTCACTCCTTATTCTTGACATATTTGGAGTTCCTTTAAAGCTCCAGCTTGCGAAATTTCTAATTCCAAGAGCGAGGGCTTCTTTGATGGAATATCTAATTTTCCATTCCTCACCATTTTTCACATCAAAGGCTTGAATCCAGATCTGCGGCTCTTTTTTGAATTTTTTTCCAAGGCGAACTATTCTCTCGGAGTACTCGCGAAAATATCTTTTAAATTCATCGTCCGACTTTCCACGCCAGTATGGATCGGTCCCAATTATATCTAACTCCTCAATTTTGTAAAATTTTCGCCAGTATCTTTCGTCTCCACGAGGTAAAAGGCATAGAGCATTTTTTAAACCTTTCTGATGCGCTTTCTTTACAAGTTTATTGAGGAGCTCTACAAGACTGTCTTCGTAGAATTCTTTTCTAACATCTTCTCTTGCTTCAAAGATACTACCACCAATAATATCATCAAATTTGAGGATACAATAATCGCAGTAGCAACCATCTTTATGGAAATGTGGCTCATCCCAGAAAATGTAATCAGCGCCTGTTTCAGCTGCCATGGAGATCCATTTTTCCATATACTCCAGGAATTCCGGGGCATTGGGGCACATGGCAGGAAGGAGTTTCTCATCATAAGTCATTTGACGTCCCATTACATGAGTCATGACAAGCTTTGAATAAGGCTCTCCACCAAAGATTTTTCCCACACCCCACGGGTCAAGATACACTTTCAACCCCCTCTCATGACTCATTCGTACTATTTTTTTGATAGTCTCAAAATAGAATTCTGCGTCATGTTCTGAAAAAGTATGTACGACGAAAGTTAGCCCCTCTTCAACCATACGGTCAAGGTCACGAGCCACGTGTTCTACATCCCTTGAGTCAAAATAAGACGTACCTACTTCGATTTTATTCATTTCACTACCTCCACAGTAGAATTAGACAACTTTTAACCGAGATTGTTCACCGTAACTTCTGTGTAGAATCGCACCTCCTCGATCTATTTTATCATGTTGATGAAGTATTCATGTATAAGAATTGCATCGGGAGACAGTTCGGGGTGAAATGTAAGGGCAATTCTGTTTCCCTCTCTCACCATAACTGGCGAATCGTTGTAGGTGATAAGAGTTTCAACTCTATCTCCCAATTTTAAAATTTTAGGGGCCCTGATAAAGACACCGGTGAAGGTTTTACCATTAAATTTCAGACTGGTTTCAAAACTCTCAATCTGGCGACCGAAGGCATTTCTTTTTACAACCATATCAATGAGTCCAAAGGGGGTATCTTCCTTTTCATTAAACTCATTAAGTACCTCTTTTGCCATCAGAATTGCGCCTGCACATGTTCCCATTACAGGCTTTGAAAATTTTTTTATTTCCTCAAAAAGCCCCCACTTTTTTGCCAGTCTTGATATGGTTGTACTTTCTCCACCCGGGATAATCAATCCATCTATATTTTGCAGATCCTCCGGGTACTTCACAAAGATGCTATCAACACCAAGTGAGTCAAGTGCCTTTTTATGTTCAATAAAATCTCCCTGAATTGACAGTATACCTATTACCATTTTTTACCAACCTCTTGTCTGCAGGAGTTCTTCCTCTGGTAGTTTTGTCACGTCAACGCCCTTCATAGCCTGGCCAAGTCCTTTACTAATTCTCGCGAGAACTTTTGGATTATCATAGTAAGCTACTGCTTCAACAATTGCCTTTGCCATTCTATCGGGATCAGAAGATTTAAATATTCCACTTCCTACAAACACAGATTCTGCACCAAGCTGCATCATTAAGGCAGCATCAGCAGGTGTTGCAATACCACCGGCTGCGAAATTTGGCACCGGAAGCTTCCCATGTTCGGCCACCCATTTAACAAGCTCAAATGGAGCACCAAGTTTCTTCGCTTCAGTCATAAGTTCCTCTTCCGGCAGAACTGTGAGTCTTTTTATTTGCCCCATAATTTTTCTCATGTGTCTAACGGCTTCAACAACATTTCCAGTTCCAGCTTCACCTTTGGTCCTGATCATAGCTGCTCCCTCACCAATCCTTCTGAGAGCCTCACCAAGGTCTCTTGCGCCACACACAAATGGAACTTTAAAGGCATGTTTGTCAATGTGATGCTCCTCATCGGCTGGAGTAAGGACCTCAGATTCATCAATAAAATCAACGCCAAGTTCTTCCAGAATCTGAGCTTCAGCAAAGTGTCCAATTCTTACTTTAGCCATCACCGGGATGGTGACCGCATCCATAATCGCTTCAACAATGGCAGGATCCGCCATTCTGGCAACACCGCCTTCCTTTCTTATATCTGCAGGCACCCTTTCGAGTGCCATCACAGCAACAGCACCTGCATTCTCGGCTATCTTCGCCTGCTCAGGGGTGGTAACATCCATTATTACTCCCCCTTTAAGCATCTCTGCAAGTCCCACTTTCAACCTGTATGTTCCTTTCAAAACGTCCATTATTTCTCACCTCCAGATATTCCTGGATTCATTATACCACTGCATGACCAACCATTCAAGTCGGGTATTTTAATCCAATTTACAGGTCTCAACAACTCCCCAGACCGAATAAAGTGGAAAATCCAACGAACTTTATTTAACCTCTTTCATCTCCTTGTGCTCTGTCTGAACCTTTGATTTTTCAGTCGTGTGATGGATTTCAATATTAACAGGATGATAATCCTTTAAATGAGCATGTTTCATTATTTTCTCAACCGTCTTTTGTTTCTCTTCTTCACTCATCTTTTTATTTGTGAACACCACAAGGTCGACTGTAGAGGCCTTTTCCCTTTCACCCTTCGCAAGATGATGGATCATGTAAACTTCGCCGTCCTTAACCTCTCTTCTGATTCCCCTCAAGATGGATGGGAAAAATCTTTCTATCCCCTTTATAAAGTGCTCCCTCTCTTCCAGCTTCCAGTCAACGTAGTACCGCAACTTTCTACCACTGAGTGCTTCATAAATTACTTCAAAAAGAAAAGAGGCAGTTATAAAAATAAATGCTGATTCCAGAGATGACGGGTTCTTCTTTAGATTATAACCAACAAGTACACCTGCCGAAATCAAACATAGGACAAATCCAATCAAAGAGACCCACTTATTAGAATCGGTAAATTTATGCAATTTAAAATTTGCGAGATTAACGAGTCCAAAGACTATTAAAAATCCAAGGCTGCCGGCGACAGAAATATTTTCGAGGTTTGTTGTGAGAGCAAAGACTATGGTGATGAGGCCGAGTATAACAATCCCTTCATAGCCTCCTTTCCAGATTCTTTTGCCAAATGTGTGGGGCAACTCTCCATATTTTGTAATCAAGTAGCTTATCCTCCCACTACCGTAGAGAGTCGCATTTATAGCCGAAGCCGTTGAAAGGACAGCCGCAACTCCAATAACTATGAATCCAGCCTTTCCAAAGAAAGGTTCAGCGGCCACTGCAAGGGCATAATCTTTGTATTTCACAACCTGCTGAAAGGTAAGATTTCCAACAGCTACTATAGCAATTAAGACATAAAGAGCTATAACAAATCCTACAGCGCTGTAAAATGCTTTTGGAAGGGTCTCCACTGGATTTACAACATCCTGTGCCGTATTTGCAATGAGTTCAAACCCTTCGTAGGCGAGAAAGATAATCAAACCACCTGTAACAATGTTTAACGGAGGAGCCCAATTTGACGGAGAAAGTCTTGCAGTCTTCAATGTGATAAATCCAACTGTTGCAAAAACAAGCAGAATTATTATCTTCAGGAAAACCATTAAATCCTCTGCTTTCCCGGTCACATAGGCACCAAGCAAATTTATAAGAGTAAAAAACACTATAACTCCAGCGATAAAAAGTTTCTTGGCTATTATGATCTCTTTTCCAAAAAACAGTGCGGAGGCATAGCTACCGAATGCATAGGAATAGAGTCCCATCATCACTATATAACTTGCGAGGAGGAGGACATTTATCCATCCTGAGAAAAGACCGGTACCAAACGATTTCACGATAAACTCAATTGTACCTCCCTCACTCGGATATCTCACAGAGAGTTTTGCATAGGAGTAAGAGGTAATAAGTGCGATTAATCCGGCCACAATGAAGGCAATAAATGCAGCACCTCGTGCAAGAAGTATCGTTAATCCAAGGACGGCGAATATTCCACCGCCCACCATACCACCAACACCAATAGAAAATGCCTCAAAAAATCCGATCTTATGTTTCATTCTATTCTCTCAAGTACTATTGGTTTTTTAGCTGGTATTTCAGCTCTAATCCTGAACGCCTCTTCAAGATAGCTAATGGCGTCTTCCAGCTTTTTCTCATCGTTATATAAAACTTCGAAAATAACGTCATCTTTTTCCACGTGGTCACCTACCTTTTTCATAACCATTATTCCAACATTGTGATCAATTTCATCCTCTTTCTTTGTCCTACCTGCACCAAGAACGGTGGCACCAAGTCCAATTCTGAAAGTATCGAAGGAATATAGGTAACCCGATTCAGGTGATTTGACAAGATATGTATCTTTAACGTTTACGAAGTTTTCACTTTCAATTGCATCCGGGTCGCCACCATGAGCGATAACCATTTCTCTCCATTTTTCATACGCTTTACCGGATTCAAGGGATTCTTCAAGCATTCTGCGTGCACTCTTTCGATAATGAGAAATGCCAGCCAGGAGTAGCATTTCAACTCCAAGCGAGATCGAAAGCTCCCGAACGTCATCAGGGCCTTCATTTTTTAGAACTTTCACCGCTTCCACTACCTCCACGGCATTCCCTACAGCAATGCCAAGGGGTTGATCCATATTTGTAATCAAGGCCACCACTTTCTTCCCCATGAGTTTTCCTGTTTCAACAAGTGATCTGGCGAGTCGTCTGGCTTCACGAATTCCTTTCATAAATGCACCGGATCCTGTTTTTACATCAAGAACGAGCCCTTCGATACCCTCGGCGATTTTCTTTGACATTATACTCGACGTTATGAGTGGCACACTTTCAACTGTAGCTGTAACATCGCGTAAGGCGTAAAGTTTTCTGTCAGCAGGGACAAGCTCTTCTGTTTGACCAATTATAGAAATTCCAACTTCACTGAGAATATTAAGGAATTCTGAAATCGAGACAGATGTCCTATATCCGGGTATGGAATCCAGTTTATCCAATGTTCCCCCGGTATGTCCAAGTGCACGACCCGAAATCATCGGAACGATCACGCCACAAGAGGCCACAAGTGGTCCAAGAACAAGCGAAATTTTATCCCCTACTCCCCCTGTAGAATGTTTATCGATTTTCGGACCATGGATACCGGACAAATCTACAGTTTTTCCACTATTTATCATCGCCTCTGTAAGAAACTGGGTCTCTTCAAAATCCATTCCCCTCAGGAAAATCGCCATTAGCATGGCACTCATCTGGTAATCCGGGATATCCCCTTTCACGTACCCGTCAATAAGGAAATGAATCTCCTCCGGGGATAGTTTCTCCCCATCCCTTTTTTTCTTAATAATATCAACTATCCTCATTTTTTACCTCCAGGATAAGTGCATTTGCAATAACAGCAAGACCCTCTTTCCTTCCAATAAACCCCATCCGCTCAGCAGTTTTTCCCTTAATAGAAACCTTTGATGGAGAAATCCTCAAAATTCTTGCTAAATTTTCAGCTATTTCTGACTTGTATTTCAGGAGTTTTGGCTTCTCGGCAATCACCACGGCATCAATATTAACAGTATAGTATCCGTTATCATGCAATAAGTTCACAACTTTTTCAAGAAGTATCGTACTTTTCACATCTTTGAACTGCGTATCGGTGTCCGGAAAGAGCTGTCCTATATCACCGAGATTCGAAGCGCCAAGTAGAGCATCTATGATTGCGTGAGTCAGTGCATCACCGTCAGAATGCCCATAAAGTCCAACATCACATGGAATTTCCACTCCCCCAAGAATCATCTTTCTCCCCTTCTCATATTTATGTATGTCAAATCCAGTTCCTATCCGGATATTGCTCGCGAGCATCCTCTCCACCAGCTCAATATCTTTTCTGTATGTAACCTTAAAGTTTAATGGACTTCCCTCCACAAATTTAGTCCTCACTCCTTCAAGCTCTTCAATTAGGGTTGTCTCGTCGGTGTATACGATACCCTCTTTGAGAGTTTCTCTGAGCGCCCGAGCTATAAGCTCACGTCTAAATCCCTGTGGTGTCTGCACAGCTTTTAAACTCGATCTATCAACGGTGTGATATACAAATTCTCCATCAAAATTCTTTAAAGTATCACGAACAGGTTCTGCCGGGGTCACTGATGGCGAGTTTTCAAGCGCGCTTATTACACTATGAACAATAGAAGCCGGAATAAAAGGTCTCGCACCGTCATGTATTAAGACATAGGGCGAGCTTGACGCGTTGACACCGTTTAAAACTGAATGTGTCCTTTCCTCCCCCCCTTTAACTATCTTCAGGTCCGGGAAAAAAGGCAAAAGGAGTCTCTTTCCCCTTTCCAGATTCGCTGGATTAAGGACGAGAATTTTATTCACAAAATCCCAGGCATTTAATAGATTCTGTAGCGTATAGAAAATTAAGGGTTTGCCAAAAATTTCATAAAAAATCTTATCTCCTTCAAATCGTGACCCGATTCCGGCTGCAACCACAACCACATCTACATTCATATTTGAATTTTAAAGCATATCTTTCGAAAGTGGCTGCATCTTTAAAATTTAAAAACGACATAAATTCTTATGTCTCCGAAGACTCCAATTACTTCAAATTAGATAAATGTTGAAAATCTCCTGAATCACGGGGAAAATCTCTGGCTCGCCCGTCTGATGTGCATTATTATATTGAATGATGGAGGTCTATGAATTTTTAATGATGGAGGTACGTTATCTCAAAGGGGTTGGACCAAAAAGGGCAGGTTTATTCAAGCGACTTGGAATAACCACCGTCCTTGACCTACTTTACTTTGCTCCAAGAAGGTATATTGACCGTCGAAGTATCACTCCTATTCATGAAGTGAAAAAAGGCCAGGAGGTAACCGTCGCTGGTAAAGTTCTTACAAAGGGAACAAAAAAGGTCAGAGGATCACTTGTTTTCACCGTAATCATAAGCGATGGGAGTGATTGGATGGAGCTTGTTTGGAGAAACGTCCGTGGCATAGACAAGGTTTTCAACAAAGACGATAAAGTGATAGCTTCTGGCAAGGCCTATGTCTACAGAGGAACAAAGGTCCTCTACCACCCGGAATATGAGATCATAGATGAGGAAAAACCAGGTGGAAACAGAATCCTCGCAGGTATGCTTGTACCTGTTTACCCTTCCACCGAGGGATTAAAACCAAGGTTTGTCAGAAAACTCATACTCGATGTACTCGAAAAAATCGGGGATCAGATACCAGAGACTTTACCAGATTATATAAGGAACAAATTCAAACTATATTCACGAAAAGATGCCATTCACAAATTACACTTCCCTGGAGATCTAAGAGATGCAAAAACTGCGCGGACAACCCTTGTTTTTGAAGAACTCTTCTACTTTTACATAAAATTGCTTGAAAAGAGAGTCGAATCAAAGGGGCTCGGAATTCCACTAAAAATTAAAAATAAATTGACTGCTGATTTCTTAAAATCACTGAAATTCGATTTAACAGGTGCACAGAAAAGAGTCATTTCAGAAATAAGTTCGGATCTTGGGAAAAACACACCCATGCATCGTTTGCTCCAGGGCGATGTAGGAAGTGGCAAGACTGTTGTGGCACTCCACACAATGTTAACTGCGGTTGAGAACGGATTTCAGGCAGTTTTAATGGCTCCCACAGAAATACTGGCAGAGCAACACTTTCTTGTCATGAGCGAGTACCTTTTCCCGCTGAATGTGAGGATGGCCTTGTTACTGGGTAAAATGCGGAAAAAAGAGAAGCAGTTAGCAATTGAGAGAATTAGAAGTGGAGATGCAGATGTCATTGTTGGAACCCACGCCTTGATCCAGGATGATGTCGAATTTAAAAAACTTGCAGTCGCTGTAATTGACGAACAACACAAATTTGGAGTGCTACAAAGGGCAAAATTGCTTGAAAAAGGCTTTGAAAACAAATCTCCTCATTTTCTTGTTATGACCGCAACACCAATTCCCCGAACCCTTGCCCTCACCATCTACGGAGACCTCGATGTCTCTGTAATCGACGAAATGCCACCTGGAAGAGGAGAAGTAATCACTAAGTGGGTGAAAGAGGGTAGAAGAGACAAAGTGTATTCATGGCTTTTTGATGAAGTTAAAAAGGGAAATCAGGCTTATGTGGTAGCTCCACTTATCGAAAAATCCGAAAAACTTGAAGCTGAAGCAGCCACAGAACTTTTTGAAAAATTGAAGAACATCGCTCCAGAAGGTATCGAGATAGGTTTAATTCATGGAAAAATGAAAAAAGATGAAAGAGCTATTGTCATGAGAAAATTCAGAAGTGGAGATTTTCATATCCTCGTTGCGACAACCGTTATTGAGGTAGGTATCGATGTACCCAATGCCACGATAATGATTATTGAACACGCCGAGAGATTTGGACTCGCCCAGCTCCATCAACTCAGAGGCCGAATTGGACGAGGTACAAAAAAGAGCTATTGCATCCTCATAACACCATCAAAAGTAAGTGAAGATGCTCGAAAAAGACTGAAAGCCATGGTTGAAACAAGAGATGGCTTCAAAATTGCAGAAATAGATCTTGAGATTAGAGGACCCGGTGAAATCTTTGGCACAAAACAGCACGGAATCCCAAAATTCAGAATCGCAAATCTGATTAGAGATCAGAGAATTATCCAAATGACGAGAGAAGAGGTCCAAAGAATCCTTGAATTTGATCCGTTTTTGACAAAACCGCAAAATCATATTATTAAAGAAACGTTAGAAAACGAAAAAATTGGAGAGGTGATTTATGTTGGGTAAAAAAATTTTCCTGGCAATGATTATATTGCTTGGATTAAATTCCTGTACAAAGATTGAAAGATTTGCCAGAGGAAAAGCAAACGAGGTTATAATCGTCTATGACGGGACCCTGAGAGAAGCAAAATACCTCCAGAGTGTTTTGCAGGACACATTTTATACTCCGCGTCCAGAACCTCTCTTTATAACCTATCCAGTCACCTATGACCAATTTGAACCATTTAAGGGGTACAAAAATGTGATTTTCATTTCCACTTATAGCTCACCCGATTATCAGATTTTTAGAAAGATTTTTGGCGAAAAACCAACAGGAATTTATATTGCAAAAAACGTCTATCAGGAAGGCGACGAAATCATTGGCATTGTCTCATCAACTGAGACCGAACTCTGGCCATTTGTTTACGAAAAAGGCAACTTTATCAAAGCCTTCTTGTTGAAACGATACAGAGAGATTCTGAGGAAAAAGGCATACTTTGCCGGCCATAACAAAAAATTCTCAAAAGAATTTGGAGAAAAGTATGGATTTACCTTTGACTTCCCCGAAGGGTGGGCCTATGTGGTACAGGATAGTAATTTTGTCAGTGTAGCAAAACACTACCCGGATAGATTCATGTTCTTCTACCATGAAAATGCTCCTCGCATGTTTGACAGAGATGAAATTGTCTCTTTAAGGAACAAACTAACTGCAAAATATTACGACGGAGATTATGTTTACAAAGAGCATCTTGTGTCAAAAGACACAACTTTTATGGGAGTTCCAGCTATCAAGATTTTTGGGATCTGGCAGAATGACAGGGAGTATATTGGTGGTCCCTTCGAGACAATTGCCTTCAATCTGAACAATAATTTCTACATGTTTGATATGGGTGTCTTCGCACCAGACAGAAATGAAAAACTGCAATTTCTAATAAGGATGGAAATTATTATCAGTAGTTTTAAACTCTACAATTATAGCAAAAAGTCCTCATGAAAAAAATTGCTCTTATCACCGATTTCGGGATTCAAGAGCCCTATGTTGGTATAATGAAATCTCGTATCCTCGAATATGTCCAGGATGTTATTTTTGTAGATCTAACTCATGATATTCCTTCATTCGACATCAGATCCGGATTATTTATTTTTGAGTATGCACTAAAAAACCTCTCGAGAGATTTCCACTTCCTTATTGTCATAGACCCCGGCGTAGGAGGAAAAAGAAGAGCTATATTTGCTGAGTCCAACGGCTGCTTTTTTGTAGCTCCAGACAACGGAATTCTTACACCAATACTGGACCGATCAACTGTTTACGAGATAACGGCATTTGATCCCATTTCCTCGACCTTTCATGGTCGAGATATCTTCGCACCTGCTCTTGGCAAACTCCTCTCAGGAGTAAAACCAGCCACCCTTGGAAAAATCATTACAGATCCAGTAAAGATCTATTTACCCAAGCCTACCATACAGGAAAACAGCATCACAGGAGAGATCGTTTACATAGATAAGTTCGGGAACCTGATATCAAACATTCCTGGTAGCCTTATTAAGCCCGGGGACACGGTAATTTTTAAAAATTACACACTCACCTTAAAGTCTTCCTACTCAGAGGTTACATCGGGCTCACCTCTGGCTATCATTGACTCATTCGACATGCTTGAAATAGCCGTTCGTGAGGGTAGTGCAAAAAGTTACTTTGATGCGAAAATTGGTGAAAAAGTCATCATTACAAAGTAAAGGAACATATATTCTTTTTCTGGAATTGGTAGATAACTCTGTAATCAGAATTGGTCGGCTTGGAGAATTTCGATTCAAAAAAGGAATTTATCTTTATGTGGGAAGTGCCATGAATGGCCTGGAAACTCGCCTTAAAAGGTATACATCGAAAAGCAGGAAAAAACACTGGCACATTGATTATTTTATTGAGAAAGCAAGACTGATCGCAATTCTCATAATTCCTTCAGAATTTAGACTCGAAGAGAAGGTTGCGTCACTCCTTGAAGAAAAGTTTGAACCAGTTATTAAAGGATTTGGGGCATCCGATACAAAATCATACACCCACCTATTCTATCTGGGAGATTTGCAGATTTCGTATCTTTGAGTTATTATTGATTTGTAGTGAAAATAAAGTGGAAAAATTTCATTAGGAATCTTCCCCATATCCACATAGGGGTGAAACTGCACCTTAACTATTTTTACGCCAAGATCAGCGGCAAATATCAGAAATTTGACATCTGCGTGGCATTCCCATCAATCGAGGATGGAATCAAAGCATGTGGAAAAATTGAGAAAAAATCGGGAATCCCCATCCCTGTACCTGATGAAATCATTGAAGAGTGCGGAATTGCTATTTTAACCGACAAGAGACATCTAAGTGGAATCCTCAAATCAATAAGCGGGATCCCTATAAAAGGTGTTTACAGAAGGAAAGAAGGAAAATTTGTGGAAAAAGTGGATATCCAGGGGTTACCCTCTACGTTTTAAAAGCTCCTGCTCGACAAGTTTGACATCTTCTGGATAATCAACCGGTATGCTTTTGTACAGAACCTCCACGACCCGGATTTTCATTCCATTTTCAAGGGCTCGTAGTTGCTCAAGCTTCTCTATCATTTCGAGTTTCCCGGGTGGCAGGGAGACAAATTTCAGCAGCGATTCTTTCCAGAAAACGTAAATTCCGATATGTTTCAAAAAAATTTCATCCCTTTTTTCTCGATAAAAGGGTATGAGAGAACGTGAAAAATAGAGTGCGTTTCCATACCTGTCTGTTACCACTGTAACCGTTCCTGGTTTTCGAGCCTCTTCCCGGTTAACACTTCGAACTGGTGTAACAATATCAACGGTTTCGTCCAGCGCTTCTATGAGGTTATCTATGATTTTGCCATCAACTAAAGGTTCATCTCCTTGAAGATTTACAACAATATCAAAGTTAAGTTCTCTGGCAACATAAGCCACCCTATCAGTACCGGAGGGAAGTTCTGACGGTGTTATCCGGCATTCCACAAGAGGAGATACCGCATCGCAAATCCTCCTATCATCGGTCGCCACCATAATGTAGGAACTTCTGCTTTTCATAGCTCCTTCAACAACCCATCTTATCATAGGTTTACCAAGAATTGGGACAAGGGGTTTACCCGGAAATCTTGTGGAGCCATATCTGGCTGGAATAACTATCAAAGCATTCACTTCTTGAGCTCTCCTTCTACAACCTCTTTAAATTTCTCAGCAAGGAGTTTGTAATCTTCGATTCCCTCAACTTCAATAGGTCTGTGAACAACAAGTTCCACCTTTCCTGGCGAAATTGCGAGACTGCCTTTTGGTAATATTCTCTCTGTCCCTTTAATGGTTATAGGGAGGAGTGGTAAATTGTAGTCAAGAGCAAGTCTAAAAGCACCTGTTTTTAAAGGTAAAAGTGTAGTTCCTCTTCCACGAGTTCCCTCTGGAAAAATCAGAACAGAGAATCCATCCTTTTTCAATCTGTCCATCTGAGATTTTATCTTCTCATACGCTTCTCCACGTGGTGCTTTCCGATCGATAACAATCGAAACCTTTTTGAGAAACCAACCGAAGATCGGCGTTCTCGTCAGTTCTTTCTTTGCGACCGGTTTTATTGCTTTAAAAGGTAAAGTTGAAAGGGCAACAACATCAAAGTGACTCCTATGGTTGGTAACGACGACATAACTCCTCGTAAAATCGGCTGGAAATTCGTATCTGACCTTAACTCTCATGAAACTCGCATACCGTATAATCGTAAGCCATAAAATGCCAAGTTTAAGAGATATCTTCCCTGATCTGTCAAAAGGTAAAACAAGAGGAAAGATCAATCCCAGCATTATTACAGTTGAAACAATAATTACCAGGTAAAGATAAATTCGATAGACAGAGAGTAAAAGCTTTTTCATTCCAATCTCACCTCTAATGTTTTAATAATCTTAAAAATTAACACCTGTCCTGGCACAACTCCTCTTTTCAGATATTTTTTCCTGGTTACAATTACTCTACCTTTTCCATCCACCGCTGCTTTGCTCTTTTCCAGTGCCTTACGGGCGGCGAACTCAAAATCCTTCTCTTGAGGTTCTTCTCTTCCAGATTTTATTATAACATGGGCACCCGGGACACTTTCAACGTGAAGGAAATAATCATCTGGGGAGGCAATTTTAAAAGTTATAAGATCATTTCCTCGTGCATTCTTCCCTCTAAGTACCAAATAGCCAGATGGTGATACAAACTTTTCGTACGGTTCGACTACATCATCAACATTCGAAACTCGTTCACGAGATTCACTTTCAAGAAGTCTCAACCCACCTCGAATCCCAAGTTTCCCGAGTAAAGTCTCGTACCCTCTTTTGTACCGTCTGTACTTTTTGAAGAGTTCCTCCGCAAGATCAGAAATTTTCCCTGAGGCAGGGATCGTTAATTCAAACTCCTTCTCGTTGCCTTTTACAAAAATCTTGTCACTATTGATGATATATTTACCATTTAACAAATTCTCTCCTGCAATCCTGTACTCTTCAAAATCCCTTACCCGTTCAAACTCATTCAATAGCCTGCTGGATTTTTCTTCTGAATGGATTCTATCTATCTCTAATTTCCCAAAATAAAAATCAAGGAGCGCTGAATAAGTATCAAATTTTCGAGAATTCTCACACGGAATGACAATAGGGGCATAGACATCCCGTTCAGCACAATAAAATGGAACAGTTGAGTGAAGTGCCTCAAAAATCTTCTCACCATAAGGTGGTGTTAGCCAGGGAATATATTTTGCAAGCTTCTCAATGTCAGTCTTGACATCAAAGGGTTTAGGCGGTGGAGGTTTATACAATATCCCTGGTAAAACATCCCTGACTTTTGAATTTCGTATCTTCTTGAACGAATCAAGAATTTTTCCTTCATCGCTTATAAGTATAAGATTAGAATGTTTCCCGGTGAGTTCAACTGCCAGAACCACTGTACTGAGTCCTCTGTCCTTTGTAAAAAGCAAGTAAAAAAGTCTATCCCATTTTTTAACCCTGATATTTGTGAGAATGTAACCTCTAAGGTGATCTTCGAAGGCCCGGAAATCTTCTCCATTAGCTTCTCTTTCTGTCAGATGTAGTCTGTATAACGTAGGATCCACTGAGACAAGGAGTTTTAATCTTTTATCGAAGTAAAGGATAAATCCCCTTTTGTTGTATCGTTTTATATACTTTAATTTATGACCTCTGACAACCTTTTCAACCTCTCTTTTGATTATAAGAGCGTCGATCTCTGAAAACTTCTGGTATTTCATCAAAAGGTGTGAAACTTATAAAGTACGGTGGTAGAAATCACGGGCTTTTCTTCAACCACTTCCCCGGAATAGAGGTAGGGTGGTGTCAGTAGTATCCGGGGATTTAGCTCGAAACTCAGTGAAAAATCCTGGTATTGGAGATTTATACCAAACCTTTTTATGATATAAGTTGTGGAATATTCCTGATTTCTCACATAATCCCCTGAAAATTTTAGATAAAACCAACTCGCAACCGGGAAATAAGCTCCAACGGACAACAATGGTGAGTAGTAACCAGATTTCACGGTAACGCCACCACCGATAAAAAATATCCTGTTATCTGTCGGGGCGAGCATATAATCAGTAATTACAGTGGTGCTTTCCTCGGTAGCGTTTAAAAACGCTCCAATAAGTGTTTGATCATTAATTTCTTTTTCAATCTTGAATCCCCCACTTACAAATTCCGGTGTATTGGTCAGGATCTTAACATAAGCATCGAATTTCGCAAACGGCGTCGAATAACCAGCAGAGGTTGTGAGATAGATTGAAGATGAATTTTTATAACCTATGTCAATACCAACTTCTCTGTTAAATGTAAAATAGGCAGCTGAAACGTTCATTGTACTGTCGTTGAGATAGACAAAACTCCCATATTTTTGCCACCTCATAAGAATTCCAACTGGGTCAACGTAGTCACCGGTGGAGTATGTGATAAAGTTATTATAACCGGCCATTGAGGAAGGAAATGTGATTAAATTTTCAAAACTGTTGAGGAAAATTTTTGATGGCCCAAGTGCCTGATAGGGCTGAGAAAATAGTAAGAAAGGGAGCCAGGATCCAATTATTACAATCTTTTTCATGGCTCCCCAATCTCCTTTCCTACAAACTTGCAAAAAGTGTCACAAAGTACTTGTAATTTTTGACCACAATATTGTATGAATTCGTATTAACACCACGTGCAGTCACATAGATATAAAATTGGCCGTCGCCATTGACGATCTGGGTGACCAAAAATTCCATTAATCCTGTCATATTGAAGAAGGAAGACCAATTTTCACCCGTGACAACCACGCTATCCTGGGGGGGAATCACTATGGATCCAAGCTCTACAGCACTATCTGCCACATTTTGACTTGTCAATGTAGAGTCATCTGAAAAATAAACGTGGAAAGAAGCGGTATCTGCACCAAGATTGACAAGGATTGCAGATGCAGAATCCGGTCTCAAACTGTCGATGTTTCCAACATACTCCTGCCAATTATTAACAATACTATCCATAACAATATGCCTCTTTAAGAAGCCAGAATCTGGTGTCATCACTCCAAGTGATGAACCTTCCATGTAAGAACTATCCACCACAGGAATAGTGGCAGGGACAGATATCGGGAGTTTTACTTCAGTGCACCCCCAGAAAAGGATTCCAGAAACAATCGCTATTATCCCTATTTGTATTATTCTTTTCATTGGTAACCTCCTTGTAAATATTTAAATCAGGAATTGAAATAATACGGTCAGATTTCGCTTAATTCAACAAATTCTCACGGAAGCATTATTTTTATTGATTGTGGAACGACCTCAATTTCCACAGGTAACTTTCCCATAGGTTCTGAATCAACGTGAAAATACGAATCTCCCTTTATCGTAATTCTCTTAGCTTTTAACAATAATACATCTGACCATTTATAGTGACTCGAATTCAAAATTGACCATACATATCTCAAATCGTCAAAAAATCCACTCCTTGTGAAAATACAAACATCGAGGTACCCGTCAAAGATCGTAGCTCGCGGGGCAATTTTGAATTTACCTCCATAAAGTGAAACGTTATTTACCATGATCTGGTACCCATGATACTTTTTCCCATCTACAGTGATCTCCATTCTTGCCGGTTTATACTTTAGCATATAGTAGTACATCCCTGTTACAAGGTAACTCAACTTCCCGAGAAACCATTTTAATTTGAATGGAAAATTGTTGACTGCAACGCCATCAAGTCCAGCCCCCACCATCAAGATAAAATACCTGTCATTAGCTTTTCCAATATCAATTTTTTTGGGCTTTCCATGTAGAAGGACATTAATGGCATCAAAAGGGTCCCGTGGTATTCCAACTTCAAGGGCAAAAACGTTAGTAATACCAAATGGGATGAGACCCACAATAATATCTGCTCCGACAACACCGTTGATCACTTCGTTGAGTGTCCCATCTCCACCGACAGCTACAACCATGTCAAAACCCATATCCACCGCTTCTCTTGCCAGACGGGTTGCATCAAGCGGGGCTTGAGTCTTAACAAGCTCAACGTCGTTCCTCCCCCCATCAATTAATTTCTTAATTCCCAGCTCAAGAAAGAGGGCATAAGCACTCTTTGCTTTTTTGGATACCGGATTGTAAATGAGTCTTATCTTCATCCTTTCACATAATAAGTAATTCCATCAATTTCTTCAATGGTCACTTTATTTTCAATGAGCAGAAGGTCAAGATGCCCCTGAGTTTCAGAGAGTCCAAGAAAACGTTGATCATCAGGAAGTTCAGAAAAAACTTTTCTACATATTTGAAAGAGGGTCATCGGTTCTTTTCCCATCTTTTTATAAATTTGCTCTTTTCTTCTATGATAATGCTTGATCTTCTGCTTGATAACTTTTTTGAAGTTCTTGAACGGCGTACCGTGTCCAGGTAGTACTTCCTTTATCCCTTTTATTGTGAGAGTCTTTTCAAGGGAATTTAAATAAAGTGGGAGACTCAAAGGCCTCTCAGTCTCCCCGGGTAATGGAGGTTCAATAACTGGATTGGAAGTTATATCGAGTAACAAATGGTCACCTGAGATAAATTTGTCGTCAATTTTAACACTGATATGACCTGTGGCGTGTCCCGGAGTATAAATCAACTCCAGCTCCGCTCCTTCAACCATAAAAAGACTGTCCCTTTCAATGAAACAATCGACACTCGTGGATTTAGAATGCTCTTTAAAAAAATTCCAGTAGAGTTCCATTCTCTTCATTATATCACCAGGGACCCCGTTTCTTTTCCAGAAATCACTGAAATATTCACGCTGCCTCTCAAGCTCGCCCTGATAATCAGTAACCCAATACGCATTCCTTATGTGGGTGCAAATTCTGGCACCCGATTGATCTTTAATCCATCCTGCAAGCCCCATGTGATCCTGATGCGCATGTGTAATAATGATATAATGGATATCAGCAGGGGTAAGTTCAAAACGTTTCAATCCCTGAACAAAAGCCTCTTTCGCCTCCTCCGTATAAGGCCCCGTATCAATGAGGATATTTGTCTCACCTGCTTTTATCAAATAAAGATTTACAGGCCCCACAGGATAGGGAGTGGGAACCTTAAATTTCAGGATATCGTACATGAGATTAAAGTTTAATTCCCAAAAGCTGTAACTTCAATCATTAGCTTAATTTCCAGTGTTTCATTCAATCAGATTATCCCCCTTGACAATCCTTAGGAAACCTGATAACTATAATATCAGAAAATCTAATTACAGGAGGTGAGAAAGATGGCAATGGATATTACGAGATTTGATCCCTTTAGAGACATCACAAACCTCAGAGAGGAGATTGATAGACTCTTTGATACATTTTTTGGCAGGACTACTGGAATTACTGAAAGAGAGGTAGCATGGGTACCCGCAATTGACCTTGAAGAAACTGACGATGCATACATTGTTAAGGCAGAGCTTCCTGGAATGAAGAAGGAAGATATAAAACTCTCCATTTCCGAAAATGCTCTCAGCATCTCCGGTGAAAGAAAGATGGAGAGAGAGGAGAAAGGCAAAACTTATCACAGGGTAGAAATGGCCTATGGTAAATTCCTGAGAACGATACAATTCCCTGGTGAGGTTGAGCCTGATAAAGCAAAGGCTACATACAAAGACGGCATTTTGACAATCACGATACCGAAATCTGAGAAAGCGAAACCAAAAGAGATTGAGATCGAGGTTAAGTAATCATGTATGTTGTGGGGCGCCGGAGGCGCCCCACAACATTTCTTTCAATTTCCACAATCATTTAATGGAAGTGAATCCCTTTATTTCCCTATTTCTTGATGTTTTTAAACTCAAACATGTTATCTTGTGAATACTCTCAATTCATATGTGTTAGTGGGCAGTTGATCCCCATGTGATCCAAATACCTTAAAAATTTAAACATCCCCACCAATATGAGGCTGTTCGGAAAAATGCTCCGGTAAAAAGGAAGATTGTATAATTTTTAACCTCCTCCATCTTAAACCCTAACTTACCCATGAAAATTTTAAAAATGACTTCAAAAATGTTATATATTGAGAGGAAGGGTGTCACACAAATCTTTGTCTCCAGAATGCAAAGTTATACAGAATTTATGAAAAAAGCAAAGAGAGGTTGCCCTCAGGGTGAAGAGTAATATCTGTTATTTCCCTCGTCTACTTTGCGTGAAACTACATCCTCAATTTCCCTTTCCGCTCTGAGGGAGTGGATAAAGGGAAAGGCAAGAGCTTATCCATTCCTAAATCCTCCTCTAATGCGAATCGTTGCGAGGAGGGATGTTATTTTGTTCATTTCATTCAAAGTGTAGAAATTCGCAAGAATTGAATCTTTATACATCATTCTGAAAAACATGGGTAACATCTGCCCTCAACATCCTCCCCCAGAAAGCTTTGTGGTGCGGGAGGTGGGATGTAATCTCTCACACAAAAAGAAGAGTGTAAGTGGATCTTCTCATAAGCAAGACGGGAAAAAGAAAGTTTTTTGCAAAGTAAGAGGGAAAGTGATCACTGGTAAAATATTTTTCGATTACCATCTCACAAATATTGACTTGCTTGAATGGTTCCGTACATTCGATGATACTTATTAGTATGGTTATCCTCCTTTTCCTGCTTGTATTTAACACAACAATCGATTCAACAAGCGCTAAATATATAAATCTTTCGCTTAAGATCCTGAATATCACCAGACATGATCTTGAATATCCCAAGCTATGGGTAAAGAAGGACCCATTTAGACTTTCCATCGTGGAAAGATTCTTAAAATACCCTCTTTACATGCCGTACAAGGTAGATTCAATTGAGGACACCATTTTGAGAGTCGAAGATTCGCCACAACTTCTAAGCAATTACTTATCTTCACTACTTGATGAGCAGGTTTACGCCTATCCTGTGGATTCTATGAAGTACGAAATACCAGAGAAAATTCCGAAAGAGTTACGTCCCAGTCTATCCAAACTTATTGTGACAATGTACGAAGCCTCGATTCTCGCCAGAAAATCATTTGAGAAGTTGACTAAGGGGGAAATAGATACTTTACTTTCAGACGCAATTTACTGGTGGACCGACGAAGATGACAGTCTGGATGACACACTCAGGGGTGTTTTGCTTAGAGAGTATGGTAAATCAACTCCGTTTCCATACGGAGATACTACATCAGTACCTCTTGATTCTCTTTCTATGATTCTGGAGAAAGTCAAACTCAAGTACATGTTTTCTGCATTCGGAGATGTTTTACATGCAGTGGATGAATTTGTAAAATCGGCCCCAAAAATTGATAGTAGTTTTTTTGTAACCTTCAATTCTCCAATAGGGCAAGTTGCTATTGGTGGGAGTGGGAAGAACATATATCGTGGAGATTATGCTCTTATAATAGATTTTGGTGGAGATGACGAATACTACGGGAGGCTCGCTGCTGGAGTGGGAATACTTGATCACAATATCGGAGTCTTAATAGACTTTGGTGGAAATGATGTCTATCGTTCAGACAGGATTATATCGTTTGGAGCAGGCTACATGGGTATCGGGATCCTTTACGATCTTGGTGGTAATGACTATTACATGGCATCTCACGTTTCCCTCGGCTCTGGCCTTCTTGGTTGTGGCTATCTAATGGACAAAGCAGGAAGTGATGTTTATAGAGGAGGCTTTTTTACTGAGGCCAGTGGCAATTTTGGACTCGGCATCCTGATAGACAAAGAGGGGAATGACGATTATCAGGCATACGATTGGGCACAGGGATTCGGATCAGTTAAAGGAGCTGGTCTGTTGCTCGACAAATCCGGAAATGATAGATATTACGCTGGAGGGCATTACATTCATCATCCACTGTTACCAACGAGTTACAGATCATTTGCACAGGGATTTGCAATGGGGTGGAGACCAGACATATCTGGTGGAATCGGTTTGCTAATTGACAATAAGGGGAATGACTCTTACTACGTGGAAGTTTACGGACAGGGGGCAAGTTACTGGATTTCAGCGGGGATCCTGATAGATGATAGTGGGGACGATACTTATCACGGTGTTGAATACGTCCAGGGGGCGGGAATTCATCTTTCGAGCGGAATTTTAATTGACCGGGAAGGTAACGATTCATACTACTCAACCCACGGTCCGTCTCAGGGAGAGGGACATGATCTCTCTGTGGGCTGGCTCGTGGATCTCTATGGGAACGACAATTATTATGTATCTGGAGGTCAGGGAGCTGGTATCTATAATTCCGTGGGGGTGTTTGTAGATGAAAGGGGAAATGACACTTACATGACAAGAGAGAAGAATGCAGGTGAAGGATGGACAAATTGGGGAAGAAATGCACCCTCTGTTGGGATATTCCTCGATCTCAGTGGGAAGGATATGTATAGAAAGGGGCTCCCGGGTAAAGACAATAAAATCTGGCTTCAGGGGCGTCTTGGCATAGGAATTGATACGGAGGCTGGTAGATGATAGCTCTACTGATAATATTTACCATAACCACAAATACCATGCAGACCAATCTTGAGGAACTTTTCGAAAAAGCATCAAAATGGCGTGTCGGTGAAGCTGTCGAAGAGGTAGATTCCGCAAGGAATGAACTCGTCAAACTTGGAAATAAATCTCTTGAATTCATCTTCTCGAAAAAGATAAAAACAACTTCAACCCTCAAGTATAGGGCGATAAAGTACGTCGTCAGACACCTCAAGGACCAGGCGAGGCCATATTTATATCGAGGACTACACTCAGAAAATGACACGGTAAAAATCAACTGTATTAGGTTAATTGGCGATTTGAAAGATAGTCTATCAGTTGACACGTTAATTGACCTATTAAAGAATGAGAAGTCGAAAAGAGTGCGAAGAGCAATAATTTCATCTCTTGGAGATATTGGCATTAAGAGAGCTGCATCAGTTATTGTCCCTTTTCTGAAGGACAAAGATATGAGGACAAGACTTGTGACGTGCGTTGCACTCGGGAAGCTCAGAAATGAAACGTACATTGATCCACTCTTCGAGGCTTTAAATGATGAATATTTTCTGGTAAGAGAATCAGCGATGTGGGCACTGGAAAAAATTGATACAAAAGATGTTCTTAAAAAGGCTCTCGAAAAGATGAAAGTAAAATTCTGGGAAGAGCTCATTGGCTCAGCTGTAAATACGGCTGGTGCTGGTGTCGAAATGGTAGGGAACGTGAATCTACTGGAAAAGGGGGCCATAGAAGCAGGTAGGGTTGTTTTACCACCTGTTGTCCAGAAGAGCATCAGCAATAAAATGTGCGAGAAAAGGATCAAATATATAAGACTCGTTGGAGCTGTAGGTGGGAAGTTGTATCAAGAAACACCGGAAGACAGTCTCGTAATAGCAGCAAGAAAGTATCTAATTTTACTTCTTGACTCTCCATGCTGGCTTGTAAGAGGATATGCAGTTCGCGCTCTTGACAATTTTAAAGATGATAAAGTTCGGAAACTACTTGAGACAAAATCACTGACTGAAACTAATCTATTTGTTCGCTCCCAGTATGAGGAAGTCTTGCATTCAGGAGAAAATCCCCGTTAAAAATTTTTACCAACACCTATAAGAAAATTTTCCCACTCTCAATTAATTAAATTTTAACCTATTCTCGAAACAAGGACTGGTGTATGTGAGAATCTAACCACTTTTTCAGTCACACTTCCAAGAAGAATTTTTTCGAGTCCTCCACGACCATGAGTTGACATCACTATCAGATCAAAACCATTTTCCCTTGCAAACTCTATTATGGTATCGGCGGTGGAAGAACCGATTTCAACAACATGGTCATCACATTCCTTAAATCTGTCTTTCATCGTTGAGTAAGCACTTTTTTGAAGCTCTTCAAGATTGAAGACAGGCACTCCTGATAACAGAGTATCATCAAAGTATCCGGTTATGGGCTCAATGACATGAAAAACTGTAAGTTTAGCACCAAACCTTTTTTTGAAATCAAGTGCAAGTGGATAAGATTCTTCAGATTTCTCTGATAGATCTGTAGTGTATAAAATTTTCTCTATTTTGGGGGAATGAGTTTTGTAAACGAGCACTGGTACTGCTGCTTTTCGGGCAACTTTATGTGCCTGTGTGCCAATTTCTTCTCCCGGTTCGCCGCCATTTACAAGCACAAGGTCGATATCGTTGTTTTGTATAAACTCTACTATTTTCAAGTATGGGGAACCCATATCGTAGCCATACTCAAATCCATATTTTCTGGAAAGATCAGACAGAACAGACTCTACATTCTGCCTCAATGTCTGGACAGCTTTTTCAACGTCATCGAGTCTTACATCGTATGGTACATAACTCCCAAATACATCAGGAATTACGTGAAAAAGTATTCCGTGTGCATGTAAATTCTCAGTTATAAATTTACTGTATCCGAGGAAATTTTTGTAATCCTCGGATATATCAATACTTATGAGAATTTTTCTTAACTCTTTCATGGTTATGCCCCAAATTTTTTAAGTTTTCCGGCATTTGCCAGAAGTATTGGCATGAGATCCATTGCCTTGATTGTTCCCAGATAACCTCTGGAGCAATCTCTTTCTGTAAACCTTGCTTCACGGTTGAAGATTCCAGCATATCTTGAATAAATCAGAAGTGGATTCGGATGCCACGAATGGCCACCAATGAATGATGGTGTCGAGTGATCTCCTGTTACGACAAAAACATCAGGCTTTAATTCGAGAAGTTTTGGTATGAATTTATCCAGTGTTTCAATAACTTTGACTTTCTTTTCGAAATCTCCATCCTCACCCGCTTTATCAGTATCTTTATAATGCAGATAAACAAAATCGTAGTTGTGCCACAATTCCTTCAGCTTCTCGACCTCAGCCTCGAAGTTATCTCCGGCATCAGGAGTATCGAAACCGAGTAACCTCGTAAGTCCTTTGTACATGGGATAGGCAGCAATTGATAGTGCTTTTAACTGATATTTTTCAGGGAATGGCTCAAGGTCGGGAACTTTTGCAAATCCTCTTAGCAGGATCCCGTTTGCTTTTGGTTCATCTTTTAGCACCTCAAGAGCTTTTTTCACAAATTTTGTAACGACTTCTGCCGTAAATTTCGCTTCTTCCGATAGAGGTTCAGGGTCCAGCATCTTTAATCCCTCATGCTGTGGGTCTGTGTCTGTTAGCATATCAGACAATCCATCCCCCCTGAGAACAAGTACGAATCTGTGCTCTTTACCAGGTTTGAGAATAACCTCAACCCCATCGATCTCTTTTATATGCTCCTGAAGTTTTTTAACAATCTTTTTCGATTCCTCGGTTGGAATTCGACCTGCTCTTCTATCGAGTATGGTCCCATCAGGTTTTATCGTTGCAAAATTCCCTCTCGCTGCAACGTCTCTCTTCGTCATGTGGAATCCTATACCGAGCGCTTCAAGGACACCACGACCTATCTCGTGCTTTACAGGATCGTATCCAAAAAGTGAGAGATGGGCTGGACCACTACCTGGCGTGATCCCTGGTTCGACAGGAATGGTCAGGCCAAGAGCACTCTTACTGGCAAGCTCATCGAGATTTGGTATTTCTGCGACATCAAGTTCAGTACGATAACCATGCTCCGGGTGTGGAATACCCCCAAGACCATCAGCCACAAGCAGCAGAATCTTGCTATCATTTTTCTCAAGGATCTCTTTCAAATCCATCTTTGAACCTCCATTTTTTCAAATTTCATTTATAGACATTATACAACAAAAATCCCAAAAACTCTATTTATTACATTGTTTTCTGGAAATATGATCTGTCAACCCCCATTGGAGTTTAGGTAAATCTTTATTCAATTTATTCCTACCCCAGAACACCAGAGATACTGTACAGTTTTCTCGCCATAACGCTTTTTAAGCATATCTAATCTCCATTGGACCGGGTGCTATCAATCTGGTACCATACAATTCTTAGTGGATTCCAGTATTCTTAGACAGGATAGATACAATTTTATTTAACTTATCAAATTTTATCACGGATGCTGGACGCTCTGAAAATATATATCGAACCCTGAACTCTGGACAACTTACATAGACGAGGTCCTACAAGATTCCTTCATTATCAAATCCTGAAGAAGTCTTTTACAATTTTGACAATTCTTTGGGCCGCATGCCCGTCGCCATAGGGATTAACTGCACGTGCCATTTTCTCATAATGCCGCCTATCTGTAAGGAGTTTCACAGTTTCATTGAAAATCTTTTCCCGATCAGTTCCCACAAGTTTAGCGATACCCGCCTCCACACCCTCCATTCTTTCTGTGACTTCTCTCATTACAAGGACAGGTTTCCCAAAAGAAGGAGCCTCCTCCTGGATACCACCTGAGTCTGTCAATACGATATAGGATTTATTGAGAAGATAGATCAAGGTTGGATAGTCCACAGGGTCTATCAGGTAGAGATTTTGAAGATTGCCAAGAATCTCGAATACAGGTCCCCTTACATTTGGATTCAGATGAACGGGGTAAATTATCTCGATCGAATCTTTGAAATTTTCGGCAATATCTCTCAGAGCGCTACACAAATTCCTGAAAGGTTCACCAAAGCTTTCGCGCCGATGGGCTGTTACAAGTATTAATTTTTTACCATTTTTGAGGTTATCGATCAATCCGGGGGCAACCTTTTGAAGGAAATTCTCAATATCTTTGTCCATACCCTTTTCGCGGATGACTTTTATAGCCATCAGATTGGCATCAACAACGGTATTACCTGTTACAAAAATATGATCATCTGGGATTCCCTCTCTCAAGAGATTCTCTCTTGCGGTCACGGTTGGTGCAAAATGCAAATCGGTCAGTCTCCCAACAAGAACTCTATTTATCTCTTCCGGGAAAGGAGAATATTTGTTATGACTTCTCAATCCAGCTTCCACATGGCCTACAGGTATTTTGTAATAAAAAGCCGAGAGGGCACCTGTAAAAGCTGTTGTTGTATCCCCCTGCACAATGAGTAAATCAGGACGATATTTTTTTAAAACTTCTTCATACCCTCTAACACTATCAACAGTAATATCAAACAATGTTTGATTCGGTCTCATTATCTTCATATCACATTCAGCATTGATCCCGAAGAATGTTACAGGTTGATAAAGCATCTCTCTGTGCTGACCTGTAAGACACACTATTGTTTCAAACTCCTTATGTTTCTCAAATTCTTTTATGACAGGGGCAAGTTTTATCGCCTCGGGTCTCGTACCAAAAGTTATAAAAACTTTCCTCATCTGAAATACTCCTTTATTTCGATAAGATCTTTGGGACCGACGAAAGTGTAACCCATGGCCTTCAGGTTCCTAATCACTTTTTTCAATGCTTCAATTCCAAAAAAGTGTTCCTCATCCATCTGTCTCGCAAGAGAGGGATGCCAGAAGAATGATGCTATCCCGTCTCTCACCGCAAGTATATAACGAGCGTGGGAAATTATGGAGTCTGGAGAAAGTCTCTCTCCAAGATAATTTCCTATATATCCGAGATTCTCAGGTATCAATGTCTCTCCATATATGTCCCAGAAAATCACATACGGGAAAAATTGGTTATCGTAAGGGATGTTACCTGGTGAGTCTACAAAAATAGCAGGTCTATGATAATTTAAGTCAAACATTCTTCCAAATATTGAAAAATCGAGTCTTGAAGCTCCGTAATGTGGAACCTCAAAGCCGGTAACAGGTAAACCGGATTCTTTGAATTCTCTTAAACCTCTATGAATCCTCTGATACACCCAGATCATATTATCCCCGGGAACAGGAGATTTAAGGTCAAAATCAAAGAACTCGTATGCAGTTCCCGTTACATTGTATTTCTGCCAGGATGTTATATCCTGCTGGTGAGTTACTCCGTGCATAAAAATATATCCACCATGATTAACAGCATATTTCAAAACCTTCACGAGTTCGTGTCTGTTGTGAAGATACACTTCAAGATCCTTATGTGGATCTCTGTAGATCGGAATTACAGCCATACTGAAAGGGATACCATTAGAAACAAGGTAATTCACGGCCACTCGAAGATCCTCTGGATCTGTCATGGGACTTATATCCTCAAGTCTTACGAGTGCACGTGGCGGCTGGTGATGATATTGCCCCAGTATGTCGTGAAGAATATCACAAAAAATTACATAAGGGGTATAAGGAGCTGTATAAGAAAATGGGTCATCGGCAATAAACCAGAAATTACCACTTTTTATAATATATGGAATTTCATCTCTTTCAGGTTGACCATAACCCCACCACTTTATCTTGAGAATTATCTTCGCCTTTTGCGGATCATGAACTCCTACCACATCAATTTCTGGATCCCATTCGATTTCACCATTGCGTTCGATCTTGAACCATTTGCTAAATTTAATATTCTTATAATTAACGAAACGATAGAAACCTGCCCTCCCCTTCATGTCATAACCATACGAGACTTTATCAACAAAAAATCCAAAATATTCCCCTGTTTTGATCCCAAGTTCATATTCAAAGTTATTAAAATTATGTTTAAACCATACCACTGGCTTACTGTATCTAAGTAGATCCTCTAATAATACTTTCGGTGTATAAACCCCGAGGACTGTTCCAAAATAGAAAACAGCATCATATTTAAAGACCTCCCCTTTGACATAATCGTCAATTGGATGATGATAGTAAGTGTATTTGAAATGTCCAAGAAGGTTCTCAAGTTGATAAATGTCCGTCATATAATAAGCATACTGAGATTTAGGGGAAGTAATCGGGTCAAAGAGTACAAGAGCTTTCCCTTTAATTTGCGAAACTTTAACAGTACTTATTAATAAAAAAATTAAAAGATTTACCATGATTTTAAATTCTTCGCTCTCTTATTATACGGGGAAATTTTTTGACTGAACAAACATACACTTACCTGCTTCTCGTAAAAGAAAACTCGGAACCGCCTCCAAAGTAATCTTTCAATTCTATCAAATCTGTGGGACTGACAAATGTATATCCCATCTGTTTTAGATTCCTAACAATTTTCTTTAAAGATTCCAGGCCATAGAAATGTTCTTCGTCAGTATAATTTGCGAGGGTAGGATGCCAGAAAAATGAAGCTATACCGTCTCTAACAGCCAAAAAGTACTTCGCATGAGCAATTATCGAATCAGGTGGATTGTAATATCCAGGATCATTTCCCACATACCCAAGATTTTCTGGGATTAAAGTCTCTCCGTAGATATCCCAATAAACGACGTACGGA
>CAYNMM010000107.1:0-6228 GCA_964398355.1 uncultured bacterium
TCCGGTTTGAGATACACCTCAAAGCCATCCTCACCTGTGTAACCGGTTCTTGAAATAAGTGCATCTTTTCCAAGAACCTTTCCACGTGCAGCCCAATAATAACCTAACTCGGATAAATTTATATCCACCAGTTCCTGGAGGATTACCTCACTTTCCGGTCCCTGTAGTGCAAGCTCGGCAAATTCATCCGATTTATTTAACACATCAACACCATCATGGAATCTGTGTTCAAGTAGCCAGTTATAATCTTTTTCTATATTTGAGGCATTCACAACAAGAAGGAAGTGGTCCTCCAATCTATAGACGAGAAGATCATCAACTACTGTACCCTCATGTGTGGGAAATGCTGAATACTGGACCTGAAAAGTATGAAGTTTAGCGGGATCATTCGAAGTGACATAAGAAACAAACTCAAGGGCTCTTTTCCCGCGGATTTCTATCTCTCCCATGTGAGAAACATCGAAAACCCCTGCATGAGTCCTTACCCACTCGTGTTCTTTCGTGATGCTTCTGTATTGCAGGGGCATTTTGAAACCGGCGAAGTCAACCATCTTCGCCCCAAGTTTTACATGTGCATCGTAAAGTGGCGTTTTTTTACTCATTTTATCCCTCGTAGTAATCCTGATTTTCGAGAAGTTGCTCGGGTGGTACATCCTTCCACACCCTTGCAGGTACTCCTAACACAATTTTACGTGGTGGCACGTCGCGAGTAACAACGGACCCGGCAGCAACAAGTGCATCCTCTCCAACGGTTATTCCTGGCAAAAACGTCGTATTCGCGCCTACCCTTGCACCTTTCTTCAAGGTTACTCCCTTGTGATATTTAAATCTCTCTTTTGTTCTTCCAAGGAAATTATCATTGGTAAATGTAACCTCTGGTGCTATAAAGCAGTAATCCTCAATTGTTGAAAGGGCTGTAATGTACGCTTCAGTCTCAATTTTACACTTCTTTCCAATTTTAACCTTATTCTCTACGGTAACCCCTCTTCCTATAATCGTGAAATCACCAATTTCAACATCCTCACGAACTGAAGCGAGATCCGCTATCAAAACTTTATTACCTATTTTGGCTCCCCGGTAAATTACCACATTGGCTCCAATAAGAACGTTATTCCCGATCTCAAGTGGTGGCAATTCCTTGTCTTTTGTAACGGCCGACATGGCAGCCTTCATGGGTAGCTTGCCAATCACCGTGTTGTCATCGATCCTCACATTTGAGCCGATTTTTGTATCGTTATGGATAACAACATTGTTCCCAATAGAGGTATTGTCCCCAATGACAACATTTGCACCAATTATTACGTTATACCCTACCTGTACATTCTCTCCAACTCTGGCAGTCTTATCTATCATTTTTCTTTCCTCCCTGCTTAAATTTTAGTGATCAACGGAGGGAAAATCTATTCTATTCCGTATTTTTTTATTTTCCTAAGGAGATTCATCCTCGACATTCCAAGGAGTTCAGCGGCCCTTTTCTTGTTCCATTTTGTGTATTTCAAAGCTTCTATAATCACAGCTCTCTCAATATTCTCCATGTTAAATTCACTTATATCAAACTGGAGAATAATTTTATCCTTGTAGGGACTTGGAATATTGGGAAGATCACGAGAATATGTGGATTTGAGATGAATATCATTGGCCGTTATCAGTTCGCCCCGTGACATGAGAACCGCACTTTCTATAGTATTCCTCAGTTCACGCACATTTCCTGGCCATGTATGGGCAAGCAATTTCTGATAGGCATCAGGTGTGAATTTTTTCTTTTTAACATTGTACTCTTTAATAAACTTTTTCAAAAAATATTCTGCGAGCAATATGACATCATTCCCCCTCTCTCTCAAAGGTGGTATAACAATATTTATCGTGCTTAGTCTGTAGTAAAGGTCCTTCCTGAAATTACCCTTCTCTACCAGAAGCATTAAATCCACATTTGTCGCGGCTATAACTCGAACATCAACCTCCTTCTCTTCCTCGGCACCAATTGCTCTATATCTCCTCGTTTCGAGAAAGCGTAAGAGCTTGTTCTGGACATTAATTGGCATGTTTCCGATCTCATCTATCAGGAGAGTTCCACCATCTGCAAGGCCCACAAGGCCTTTTCTGCTTTTAATAGCTCCAGTGAAAGCACCCTTCACGAATCCAAAAAGCTCAGACTCAAGAAGATTTTCGGGGATCGTTGTACAGTCCACAGGGATAAACGGGCCCTTTGCACGAGTACTGTGCTCGTGAATGTAACGTGCAAATACCTCTTTACCAGTCCCTGTTTCACCGGTAAGGAGGATAGTTTTAACACCGGTTTCAGCAGCTCTTTTCGCCAGCCTCAACGCCTCAAGAAACTTCGGATGTTGGCCTATTATAAGAACTTTCTCATGCTTTACCATGATTTAACACTAAATTATAAACTTTCCGTGTTTCCTCAGCTGTCTTTACCCAGGTAAATTGGCTTGAGACCTGCAAGCCAGATTCCACAAATTTACTCCTTTCTTGTGAATCAAGAACCGTCCGTAACCCTTCTGCAATGCTTAAAGGAGACAACGGTTCAACTTCTATATAGGCTCCACCAGCTATCTCCCGAAATACCTCAATGTTTGAGGCAACCACCGGAGTTCCACATTTCATAGCCTCGAGTAATGGTAGCCCAAATCCCTCGTAAAGACTCACAAAAACAAAAGCAATTGCCCGGTTGTAAAGGCATCTCAAGTCTTCTCTTGAAACGTACCCTACCTCTTTAACTCTTTCTTTAATTCCAAGCCTTTTTATAAGTTCTCTTTGATTTCCTTTTAAAAATCCACCCGCTATCACAAGTTGTACCCTTTCTTTCAAATGCGAAAATGCGACAAAAAGGTTATCAAGATTTTTTCTCCTATCACTGTCACCTACATATAGATAAAACGGAGATTTGATGTTAAATTTCCTAAAGACGTAAGAACACTCTTCTGGATTCAATATTTTCCAGAAATCTGATACCCCGTGGTAAACAACGAAGACTTTTTCTTTGAAATCCGGGAAAAATTTTAGAAACTCTTTCTTTGCAAATTCTGAAATCAATATAAGAGCATCTGGCTGTCTCATAACAGCTTGTCGTATCTTATTCGCTGCTCTCCCATGAGGTGAATCGATAATTGGATAAACATCATGAATTGTTAAAACCTTCCGAAACTTATTACTTTCAGGTATGTACGCATCTGTTCCATGAAAAAGTTGAAACTTGGTAAAGAAAAATGGAACTCCTGAAATTTCGAAAAAAGGCCATCCCCGGTACCACAGACGTGCTAACCTCGAGGGGTACTTGAGTCTCGAAATCTTAAAGAGGAATTTGTAATCTATATCCACCATGTGGGTCGTAAGTTCGAAAATATAACTACCTATTCCACGAGGAATTTTATTCAGCACTGGTGTGACGTCAATACCGACCTCTACAGACATTTGTAAACGTCTCCCGCAACGTAGAACGACCCGATAATTAATATTACTCGACTTTTTTTATCCATTGTCAAAAATCGTAATGCGTCACAGGGATTTTTATAAACTCCCATAACATATATTCCTATTTTTACTGAAATGTCATACAGTAATTCAGGATCTATCGTTCGCGGCACAGATGAACCAGTAAGAATAACATTGTCAACATTATTTTTAAGGATTTTTAGCATTTCTTCAATATCTTTGTCTTTACTCACACCAAAAATAACATAAGGTTTTTCAGAAAAAATTTCAAAATAGGAATTAAAAAACTCTTTTAGTGAAACTTTATTGTGGGCTGAATCAATAACTATGGTTGTAGAATTCTGCCTGACTATATCAAACCTTCCTTTCAACTCCACTTTTGAAAAATCAATCTTTTCAAAACCAAGAACCTTTACAGTTTCAAATGCTGTGGCCATATTTACTGCTTGAAAACGTCCAACAAGAGGAGAAAAGATGGTATTCCCATTTATCATGATCTTTGTACCATCCTCCGAAAGGCTCAGAATCACCGGCGATTTAACAACGTGTAACGGAGCATGAAGCTTCTTACTCCGTTCCTCAACAACTCTAAGGGCCTCACTGTGATACTGGTAGGTGATAACAGGGGAAGAGCTTTTTATAACAGCAGCCTTCTCAATTGCAATCTTCTCTATAGTATCCCCAAGTATTCTCGTGTGATCCAAGTCAATAGGCGTTATAACAGTAGCAATTTGATCGACAACGTTAGTGGCATCCAGGCGACCTCCAAGGCCAGCTTCAAGTACTACAAAGTCCGTATTTTCATCCAAAAAATACATGAAAGCGATGGTAGTCAAAATTTCAAAATAGGTTCTCACTCCATTCGATCGAACGAAAGGTTTTAATGTCGCCACATACATGGCAAATTTTTCTTCGGGGATCATGGAGAAATTCAATCTGATCCTCTCTCTGATATCAACAAGGTGGGGGGAGGTATAAAGACCAACTCTGTACCCATTTGACATCAGAGCAGAAGCTATCAGTGAAGCAGTTGACCCCTTTCCTTTTGTTCCAACCACGAGAATTGGAGATTTCAGAAACTTTTGAGGTTCACCTACACGAATCAGGAAATCCCTGTATGGTTCCAGTGAATCAACGTAACCGGGCTTATATTCATAATTAATGAGAGAATAGAGGTAGGAAACGGCTTCATCAAAATTCATTTAACTGCTTGCCATTCAATCTTTTCTTCGGCTTCTTCAGATAGATCAAGAATTTCCTCAGAGTCATCCTCCTCGTATCTAACCCTTACTTTCCCTGTCAAAATATTTACCTCAAGAACTCTGGCAATCCCTTTTGGGGTTTTTATTTTTGATCCAACATGAGGATAGATTCTGGAAAGTTCTTCATAGACAGGGAGCTCAAATCTCAGACAGCACATCAGTCTGCCACATACTCCAGAGAGTTTCTCAGGTGCAGCAAATAAATATTGCTGTCTGGCCATGTCGAGGGTTACAGACGGAATTTCCTTGAGAAATAGCTTACAACATAATTCTCTACCACACGGACCAATTCCACCTATCTCTTTAGCATAGTCGCGAGCGCCAACCTGGGTAAACTCGACACGAACGTGAAGTAATTTCGCAAGTCTGATCGAAAATTTAGATAACTTGTGTTTCCTTTCTGCAATATAGTCAAACTTTATATAGCCCGTCTTCGCGTCGAAATATGTCTTTGTTAATTTAATATCTCTATATTCCTCGTGTTCCCAGAGATAGGCTTTCGTCATATTACGCATAATCTTTATCACGTCTCTATCAGGAGCCAATCTCAAGCTTTCAATCTCTTTATCCACGGGTTTGCTGGACATCCCCCGCACCTTTACCAGAATCTCGTGTTTTTCACCTTTTGGCCTTATAAAAATAAAAGTACCAACCGGTGGAATAGGTCCGTTGTATTTAAATTTGTCATATTCCCCACCTATTATTGATACTTCCACCGTGGTGATTGGCTCTTCCTTAACATTATCTGAACTTCTATGTCTTTTCCTATGTTTCCTGAATCTCCTAAACATATTTTTATCAACCTCCGGAATTCTGAAGGTTATATTTTAAAGCAAACCCTCCATATTCCCTATGAATTCGTGATAAAAGTGGAAATTTTCGGCATTAAGGGATAAAATTATTACAAGTTTCAATGTTTCTTGACATTGGAGTATGAAAAACAAACCTATTTAACAACATGGAGGCGTTATTATGCTTGAAAATTTAATCTCAGAGGATCGAGTAATACTTGACCTTAAGTCAAAGACAAAAGATGAGGTATTGAAAGAACTACTCGGTGTCCTGAAACTGCCAGAAGAGAGAGAAAAAATAGTACTCGATGCTCTTAAAAAACGTGAGTCAATAGGTTCAACAGGAATAGGAAAGGGTATTGCTATTCCACATGTTCGTAGTGTTGTACTTGACGATGTTTATCTTGTTGTTGGTTTATCCAAGGATGGAGTGGAATTTGACTCCCTCGATGGTAAACCTGTCCACTTGTTTTTCCTGCTATGTGCGCCTCCACAGGATCCTGGTACTACCTATCTCCTGACACTTGGAAAAATTGCACAGATTGCAAGAAAATTGGCAAGAAGAAACGATTACATGGAAATTAATACACCAAAAGAATTCGTTGAGTATCTTTTAAAGCTGGAGGAGGAAGAAGAGTGAATAAAATACTTGAATCACTGATTACACTGAACGATCTGGATCTGATGATCGAAGAAATCAAAAATCCTAATTATCGTGATCTTGGTTT
>CAYNMM010000108.1:0-9060 GCA_964398355.1 uncultured bacterium
TTACCAGTTCCGTGAGGTAAAATAACCGAACCTCTAACCATCTGGTCCGCCTTTCTGGGGTCCACACCAAGTTTAACAGCCGCCTCCACAGTCTCGTCAAATTTTGCAGACGCAAGCTCTTTCACGAGCCTTATTGCCTCATCTACAGGGTATGCCCTATCGAGATCAACTTTTTCGAGAAGTGCTAAATATCTTTTGGAATGTTTCGGCATTTTTTATCCCTCCACAACCTCTATTCCCATACTTCTTGCTGTACCTTCAATGATTTTCATGGCAGCCTCAATATCGTTTGCGTTCAAATCAGCCATCTTCATCTCAGCAATCTCTTTCACTTGAGATCTGGTAACCTTACCAACCTTTACCTTGTTAGGCTCGCCGGATCCCTTAGCAATTCCAGCTGCCTTCTTCAACAAGACAGACGCGGGTGGTGATTTCAAAATGAAGTCAAATGTCCTATCCTTATAAACCGTTATAACCACTGGAATTATCAGACCTGCTTTATCTTTGGTCTTATCATTAAACTGCTTACAAAACTCCATTATATTCAAACCATGTTGTCCAAGAGCAGGTCCTACCGGGGGCGCTGGCGTGGCCTGACCAGCTGGTATCTGCAACTTTATCTGTGCAATTACATCCTTTTTCTTTTTAACAGGGGGCATAAATCTCTCCTCCTTTCTAAATTAAACTCTCTCAACCTGTAAAAAGTCCAGAACTACTGGAGTCGTTCTTCCAAAAATATTAACAAGTACCTTAAGCTTCCCTCTTTCAGGATAAATTTCTTCGACCTTACCCGTAAAATCAGCAAAGGGACCATCGATAACCCTTACCGTTTCTCCCTTCAAAAATGGAATTTCCTTAGCTTTCTTCTCCTTCTCTTTCTCAACCGTTTCAAGAATTCTATCAACCTCCTCCTGAGAAAGCGTGATTAAGGTATCATGCGCTATAAGAGCCCTAAGGGTTCTGAAAGACGTTAACTTGCTAATCAACTCAGGATCTGGCTCCATCTCTATCAAAATATAGCCTCTAAAAAGCGGTTTTTCCTCTATTCTTCTCTTCCCACCTCTAAGCTTGGGGACAGTTCGCGTTGGAATGAGAATCCTTCCAACCTTATCTTTTAAATTCTCCTGTTTTATTATCTCTTCAACGAGTCTCTTTACTTTTTTCTCTTTTCCGGAGAATGTCCAGAAGACAAACCACTTCTTTTTACTTTCTTTTTGGTCCTTTGGAGTATCTTTCATAAAAGATCACCTCATAACCAGACTCAGAAGTCGGGTAATAATCATATCGGCAATCCACATATATACAACAAGCACAAAAGAGACGAGGATAACCGCAAGCGTACCCCCGATCACCTGTTCCCTGGTGGGCCAGGTTACTCTCTTGACCTCATTAATTGAATCTCTGATGAAATTAATGAGTTTTTCAAACATTACTTTGTCTCCCTGTGGATTGTATGACGCCTACAATGCGGACAATATTTCCTCAACTCAAGTTTTATATTTTTCTTATCCTTGTTTTTATATGTCGTATAATTTCTCCTTTTACACTCGGTACACATTAAGGTGACTTTAATCCGCATTTTGATCCTCCAATAAAAATTTCAAGCAGGCCTGGAGGGATTTGAACCCCCAACCATCGGATTTGGAATCCGACGCTCTCCCAAATTGAGCTACAGGCCTATGTCTGGCTATTTAATATATAGTTAACCCCCCTTAATGTCAATCCTGTGAGGTTTCAACAACTGTCTAAATTTTAATAAACAATGCAGAATTTTTCCACCACTTTATTCAACAAAAATATTCAACAAATTTTGGTATCAGTACAAGTATGTATGGCCAAAAGATACAGGTTAAGATTTACCAGAGTCCATAACCCATCAAAATTCTGACATTACTATCCAGAACTGACGCATAGTGAAATATGAAAGTCACGCTCCATCCGTCTGTTTATAGGAATTTAAGGTTGATATTACATCGGAAAAAATTTATACTTCATACACAAATTTTTAAAAAGGAGGATAGAAATGGGACTCAAAGTAACAATTGATCCAGATCTTTGTGTTGGAGATTCCATCTGTGTGGATCTTGTACCAGACGTCTTCGAAATGGGTGACGATGGGCTTGCCTACGTAATCAAGGGAATGGAATGCACAGGAGATAGGGAAGACGTACAGGACGCAGCTGACCAGTGTCCAAGTGGAGCAATTATCATAGAAGAATCAGACGAGTGTCAGTAGTACAGGAAAGAAATAAATTATTTTAATGGGGTGGGCGAAGGCGAAGCCTTCGCCCACCCCATTCCTTTTCCACCAGATTCTCTACTCCACCCAAAAATAATTCTAATTCTATAGAATGAACAATTCCGTATCCATTCTTGAATCTAAAATGGATCTTTTTCTCGTATATCATCGCAAAAGTATACCTGACTCTCAGCGAATTGAATTAAAAAGGCGTCTAAATCAATTTTTAATTAAATATAAATGTGTCTTCCATGGGAAAATTTCACTTATAATTTTTGTGTGATCACCTTACCGTGAAAGTTTATTTTTACCCAACTCCCATTCGATTCAAAAAATTTCTTTCATTTTCAAACAGGAGTACTCTTTAGAGCTGCTCCTATAGGAGTTCAAACGGTTCGATTTTAATAGCATCCATCCTCTTCACCTCCTGAGATGTCGATTAAAATCATCGTTGAATTTTTTTCTTCCGGGTGGCTAAATTCCTCAAAGATTAAGTTTTAATCACTAAATTGGTTTTCCTTGGAAATCTGTGTGGACCTTCAACCAATTAAGGTCCGGGAGAAACTTTCAACTTAAACCACCGGACAGGTGTGCTTTTCCACAGATTTTCAATAACCAAAATACCTTTCGATAATTTTCTTAGCGATAGGAGCAACATGACTCCCATGTTCACCGTGTTCCACCACAATTGTAACTACAATCTGGGGATCATCAAAAGGGGCAAAGGCGGTAAAGAGGGCATGGTCTTTCCCATGCGGATTCTGTGAGGTACCCGTTTTACCGGCAAAAACCACTTTAGATGAACGGGAGGCATAGGCAGTCCCACCTTCTTTGTTAACCACCATCCACATGCCTTCCTTCACGATTTTAAACACGTCGGGGGGCACATTCCATTTCAACGTATCATGTGGCGTGTATGGTTTACCTTCAACAGACTTGAGAATATGAGGAAGTGGCAATGTGCCATTATTGGCAATAAGGCCAGTTAAAGTGGCGATTTTCAATGGTGTGAGCATGATTTCGCCCTGTCCAATAACAAGATTCAAGACGTTCCCGGGACCAAAGCCATTTTCTCCATATCTCGCTATGTACCAGTTACTGTCCGGAACAAAACTGCTAACTTCTCCCGGTAAATCTATTCCGACTTTACCACCTACTTTGAAATCTCTCAGCATGTTCAAAAATCTTCCAAGGCCTATTCTCAGGCCCAATTGATAGAAATAAACATCACAGGATCTTTGAATGGCCTGTGGCAAGTTGAGGTTACCGTGACCCGGTTTATACCAGCACATCCACACTCTCTTTCCCAATCTATAGTATCCTGGACAATTGAACACTGTATTTTTTGAGACAACTCCGAGTTTTAAAGCGAATATTGCAGATACAGGTTTGAATGTAGATCCAGGGGGATATAGACCTGATATAGCTCTATCAAGCAATGGTCTTGATTTATCAGAAATTAGCTTTTGCCACTGAGTAAAAGAAATGCCCTGTGCAAGAATATTCGCATTAAATGTAGGTTTTGAATAAAGTGCAAGTATGCCACCTGTCTTGACATTAAGAACCACCACAGCTCCCTTACTATAATTTCTCATCAGGGAATCAATATAGAGTTGCAAAGGTACATCAATAGTGAGGCTTATATCCTTACCATTTATTGGTTTTATAGCTGGAATAGGGTCTTCCTTGATCAGTTGACCTGTTACATCTACCATAAAATATCTTACACCAAATTTTCCACGTAAAATTTCATTGTAGTACTTCTCCACCCCTCTTTTTCCGATTGTTTCTCCCAATTTAAGAGTCGAGTCCCTTAGAATCTCACTCTGTGTTACCTCTCCTGTATACCCAGTAATATGGGATAAGGCTACCGGGTAATGGTAGAATCGGAGTGGTATTGTCCCAACAACAAAATACGGGAATTTGTCCCTCTCTTCTTCAAGTTTAACAATTTCTTCAAAGGTTAAATCTTTTATAACCGGGTAATTAAGAAGGCTCCTGTAGAGGCTATCAAGATTTGCCTTGAAGCCTATTATATCAAGCAAATTCTTTAGTTCATCCTTTTTTAAACCATTTTTCAAAATATAAACAGCAAATCCTGGCTTCCAATCTGCAATAACATTTCCATTTCTATCAAAAATCCTACCACGTCTGTACGGAATTCTTATCGATTTCAGAAAATTTTTTTGAGCCCTGTTGGTAAATTCCTGATGTCTTGAAATCTGAATATAATAGAGTCTTCCGAGAAGTACGAAAAATACCACAGAGATCGCAGTCAGGAAAATAGAAATTCTTATTTTTTCTGTAGCCATAATTCAACCAGACAAGCAAAGACTATTGTAAATATAAGTGCTCTCAGATAAATCAAAGATATACTTAGGCCATTTACGTAAAGATAAGCGGTATAATAAATAACTGTTGTAATTGTGAACAACAAAATTTTGGGGAGGACAAGAGAAACATTCACAAAATTTCTGTAGATCAGCATTACGACCCCAAACAAAGAAAAAAGGAGAGGGGAAACCCATGGAATGTCGATGTAAAGTCCGTCTCTCAAGATTCCTGATACAATTGCTACAGGACCGACAAATTCTCCATCAAGATGGAGCATAAGTGGAAGCAGGAACACAAGCACAGGATCAGGTAGCCAGATATAAGTAACCTTCGCCCTTATCGCAGATGATATTAGAAGAAGTATCAGCAGAATTATCTGTCTGGTCTTCATTTAACTATTCCAAACAGGCCAGAACTTGAGAAATCCCAGAATGGCCTGACTTTTATTTTATAAAAAAAGTCTTCTTTGCCGGGTTTTTCAACGGAAATCACGGTTCCAACATATATACCACCCTTAATTATGCCAATACCAGATGTAAGCAGTGTATCACCTCGGGAAACATCAGCCCAAACAGGGACATACAAAAGCTTTGGAGTACTGCCACCTTCATAGACCCCAAGGACACCGGTTCTTTTATCAACCACGCCAACTCTAAAATTATCATTAAACATGGTCATGACAAAAGAAAGATTGGGACTTGTGTAATATACTTTTCCGACAAGAAATCCTTTATAAACTACCGGCATCCCATATTTGACGCCATCTTTCTGGCCTTTATCAAGAGTGATCTTCTGTACAAGCCCAAAAGGATCAAAATACAATGCCCTTGCAAGGATAAAAGAGGTATCAAGTCCTTCTCTCCAGATTGAAAAAATTTTTTCTCTGTTTTGCTCACCAATCTGGGACATCGCCATAAGTAACAACTCGTTTAATTTTTCGTATTCAGAATGTATCAGGAACACTTCTTCGATAAATTTCTCAGCTTTGAGAACAGGTATGTAAACTGATTCAGCAAGGATTGTATGAAAAAATAATTTCACAGGTTTTACGAAAAAAATAAATGAGACGAGTGGGTAAATCAGGTACTTCTTTTTCATTAAAGAGAAATTAGCTTATGGGGTTTTAAAAGTACCTTTTCATATTTCTCAAGATTTTCCAGTATTCTACCAGCTCCAAGGGCAACACAATCGAGAGGATTATCGACTGTTTTTACATAAAGGTTGGTTTCTTCTCTGATGAGTTCATCAAGCCCCTTGATCAACGAACCTCCACCGGTAAGATAAATTCCTCTATCAATAATATCGGATACAAGCTCAGGTGGTGTCTTTTCAAGGGCATTTTTCACAGCATCAATTATTTGATTAATGGGGCCTTTAAGAGCATCTCTGATTTCAGAGGAGGAGATTTCTATGGTTTTGGGATTTCCAGAAACAAGGTCTCTACCCTTAACTTCCATCTTTGTCTCTTCTATCAATGGAAATACGTTGCCAATCTCCTTTTTTACATTTTCAGCGGTTTGTTCACCTATTATAACGCGATATTTTTCCCGAACATAGTTGATAATAGCCTCATCCATCTCGTCTCCGGCGACCCTGATTGAGGTATTGGTGACAATTCCTGAAAGTGCGATGACTGCAATTTCAGTTGTTCCACCCCCTATATCTACAATCATGTTGCCGGTTGGTTCATCAATTGGAAGTCCAATGCCAACGGCAGCGGCTACAGGTTCAGAGACAAGTAACACTTCTCTTGCACCGGCATTTTCTGCAGAGTCTTTCACCGCTCTTCTTTCAACTTCTGTTATACCCGAAGGTACAGCTATAAGGACTTTAGGTCGAATAATAAGATTTTTTTTCAGGACCCTTGTAAGCATGGAATATAGCATTTCCTGTACAAGTTCAAAATCAGCTATAACTCCATCTTTCATTGGACGTTTGGCGAGTATATTACCAGGTGTTTTTCCCAGCATCCTCTTGGCCTCTTCTCCAATCGCAAGTGCTTTTCCTGTAGATTTATCCACAGCTACAACTGATGGCTCTCTCAGTACTATCCCTCTGCCTTTAACGTATATCAATGTATGTGCAGTTCCGAGGTCAACTGCGACTTCACTACCCCAGCCTCTAAATAATTTTGAAAATATCCCATTCATTTTCTTAACTCCTCTTTGAGTTTGTAAATTAATTCTAATGCCTCACGGGGCGAAAGCGAATCAGGATCCACCCCTTTCAACAATTCTATGAGACGAGATTCTTTTTCAATCTCTTCTTTTTTAAAAATGTCGAGTTGCAAAGTTTCTTCACGTGCTTTTACTTTAAGGGATTTTCTGCCTTTTTCAAGGTCCTTCAAAATTTCTTTAGCTCTTTTTATCACAACAGGTGGGATACCAGCAAGTTTTGCCACATGGATACCGTAACTTCTGTCAGATTCACCTGGTATAAGTTTTCTCAGAAAAATTATATCATCTCCCCATTCCTTAACAGCAATAGTATAGTTTCTGACACCTTTAAGTGTTCGTCCCAGAATGGATAATTCATGGTAATGGGTGGCAAAAAGTGTTTTAGACCCAACGAAATCAGCAAGATATTCCACAACAGCCCAGGCGATAGCAAGTCCATCAAAGGTCGAAGTTCCACGCCCAACCTCATCGAGAATAATAAGACTTCTCCTTGTCGCATTATGAAGGATCTGGGCAGTTTCAATCATTTCAGCCATGAAAGTCGAAATTCCACGTGCGAGATCATCTGAGGCTCCAATTCTTGAAAAAATTCTGTCCACCAATCCAATCTTTGCACTTGAAGCTGGTACAAAGGACCCGATATGGGCCATAATGGTTATAAGAGCAACCTGGCGTAGATAAGTTGACTTTCCTGACATATTGGGGCCTGTAATTATAAAAATCCGATTTTCTTGAAGGTCCATAAATGTATCATTTGGCACGAAAGTTTCAGATGTAAGGGTCGCCTCAACGACTGGGTGTCGTCCATCCCTGATCTCAATACGACCGTCTTCCTTAATCTCCGGCATAACATACTTTCTTCTCATAGCTACTTCAGCAAGAGAGGCTGTAAGATCGATCTCTGCAATTTTCTCAGCAATTGATTTTATTGCAAAAGATTTCTCAAGAACCTTCTCTCTCAACTGTCGGACAATTTCATTTTCAAGTCTAATCGCGCGTTCCTCCGCCCCAAGAATCTTTTCTTCAAGCTGCTTCAATTCATCCGTAATAAATCTTTCTGAATTTGTAAGGGTTTGTTTCCGAATATAATCACCTGGAACAAGATGAAGGTTGGATTTTGTGACTTCGATATAATAACCAAAAACGGAATTGTACCCGATTCTCAAATTACCTATCCCCGTCCTGATACGCTCTCGCTGCTCAAGTTCCAGTAATTTATCCTTTCCGTGCTTACTTATGTCACGAAGTTCATCAAGCTCCTTACTCACACCATCACGTACAACCCCTCCAAGATTAAAGTTGACAGGCGGATCGTCAACAATTGTATTGAGGATCTCCCTCTCAATACCCCCAATATCCGGAAAATTAATTAACTCCGACCATTCCTCAAAGCCGTCAAGCAGTGAGACAAGTTTTGGCGTGAAAGACAATGATGAGGCAAAACGTACAAGTTCTCTGGGATTGGTTTTATTTGCAGAAATCCGTCCAAGCTGTCTTTCTATATCTGTTATGTCAGAGAGAACATCCTGAAGTTCTTTCAACAAGCCGGGATTCATAATTAAATGGTTAATCCGGGAAAGTCGTTTAAGTATCTCCTCTTTTGAGAGGAACGGTGAAAGGAGTGATTCCTTCAGTCTACGGGACCCCATCGGGGTTTTACATTTATCAAGCACATCAAACAGGGTAAGTCCTTCTGACTCGGGTCTAATTTTTTCGACAATCTCAAGATTTTTTATAGTTTGTGGATCTATGTACATGAAGTTCGATAATCTGACTTTTTTTATACCCTTAATGTGTTCAAGCATGCCAGGTTTTTTCTCAAGTAAATACGAAATCAATGCGCCAGATGCTCTGATAGCGAGCTCATCTCCCTCAAGTTCAAAAGGATCAAGTGTTGAAATTCCGAAAAAACTCATGAGTTGATCCTTAGCCCTGTGATATTCAAACTCGTAGGGGTCCCGTGGAGTCAGATTATCAAAAGGGAATTCAGCTTCATCCTCTACAAGTATTTCCGACGCGCCTATTCTTTCAAGCTCCGTTGCTGCCCGTTCGAGGTTATCTTCAAACACGAAAAAGTCACCTGTCGTTATATCACAGTAAGCGACACCTGCCCGATTTCCTTCTCTGTATATTGCAGCAATATAGTTGTGCGACTTATCTTCAAGGAGAGAGGGAGAAAATACTGTCCCGGGAGTTATAATTTCTACTACCTTCCTCTCCATAAGACCTGAGTTGTTTTCTCCTACCTGTTCACATATTGCTACTTTGTACCCTTTTTGCAATAGTTTAGCAATATATCCATCTGCCGCT
>CAYNMM010000109.1:0-56626 GCA_964398355.1 uncultured bacterium
TTTGACGGAGGGGGGATTTGAGAAGAATCCTCCCCTAAAGTGCTAAACGTACTGCGGGGGAGAAGGTCTAACATTAAATCCCTCTTTTCTCCAAAACTTTTTTCACCCCACCTCTACTTTTTCTCTTGACATGTCTATTTAACCGTCAATACAATCTTTAATCACCACCATTGATTTTTTAAAGGGAGGTCTTAAGTTGGCAATAGAAATTATCAGGGAAATTAAAGAAGCTGAGGAAAAGGCGGGAAAGATTGTAGACGATGCAAGAAAGAAGGCCGAGGAGATTCTCGATAATGCAAGGAAGCAGCGGGAAAAAATGAGAAAGGAAGCTGAAGAGGAACGTGAGAAAATTCTCCATGCAACCGTAGAGAAAGCTGAAAAGGATGCAGAGGAAGAGATTAAAAAGTTACGTAAAGAAACTGAGGAGCAAATAAAATCGATAGAGGTAAAGGGGACAAAAAAGATTGACGCTGCTGTAAAAAAGGTCTTCGAACTGGTCTTCGAGTAATGGCGATAGTTAAAGTTAAGAAAATAACTTTTATTGTTCACAAATCAGAGAAGGATGAGCTTGTTGATGCCCTGCAGGAAGAGGGAATAGTACACATCAGTGATATTAAGCAAGATCCTGAATTTAAAGACCTTCCTGAAATCAAAGAAAAGAAAGTAGAGTCACCAAATCCTGAAGTAGAGTACACTCTATCAAGAATACGCAGAGCAATAGAATTCTTTAATCAGTTTGATACAAAGAAGGGATTTCTTGAAACTTTCTTTGAAATAAAGCCTGAAATAAGTGAAGAAGATTTGAAAAGGGTCCCTAATCAATACGATTATTCCAAGACTTTATCCCGCGTTGAAGAAATTGAGAAAAGGCTTACTGAGATAAAAAACCTTGAGGCAAATTTACAATCAAAGATAGATTCACTCAGGAAATGGTATGACCTTGATCTTCCTCTTGAAGAGCTCGGAGAATCTGAAAAGATTGAAATTATTGCCGGTACTATCCCTATAAACAGTGAAGATGAGTTAAGAAATATTGAAGGCATTGAAACTTCAGTTGTGAGTCGTGATTCCAGATTTACTTATGTATTGATCGTATTCATGAAAGAAGATGCTGCGAAAATTAAAAATGAGCTTCTCAGAGTAGGGTTTGAACAGGTTGACTTTAGAGGGATGAAGGGGAAGCCACGGGAGCTGATTGAAAGATATAAGGAGGAAATTCGGAAACTTGAAAGTGAGAGAGCAGAGAGGCTTGAGGAGGCAAAAAAGCTTTCACATGACAAGCTCAAACTGCTCATCGTTTACGATTACCTCTCAAACATAAACAGTAAATATAAAGTGACCGAACAAGGAGTTGAGACAAAGGCAACTTTTTTGATCCTCGGATGGATTAAAGAGCGTGACACAAAAAGAGTTGAGAAAATTGTCAAGAAATTTGACTCCGCGACCTACATTGTTAGTGAACCGGGGTCAGAAGATAATCCTCCAACTTTTATCGACAACAAGAAATCGATTAAGCCATTTGAGTTACTGACAAAGCTTTATGGTCTTCCAAATTTGAAGGAAGTAGATCCCACTCCCCTACTTACGCCATTTTTTGCCGTATTTTTTGGGCTGTGTTTAACTGATGCAGGGTATGGAATTTCACTCATTATTCTTTCTCTTCTGTTAATGAAGAAGCTTGGGAAAATGCAGTTTTTGGTGGTACTTCTTTATGGTGGGATAACATCCATTTTAGCTGGTGCCATGACTGGAAGTTGGTTTGGGGACTTATTCACGTCTCTGCCGGTCCCTTTTCTCCATAAACTCAGGAATAGTCTCTTATTGTTTGATCCAATGGTCAACCCTATGCCGTTTTTCTATCTTTCCCTTGCACTTGGTCTGATTCAGGTGGAGCTGGGCCTGCTTGTAGGTTTTTACAAAAGAGTTAAAAACGGAGAGTTTATAGATGGTTTATCCAATGAGCTTTCCTGGTTTTTCATGCTTTTGTTTGTCATTATTGCCTACTTAATTTCCAGCAGGACTGGAAAGTCTTTTGGAGATGTACTTTTCCATAACGGGATAATGGGTTATCTCATGGCTGTCTTCATCTTTGCTCCTATTGCGTTAATTGTTTTTCTAAGTGGTGGTACTTCAGGGAAGTTTGTAGTGAGAGTCATTAAAGGCCTTTACAACCTTTATGGTGTCACGGGGTATGTAGGTGATTTACTATCGTATGTCAGGTTAATGGCACTCGGGATGGTGACAGCGGGAATTGCGATGTCCATTAATATTGTTGCAAAGCTTGTGTTACCAGTTCCTTATATTGGAATAATTCTTGCAATATTGATTTTCATTGGAGGGCATCTCTTTTCCATAATTATCAATGTAATGGGGGCCTTTGTGCACAGTTTAAGACTCCAGTATGTCGAATTTTTCACGAAATTTTATGATAACGGTGGATATGAATTTAAGCCTTTCAGTATAGAGGGTTATTACACAGAGATTAAGAAGTAGGAAATAAAAATTTTTAAAAGGAGGTTGGCATTGAGCGGTCTTTACATTGCAATGATTGGAGCTGCGATGGCAGCATTTATGGCTGGTATTGGATCAGCGATAGGAATAGGTTATACAGGTAGAGCAGCTTCCGGGGTTCTCTCGGAGGCTCCAGACATGTTTGGTAGACTTTTCCTGCTTGTTGCTCTTCCGGGAACACAGGGATTTTACGGATTTATCATCGCCCTGTTTATCATTTTGAAGGTGGGATTACTTGGAACTCCGAAAGCGATAAGTATATACCAGGGACTTGAGCTACTTGCAGCATCACTTCCAATAGCATTTGCCGGGTTACTTTCAGCCATACACCAGGGAAAAGTTTGTGCCGCTGGAATTGACCTCACAGCGAAGAGACCCGACCAGGCCATGAAACCAGTCATCTATGGAGCTATGGTGGAAACATACGCAGTGCTTGGGTTTCTTACCAGCTTTTTCCTGATGATAAACATCAAGATTTGAGATCATGCAAAGTTCAAAAATAGTCGAAAAAATACTAAAAGAAGCCGAGGAACAAGCGAAAAAAATCATTGCTGAGGCAGAAGAAGAGGCAAAAGCTATTCTTTCTGATGCTGAAAAGGAGAAGAAATTCATCGTCGACGCTGCCCATAAGGAAGCTGAGGAAGTTTATAGGAAAGAAAAGGAAAAAAGAATCGGACTTGAGATTATTGAACTCAGAAAAAAAGTACTTGCCGCAAAGCGAGAAATTGTGGATAAAGTTCTTAGTAAGGTTATTGACACCTTGAGGACAGAGGATCCCGATAAATACAACCATCACATGGCCAATTTCATAAAAGCGTTGAAGTTAAAAGGCGAGTATGAGGTGATACCGGGAGTCAGTGAGAAAAGGGTTGACCAGGATTTTGTTAAAAAGCTGGGAGCAGAAACTGGACTTGAACTTTCACTATCTGATGAGAAACTTCAAGGGTATTCAGGGTTTGCACTGAAGAAGGAAAAAGTCGAGATAAACCTTGCCCCAGAGGTAATAATTCCGGAAATAAAGGACGAATTAGAGGATAGCATAAAGGCTCTGCTCTTCGAGGAATAATGGCTATTAACTTTTTGAAATACCCCCCATTCGGCAAAGAGGATGCAAGATACACCTATGCGGTGGGGCGTATTCGTGTTCTTGAAAAAGATTTAATACCGCGGCCGTTCTTTGATCGACTTGCCGAAGCAGGTCAGATAAGTGATTATTTAAAATTCCTCCAGGAGACCACCTATTCAAAATATCTTGGTGAGGTGAGGGACGAGGATTCTTTCGAGAAGATGTTAATTACAGAGAGGAGAGAGGCACTGCGGACATTCGATGATCTCTGTGTAGATGAGCCTCTAAAGCTTAAAGCACGAGCAAAGTTCGATTTTCACAATATAAAAGTCTTCCTAAAATCCCGGATAGAGGAGAAGGATTTTGATTTTGCACTTTCAGAAGACGGATCTGTGGACCTTGATACGTTACGGCAAATTTTCAAAGATGAGAAATACTCCTGGTTACCAGAGCACCTATTTAGGGCTGTGGAAACTGGAATTGACGCTTATTATGAAAACAAAAGTTATCGTGACCTCTCAACTTCAATTGACCGTGAAATGTATAGATTTCTGACAAATCCGGTGACTGAAAATGATTTCTTTGCAATCTATCACAAACTTGAGTCCGATTTGATCAATTTGAGGACCTATTTGCGTTTGAGAAATCTTGATGCATTGGATATTTTAAAGAATCACCTGCTCGACACTGGTTTCCTGGATACCAGCATTTTGCTATCTGAGGAGCCGGAGGGACTTGTAGACAGGCTTTCATACACCCCGTATGGAAAAATCTACGAAGAGGGTTTCAAATATTTCAAAGAAAATGATTCACTCAGATTGTTTGAAAAACTCATGAAGTCTTATCTCAACGGTTTCTTAAAGGAGACGAGAAAGATCGACATGGGTGTCGAGCCCATAATTGCATATCTCTACTTCAAATTTGAGGAAATAAGAGCTTTGAGAATCACATTTATCGGTGTATTTTATAGGGTGAAACCTGAAGAAATAAAAGAGAGTCTTACGGTGGTGGTTTAATGAGTAACGTTATTTGTATCGGAAATAAAAATGTGGTAATGCCATATAGTGCGGTAGGTTTTGATATTAGAGTAGTTAGCAATGCAGAGGAAGCTATCAGGGCGGTTAACGAGGCACTCGAAGGTGAGTATTCATTAATTTTTGTCCAGGAAGATTATTACGAGGAGATTTCAGAGATCATAGAAAAGACGATGGAGAGCGCAATACCTGTTATCTCAGCGATTCCTGGACCACTTGGAGCAAGTGGCAAAGCATTTGAAAATTTGAGAGAAATAATAAAAAAGGCTATTGGAGCAGACATTTTTTAAGGAGAAAAGAACATGGAAGTTGGGAGAATTGTAAAAGTTGCAGGTCCCCTTGTAGTGGCAGAGGGAATGAGCGGGGCAAAAATGTATGATGTTGCCCTTGTCAGTGAGAAAAAACTCCTTGGCGAAATTATTGAGCTAAAGGGAGACCTTGCATCTATTCAGGTTTATGAAGAAACAGCAGGGGTCGGACCCGGAGAGCCAGTTTTCCCTACTGGAGCCCCACTCTCCGTTGAGCTTGGTCCGGGTCTTATCAGATCAATTTATGATGGTGTAGAAAGACCGCTTGATGTTATCGCATCAATTGCCGGTGAATTTATTACCAGAGGAATTCATGTTCCCGCACTTGACAGAAAAAAGAAATGGCATTTCAAACCAACAAAGAAAAAGGGTGATACAGTAAGTAGCGGTGATGTGATCGGTGAAGTTCAGGAAACTGAGCTTGTGCTTCACAAAATAATGGTACCACCTGGCATAAAGGGAGAACTTGTTGAGATCAAAGATGGTGAGTTTACCGTTGAAGAGACCGTTGCCGTGGTGAAAACCCCGGAAGGAGAAAAGAAAGAAATAACAATGATGCAAAAGTGGCCTGTTAGAAAGCCGAGACCGTATTACGAAAAGGTTTTGCCTGTTGAGCTGATGGTAACGGGACAGCGCGTAATAGACACATTTTTCCCTGTGACAAAGGGTGGAACTGCCTGTGTACCAGGGCCTTTCGGATCCGGAAAAACAGTGATCCAGCATCAGCTTGCTAAATGGTCTGATGCAGACATTGTCGTTTACATCGGCTGCGGTGAACGTGGCAATGAGATGACAGATGTTTTGATTGAATTTCCTGAGTTAAAGGACCCAAGATCTGGATTACCACTTATGGAAAGGACTGTACTTATTGCAAACACATCCAATATGCCTGTTGCAGCACGTGAAGCATCTGTTTACACGGGAATTACCATAGCCGAGTATTTTAGAGACATGGGGTATTCTGTGGCTCTAATGGCTGATTCTACGTCTCGTTGGGCCGAAGCAATGAGAGAAATATCGGGTCGTCTCGAAGAAATGCCCGGTGAGGAAGGTTACCCGGCATATCTTGCCGCAAGAGTTGCAACTTTCTACGAAAGGGCGGGACGCGTAAAATGCCTCGGATCCCCCAAAAGAGAGGGTGCACTCACAGTAATTGGCGCTGTATCACCTCCAGGTGGTGATCTCTCGGATCCAGTGGTTCAGGCCACTCTCCGTGTCGTAAAAGTTTTCTGGTCACTTGAGGACAAACTTGCATATAGACGTCATTTCCCTGCGATTAACTGGTTAACAAGCTATTCTCTCTATAGAGACATTTCAAAAGAATGGCTTGAAAAAAACGTTGCTCCTGACTTTTTTGACCTAACAAATGAAGCAATGAGAATCCTCGAAAAAGAGGCAGAACTCGAAGAAATTGTTAGACTGGTGGGTGTAGAAAACCTCTCACAGGATGACCAGTTGTTACTCGAGATAGCACGGTCAATTAGAGAAGATTTCCTCCATCAGAATGCATTTCATGAAGTTGACACCTATTCATCACTAAAGAAACAGTATCTGATGCTTCAGACAATCCTGTATTTCTATAAGAATCTAAAGGAACTCATTGCCCAGGGCCAAACTGTCGCCGAATTGAAAAAACTTCCTACATGGGAACGGATAGCAAGAATGAAGTATGCTACTGAAGATAAAATTGAGGAAGTTGTAAAATCCATCAGGGAGGAGATAGAAAATGCCGTCTCTGTCGCTTAATGCGAAAAAATTTATCGAATATCAGGCTGTTAATGACATCTCGGGGCCTCTTCTCCTCGTTGAAGGAGTGGAGGATGTTAAATATGCTGAGCTTGTGGAAATCATTCTACCCAGTGGAGAATCTCGCCATGGACAGGTTTTACAGGTAGAACAAGACAAAGCGCTCATACAGGTTTTCGAAGGAACCACAGGTATCGACACACCCAAGACCAAAGTAAGGTTCCTGGCACGGGGAATAGAACTTCCACTTTCAGTTGATATGCTTGGACGTGTCTTTGATGGTCTTGGTAGACCCATTGATGGTGGACCGGAGATCATAGCTGAAGAAAGAAGAGATATAAATGGTGCTCCAATAAACCCATTTTCAAGAGACTACCCCAATGAATTTATCCAGACTGGAATTTCCGCAATCGATGGACTTAATACCCTTGTTAGAGGGCAGAAATTGCCAATTTTCTCTGGCTCAGGGTTACCCCATAACAAACTTGCCGCACAGATTGCCCGTCAGGCCAAAGTGCTTGGCGAGCAGGAAGAGTTTGCTGTCGTCTTCGGTGCAATGGGCATTACATTTGAGGAGGCAGAATTTTTTATAAACGATTTCAAAAAGACAGGTGCACTGGAAAGGACTGTCCTCTTTCTTAATCTGGCCGATGATCCTGCTATCGAACGAATTGCAACACCGAGAGTAGTTCTTACAACAGCAGAGTATCTTGCATTTGCAAAAGATTACCATGTTCTCGTAATTCTCACTGACATGACCAATTATTGCGAAGCATTACGTGAAATCTCAGCCGCGAGAAAAGAGGTTCCTGGACGTCGTGGATATCCAGGATATCTTTACACGGATCTTGCAACAATTTATGAGAGAGCCGGGAGAATCAAGGGAAAGAAAGGCTCGATCACTCTGATCCCGATCCTCACCATGCCTGAGGATGACAAAACACACCCCATACCAGACCTAACAGGCTATATCACTGAAGGCCAGATTATACTCTCAAGAGGATTGCATCGTAAGAAGATATATCCCCCAATTGACGTATTACCCTCCCTTTCACGTCTGAAGGATAAAGGAATAGGTGAAGGAAAAACGAGAGAAGATCATTCTGACGTCTTTAACCAGCTCTTTGCCGCTTATGCCCGCGGAAAAGAAGCCCAGGAACTCGCCGTTATCCTCGGAGAAGCAGCACTCTCCGAAATGGATAAACTTTACTATAAATTTGCAGATGTATTTGAAGAAAGGTACGTTGGTCAGGGTGAATATGAGGATCGCAGCATCTTCCAGACTCTTGACCTTGGTTGGGAGCTACTATCAATGTTCCCGAGATCAGAGCTTAAGAGGATCAGAGACGAGTATCTTGATAAATACTTACCAAGATTTAAGAAAGAGGAATCATGAAGTTAGATGTTAATCCAACCAGAATGGAGCTGCTTCGTTTAAAAAAACGGACAGCTCTGGCGAAACGTGGGCATAAACTTCTAAAGGACAAGCAGGATGAACTTGTCAGACAACTCCTTATACTGATGCGCGGAATCAAGGAATTACGTGAAGAGGTTGAAAAAGAGCTAACCGAAACCACTCAGAGATTCCTCTTTGCACGTGCTTTAATGGAACCGGAAGAAGTACAGGAGGCATTTCTAATACCAACGAAAAGTGTGAGCGTAATTGAAAAACTCCTCGTTCTTATGAATCTTAAAGTACCCGAATTCGAACAGGACATTTCGGGTGAAATGATATCCTATAGTTTTATCACCACATCTTCGGAGCTTGACGCCTCTCTCATCGCTCTCGAAAGTGTAATCGAAAAATTAATTGACCTCGCTTCCAAAGAAAAAGCACTCCAGATGATTGCTGATGAAATAGTGAAAACAAGACGTAGGGTCAACTCGCTTGAGTATGTACTGATTCCGGCACTCGAGGAAACCGTAAAGTTTATCACGATGAAACTTTCTGAAATGGAACGCTCTGATCAGGTTAGAATTATGAAAATTAAAGACATCGTTCGTGCTCACTGAACTTATATGGTGACATGTCAACGATTGAATTTTCTCAAAGGATGTAAGGAGTTATTAGAAAGCATCTTCTCTTTCCAATGAAGAGATAGTAAGCTTTTTCCCTCTGGTAAGTAGAAACTCCCGGTCGGGTGATTTATAATTTTTCCATGAGTTACGAAGGGAAAGCAAAAATAATGAAGGATGGTCCACGTGAAGGGACCATGATTATGTATTTTAAGGATGACGTTACAGCCGGTAATGGTAAAAAGAAAGCTGTAATTGAGGGAAAGGGAAAGATCAACAAAGCAATCACTCTCAAACTCCTCAAGCTAATTGAAGAAAATGCTATTCCAACTCATTTTATTGAAGATATCGATGATCGCAGTATCCTCGTTAAAAAATTGAAAATTTTCCCACTTGAAGTTGTTGTTAGGAATAAGGCCACAGGGAGTATCCTCAGAAGACTTGGACTGGAGAAGGGGCTTGAATTCGAAAGACCCCTTTTTGAGATCTTTTACAAGAATGATGAGCTCCATGATCCACTTATCTGCCAGGAACACGCTTTCATGTTAAAACTTATCTACCCCGATGACCTCCTTGTTGTGAGAAACAGGGCATTGAGAGCTAATGAGATTTTAAAAGAGTATTTTGACAGTATCGGCTTTGATCTTATTGATATAAAATTTGAATTTGGAGTTGACGAAGAAGAGAATATTTACCTTGCCGATGAAATCTCTCCTGACACTATGAGGCTCTGGGCAAAAGGCACAACTGAGAGTTTTGACAAGGATGTTTTTCGCGAGGATAAAGCTGATCTTCTTACCACATATCTCGAAGTGGCAAAACGAATGGGGCTCAAAATTGAAGGTATTTAAGGTTTCAGTGAAAATTTCTCTAAAACCAGAACTTTTTGATCCCGAAGGTAAAACAATTGAGCGGGCAATAAAACGTCTTGGCATTGAAGTAAACAACACACGCGTCTCGAAAGTCATAGAATTTGAAATCGATGCAGAAAATCTCAGGGCAGCACGCAGTAAAGTCGAAACAATAGCCACGAAGTTACTCTCGAATCCAGTGTTACACAAATATTCAATTGAGATAACCGAAAAATGAAACCCAGGGCAGGAGTTTTTGTTTTCCCGGGTACAAACTGTGATTTTGATACTTTATATGTTTTAAAAGACGTTGTAGGAATTCATTCTGAATTTATATTCCATACAGAGAGGGGATGGAGCGATAAATTTAATCTCGTTGTTCTTCCTGGTGGATTTTCTTATGGAGATTATCTCAGGCCTGGTGCCATTGCTAAAATCTCACCAGTAATTGAAGAGTTACACGATTTTGTAGAAAAAGAAAAAGGACTCGTCCTTGGAATATGCAATGGTTTTCAGGTTTTAACAGAAGCAGGCCTTTTGAAAGGTGCACTCGTTCGTAACGATAACCTGAAATTCATTTGCAAAAATGTTTCTCTTAGAATCGAGAAAAACGACACACCTTTCACAAATCTTTTTAAAGAAGGGGAAATTGTAAGAATGCCAATAGCACACAGCGACGGTAAATTTATTCCCCTTGAAGGTGAAGATGTCAGCGATCTTGTTGTTTTTAAATATCATGGAGAGAATCCAAATGGTTCCTTTGATAACATTGCAGGAATAACCAACGAAAAGCGTAATGTGCTTGGTATGATGCCTCACCCTGAGAGATGCTCTGAAGAGATTCTCGGTGGGAAAGATGGACTAAAATTATTTGATTCGATAAAAAATTACCTCTGGGGGAAACGTTAAATATTCTGATCTGGAATTTCAACAACATGGACTTTAAAATCTCTCGATAATGGATGGTTACAGACCAAGAAATATCAGAGAAGCCCTCGAAATAAGAGCCAATAAATCGGTCATTGTTCTTGCAGGTGGAACGGATTTTATGTTAAAGTACAGAAAAAATGCAGACGCTGTACTTTACATCTCTCATTTAAAAGAGCTAAAAAACATTTATAAAGAGAAAGGATATCTTGTCGTCGGTGCTGCGACTACACTGGACGAGCTTTTGAAGAGTAACGATATCCCATCACTGTTGAAAAATATCATTTCAAAAATGGCTGCCCCAGCTATAAAAAATATTGCAACAATCGGAGGAAATATCTGTAATGCTTCCCCTGCAGGTGATACTCTTCCATTCCTTTATGCCCTGGATGCAAAAGTAGTTATCGGAAGTCTTAATGGTATAAGGGAAATTGAAATCGAAAACTTTATTAAAGGCCCTGGAGAAACAGATATCAAAACTAACGAACTACTCCTTCAGACAAAGTTTCCACTTGATTTAATTGAAAAACTTCACTCAAACATATTCAATGTCCAGACATATAGGAAAGTTGGAACAAGAAGAGCAAATGCACTTTCAAAACTTTCTTTCCTTGGGATCGCCGAAATATCTAAAGATCTGAAGGATGTTAGAATCGCATTCGGTGCCGTCGCACCTACAGTGGTCAGGTCAAGGTCAATCGAAAGAAAAATTGTCGAAGGAGCAACGATCAAGGACATCCTCGAAATGTACTCGGACATGATCACACCGATTGATGACCAGCGTTCAACTGCGTTTTACAGAAAAACTGTTTCCTTGAGACTCTTGAGATATTTCTTGAGACAAATACGTACATCCCAATAATCTCTAATAAAACTGAGAGCCATTGCAATTTATTAATTAAACATTACCATCGGATGAAGGTTAGATGTTTTTCTGCATATACTCCTGAATCAATTCTTTTGCTCTTCGTAAGATCTGTTTATCAGATGAATACTTAACAATTTTTATGGCATCATCTATATCAAACCACCTTGCATCATTCACCTCAAAATCATGCTGTGAGGGATCTCCCTCCACATATTTCATTAAATAGTAATAAACCGTTTTATGTCTTTTAACTTTCTTTCCAGTTTCATCGGGCCAGACATACCAGTACTCAACTTTATCAATAAAATTAACAATTTCTCCTCTCACTCCACCTTCTTCCTGGACTTCTCTGATAGCTGTTGATTCTTTAGATTCTCCCTTTTCGATTAAACCCTTTGGTATAGTCCATACCTTACCATCTTTTACAGCAACAAGTAAAACCTCGGGTCTCCCATTCCGGGATATTCTGAAAACGACTCCACCAGCGGAATATTCAAATAGAACCTTATTTTTTCTCATTTTTCTTCACGGGTCTGAAATTTGACGTAGTTTTAACCCGTCCATCTTCAGGATCGTAATAATATTTTCCACCGTAGGGATCACTTGGAATTGCTTTAATTATATGCATCTTCACAAGCTCCTCAAGATTTTGGGGTGGACGATTAAATTTTTTCTTAAAAATTTCAACTGCCTCACTGAGGTAATAAATGTCCTGAAGAGCCTTTATCCTCATTGCCAATGATTTTTTGAGTTCAAGGTTATCGGTGTTATTGTACATCGTCATGAGAAAAGCAATTGCATGTCTTATATCTCCTGCCTGATATCTAAGACGGGATGCAAGCTGTGGCAGGTATTCCGGGGCTCCTGGTAATTTACTTGCTTTTTCAAGATACTCAGCAGCCTTCAAATATTCATGCTTGTAATAATAATAGTTGAATCCTATCAGAAAAGGGATTCGCCACTCTTTTTTTAAATAATTCATTCCTTTGATAAGAATGTCATTTGCATCATCCACTCTGTCGGCCTCCATAGGAAGTACTATTCCCGCAAAATAGTAGGGAATGAAAAAGTAGGGATCGAGCTCGGTCACTACTTGAATGGTTTTTTCAATATAGTCCCAATCTTCCTCCGTCGCTTTTTTCCTGAAATCAGGCTCACCATAAATCAGTGTTACTTTCATCCAGAAGAAATCTGCAAGTAACAATCTATATTCAAGGGCAACTGCCTTTAATAAAGAAGGTTTGGGAACATATTTCACACCCTCAAGCGGAGGTTTTTCTCTGTAAATCCTTTCAAGCTTGTTGGCTGAAAAAATCCCTGCTGAGAGTCCTATCATCAATAGAAGGATGAGAAACCCCTTCTTCACTTAAACTCCCTCCGGTCAAAGACCAGAACAGCGATAATAAGAACAATGAGAATATATGCAAATGAATACAGAGTAGCGTACAAAAATTTTATAGAAGGTATCGGTAGCCTATGAACAATCTGCATTTTAATATCAAGATATCCAAGCTTTGGAAAAATTCCGAAAACAGCTTCCATTAAATATTTAAAAACCCCCTTCTGTCTGGTAAGATAAGCCCCAATAATAGATGTCGATTGCCCAATAATATAAAATGAAAGTGCTGAAAATCCCGCAACCTGTGGTGTTGAGAAACTTGAAAATAGGACTGTCACAGCAGCGATAATCGAAAGCTCCAGAAAAGTCATGTAAACAGCCTTCAATAGATGAATTTCTATACTCCCTACATAGAAGTAGAACAGCACAAGGAGAGTAATAATCATTAAAAAGAGATGAGCAAGAATAAGCATCAGAAGTCCAAAGTATTTCCCTATAATGAAGGATTTTCTCGAAACGGGTTTTGATAAGATGATGTAAATCGTTCTTCTATCGATCTCCTTGTATATAAGCTCCATACCCACATAAAGGGTCACAACAAGACCGAAAAGAACGATAAAGGAGAGTCCAACATCTTCAACTATCTTTGTCCTCTCGGAGAAAGACATTTCACTCATTACAAGAGCGGAAAGCAACATCAATATGGCAAAAACCACAACACTAAGAAATTGTCTACTCCTCACACCTTCTTTAAAAGTGGCAAAAGATAGGGTTTTAATCTGTCTCATAACCTTCCTCTCTTTTAACTTTTTCCACCTCCTCAAGAAACAATTCCTCAAGTGTTTTCTTAGGACGAATTATTTCCACAATTTCAGCACCTTTTACAGTCCTAACAAGGTCGATAACATGATATAAACCATCTCTGTCAAGATCGTTAATTACAAACTTATCTCCAGCAGGAGTTACATCAAACTCTTTTAACGTATCCCGGTCAACACCTGCAAGAGTAATCCTGTATTTATTTGATCTCTGTAAAAGCTTATCTATCTCTCCGTCTTTCCTCAATTTACCCTTAATAATTATTCCCACCCTTGTGCAAACTGATTCAACATCATTTAGAATATGTGTACTAAAAAACACCGTTTTACCCTGCTCACCAAGGGATCTAATGAGATCAAGTACCATCTTTCTTCCTATAGGGTCAAGACCCGAAGTGGGTTCGTCCAGAACGACAAGTTCAGGGTCATTGATTAGTGCCTGAGCAAGTCCTATCCTCTGAAGCATACCCTTGGAGAATTTCTTCAACCTTGTTTTTCTAAATTCTGAAAGCCCTACAAAATTCAGAAGTTCTTCTATTCGGGATTTTGCATCATTTGGTGAAACTCCAGAAATATCTGCATTTAACTTTAGAAATTCTTCTGCAGTTAGATAATCATAAAAGTATGGATTTTCAGGCAGAAACCCAACTCGTGCCCTTACCTCTGAATAGCTAACTGGATTACCAAAAAGGAAAGCATTACCAGAGGTGGGAAATATTAGGTTCATCAAAATCTTAATCGTTGTACTCTTACCGGCACCATTTGGACCAAGGAAACCATATATCTCTCCTTGATTAACAATAAGATTAAGACCTGTAACAGCCTCAATTTCTTTCTTCTTTCCAATGGAACTGCGGTAATAAACCTTTCTCAAATTTTCGGTTCTTATCACATCAGTAATCATCATACTGTGGTCCTATAATTTTTGTATTCTCATCGTTAGTACCATAGTAAGAATATTTGTTAACATCTATCCTTCCGTGGATTTCCCCATCCCCATCAAGGTCACCTGCCGCAATAATCATGATATCAATAATTCCATCTCTTGCAAATGTGGAATCAAAACTTCCAGAAAAGTACTCCCTCTTCAGATCGCTCGTAAAATACCGTGAAACCTTATATCTATAATACACCTTTCCTTCCGGAATAAACCCTATTCTGGAAAATTCTCCTCGTGGGTCTCTCCACGGAACAGGCCAGGGATGAGGTGGCTGGTCAGGTATTCTATCTGTCAATATGTAATACCCGGACTCCGCTGAATAAACCTCTTCAAGATTTCTTATACTGTAAAGATTTATCTTTGCTTCAACTGATCTTGCACGGTATAAATACTTCTGATATTGAGCGATTGCCACAGAAATAAGGATTGCCAAAATGGCAATAGAAATAATGAGCTCCAGTACAGTCATTCCCCTATCTTTTGACATTCTTTTCCGCAAGGATTTTCCTGACAATCTCATCCTTTTCAATATCTCTATCAGTTTTTAAAAACTTTTTTACAAGGCCCAGATTATAGTTTGCCTGCTCAAAGATTAATTTCAAAATGGTATATTTTAACCTGAAAGCCCATTGTTCTATCTGATCATAGGAAATATTTGCATAGTCAATAGAAGAAATTAACCCCTGCAGAAATTTCTCAAATAGAGGCTCATTTCCTTTCTGAACAAATTGAATAACTTCCTGTGGAAGGTTAAAGGACTGGATAATTGTCTTCCCTGGTAAAAGTGTTGCTATTGTGCTCTTCAATTTCAACCTCAGCTCAACCACATTACCGGGCCAGGGATACGTGAGAAGGACCCGATACGCTTCCTCTGAAATTCCAAGTTTTACCTTACGGTCCTTCTCCTCAATCCTCAAGAAATGCTCTATAAGTAGCGCTATCTCCTCTTTAAGTCTGTTTCTTAATGGTGGAATCATCAAAATTCCACCGGACAGATACTGATAAAGCTCCTGCGAAAATGAACCAGAGCCTAACTTCTGGAAAATATTCATTGAGGCAATACTAACAAATCTCGCGGCATTCCCCTTTACAAGACCAAGTACATAAACCTGCTCATCTCGTGGAAGTTCTTCCACTCCGTCAATAACTACAACTATATTCTGTGGCTTCTCTGGACTCTTTTCATACCCTACTTGGATCTCCGCCTCTTCGATTTCTGAAAGAATAGCCCATTGTCCAGGTGGAACTTTTATGATTTTTACCTCACCCGATATTTGCTCAAGAAGATAATCAGCAAGAGCGGAACGACCCGTGCCGGGTTCTCCAATTATCATCACATTAAGATTCTTACTCTTTGCAAATCCTATAGCCTTCCTGATAACATCCACCATGTTGGGGGAGTAGGCAATTATTTTCCTCTTAACTGGCTTCCTACTCATGTGAGGGAGATCAAAAATACCATTATAGAATTCCATCAGCTGAACTCTAATATCCTTTACTTCTCTCTCAATCTTCTTTATTTCACGAATCAGTCCTTCTGGTCCCTCAGCTTTATGCCAAAAATCGAGAATTACCCCCTTCTCAACAAGTTCAGCAGCTTTTTCGGCATCAATCATTGCGGAAATTAATACAACTGGAGCTTTGAATTTTACCTCACCTTTTTTGAGAAGTTCGTCTGTATGGACACCATCGAAATTACGATCAAGAAAGACAAGAGAATATTGATTTCCTGTTTTCTCCCTGAGTTCGGACAAATTTGAGGCCGTCTGGACCTGATAGCCCAGAGCCTCAAGTGTTTTTTTATACATGTTCAATAAATCTACATCATCTTCAACGAGTAAAATTTTTTTCATGTGCAAAAGTATTTTGGGAATTCCTTTATACAGTCAAGTTTTGCTAATGAATGGGGGTTAAAAGAGCAAATATTACCCGTGTTTTCCAGAATGTTGTATAAGTATTCGAATTTTGTATATTTTTTGCAATTTGAATGAAATAAGCAAAATAACATCCTTCTCCATAATGCTTCGCATTGTGGAGAAGGATAAAGGAGGGAGCAAACTCTTGCAGCAGAGCGGAAGGGAAAATTTAGAATGAAGTATCACGCAAAGTAAATGAGGGAAATAGCGGATATTACTCTTAGCCGTGAAGACAACGTCTCTTCGTTTTATTCATAAATTCTGTATAATTTCGCATTCCGAGAACGAAAATTTGTGTAACACCTTTTCTCTCTCTGTATATAACCTTTTTGAAATTCTCAGGGGTAAGGATAGGTTTTCATGGGGCGCGCTTCGCGCGCCCCATGAAAATCTATCTTCTCACAAAATATCTCATCTCCTGGTCGAGTGGGTAGTCCGGTACTATGGCTGATCCGTCATATTTAACCTTTATATGCGCCACAATTTTACCGTTGTATGAGAGAGGGATGGCCCATACTGCCTCTGGCTCCCTGTATTCTGCTCCATTCAGAATCTCGATATTCTTCACAATATCTATTGCCCTTGCCCTAATAGCATCAAGAGAGGCATTCATATTGTAAACATGAGGATTATATCCCAGGGGTAATAGAGTTCCATCAGCAGGATTGAACCTTAACGCGGCAATAGCAAATCCTTGGTACACAATAGCCGCTTTAATCTCTATCTCCCCTGCCGGTGCACGGGTTGTCCATATTCCACCGAGCTGGAAATATGGCTTGGCCTTACGTGCAACATTGAGGATGGAGCTTAGATTTTGAGGGAGCTGTGGAATAAAAGCTCCTGGCACCGGTGGTCCCATAACCGGTCCAGGTGGTGGCGCTGCAGGACCTGGTGGAATAGGTGCTCCTGGAGGTGCTGGAGCTACTGGCTGCCCCGGCGCTCCCGGTGGAACTCCCGCCGGTTGACCATATACAGGTGGAGCTGGAGAAACTGGTGGAGGCGTATTTTGAACCTCTGGCCCTGTTCCTTCAGGGGTCTGACCATCTGCCACCTTCACTCCGATAAATATCAGAGGAAGGAGCATCAGTACTATATACAAAACTTTCATTTTATCACCTCCTACGTCACCCAATTCTAATACCGAACTTTATCATTGTCAACATTTATGATACTTAATTGCAAAATGCAACAAACACACTGCAAAATAAGCATATTTAATCATATTCCTTGAATGCTATACTTGATTAAAGTTCGATATTCCCATATAAATCCAGAAAAATAATTCTACGTAACATCACTAATTTAATAAACTTTTTGATAAAGTTCGAAATGCGAATTATATTTTGATAATATCAAATAATTTTCAAAATCAACCCCTCTACCATCCTAACTTCTTTAAAAATATTTTCGACATTTTTGTCGATTCTGATGGGTATAAAATTACAATCAGCGACAAAATTCGTCATTAGATTTGGTTCCTAAATTGAGTAATTGCCCATGGTTCATGGGTGTTTATTATAAATTTTCTCTGTGGCGGACAAATTGCCGTATAAGAAATTGCTATTTGAAAAATTTACGGAGGTGAAGAGACATGAAGAGGGTGATAACAGTGCTACTTGCTGGCTCTTTCCTCTCTGTCGGTATGGCAAAGGCTGATAGTTTTTCGGTGAGTCTCGGTCTCACAATAAGTGGTGTTGTGGAAAAGGTCGAATACATCTCCCCTGCTCCTTCTGCATGTTGTGAATACATGAGAATTACCATAAGAACAGCACCGGGAAGAATTATGTACGCATGGATCTCACCTCGATGGTCATCCTCAGTCATCGTAAGGATCGGAGATCAGGTTGAGCTTCGTGGTGTGAGTGTGCAGTGGGGAATTCCTGGGATTGTTGTGAACTATGTAAACAACATTACAAGAAGGAAGATCTATACTTTCAGGGAGAAAAACCGACATGGTCATTGGAGAAGACATTCGGTTTACTACTGAGTAGAAATGTTGCGACTTCGGCAAAGCCGAAGTCGCAACATTAAATTCAAAATTTAAAAGGAGGAAGTAAAAATGAAAAAGTTGATGATCATACTTTTTGGGACCTCAATAATGATGTCCTTGAATGCACAGGTACAAACACAGTCACTCACTAAGGCTGAAGTACAAAGTCTCATCCACATGAGGGAAGAGGAAAAACTTGCACGCGATGTATACACAAAGCTCTACGAGAAATGGGGGCTTACTACCTTTGAAAGAATTGCACGCAGTGAGCAGAGACACATGGACATGGTGAAATCTTTGCTACTTAAATATGGCATTCAGGACCCTGTGAAAAGCGACGCGATAGGCGATTTTAGCGATCCAGAAATGAAAAAACTCTACAATGAATTGGTTTCTAAAGGTGAAAAATCACTCCTGAGCGCACTAATGGTTGGAGCAACGATAGAAGACCTTGATATTTATGATCTGGAAAAGGCAATCAAGGAAACGAAACACAATGATATAAAAGATGTCTACGGCATGCTGATGAGAGGATCTGAAAATCACATGAGAGCTTTTAACAACCAGATAAAGCAAAATGGAGGTTATTACAAGGCTCAATACATCTCCCAGAAGAGACTTGATGAAATTCTCTCAAAAACTAATGGACGCGGAAGAGGAATGGGAAAAGGATTGGGAAGAGGTATGAGAGGGCAATCCTCGTGGTAATTTATTAATGCGTCTCACATTCAACCTCGACAAATAAGTGGGGCGGGCCTGCGGCCCGCCCCACTTCCAAATTCCTCTTATATTCAACTCCAAACAGCACCATAATCAAACATGTTAAACCAACCGCTTGCATAGGATACTGATCAGATTGATCAGAGAGAAGGTTTATGAGTATACAAAGTTCAAAAAGTCTTTGTCTTTTGATGTTATCTAAAGTGTTAGAAGCCGAATCTTCCGAGTGGAAAACTGTATCTTTACATTTTCACATTTTTCCGTAGGGAGCTTACAGGGACTTTTTATATACTGTTCCTTCCAGCTATGAATAAAAATGAAAAAATTTTTTGTTTAGCTGTAGAGTGTGGGTGTGGAAAATTAATTATCCTATATTCAGTGACGACTGGACAATAGGTTATTTGCTACAATAGCTGTATTAACGTGTATTTGAACAGTCTCCTCGATATCAGGGGCATAACCACCACCAAGAGTTATTGTAACAGGGATGTTTCTTTTAAACGCTTCCCCAAGAACGATTTCATCTCTTTTTCTGAGCCCTTCTATTGTAAGTCTTAGATCGCCAATAATGTCTCTCACGTACGGATCTGCACCAGCCTGATAAATTACGAGTTCGGGTTTAAATTTATCGTAAATTTCTGGAACTACGTCTTCCAATCTTTTCAAATACTCCTTATCACCTGTCAGTGCTGGTAGTCCTATATCGAGATCACTTTTTTCTTTAGGCCAGGGGTAGATGGGATCTTCGTGGATCGAAAAGGTAAACACTCCTTGTTCATTTCGGAAGATGTGAGCGGTCCCATTTCCCTGATGGAGGTCACAGTCTATCACAGCGGCTCTTTCAATTTTCTCCTCAATAAGAAGCTTTTTGATCGCAAAAGCTATGTCATTGATGTAACAAAATCCTTCTGCATGATCCTCATAGGCGTGATGAAAGCCCCCTCCGATATGGTAGCCAAAGCCCTCGTTAAGGGCGATATATGAAGCCTGTAGCGTACCACCGGCCATAAGTATAAAACCCTCAACTATAGATTTATTAAGAGGCATTTCGCTTCTCAAAGTTCTAAAAGTTCGTCTGAGATTTATGAAATCGTCGATATATTCCTTATCGTGTACTATCAATAAATCTTCAGGAGAAATCTCCAGAGGGGGAACAACCTCATTTTCCTTGACCACTCCAAGTTGTTTTAATTTTTCAAGGATCAGTTTATATTTCACATTTGGGAATATATGCCCCTCAAGGTCCATTTCTACATATTTTTCGGAATAAACAACCTTCATTTTATTCCTCCAGTAAGGATTTTAAGTAAGCTTTTATCAACACTCTGTAATTCTCCGGAATGTTTTTATCTCTGTCGATATCAAAGAGAAGGGATTTAATTCTCTTCCTCAGGGCTTCTTCTTTCAGTTCTTCCGGTGGTTTCTTTATTTTGTAGAATTCACCCGGCTTCGATTCTCTTTTTCTTGTGAACTCCTGTTTATGAATGGATCTCTGAGCCTCAAGTAATCTTACGAGTAACCTTTTCTGTTTTTCGAAAATCTTTTCGTTGTACTTGCCCTGTTTTAAAGACTTTTCGACATCTTCCATTTCCCGTGAAATCTCTTCTAACATCCTTGAGAGGTTATTTGAGCCTTGAGTGAGTTTAAGGGCTTCTTGAACGAGTTGTCGGATGGCGGCCTGCTGAGCTGCCATAGCAAGTAGTTGACTCATAGCTGGATTGGGCATGGTCATCATTCCTTTCCCCTGCTGATTTAACCTGGCCTGTTGACGAGCTGCCTCTGACAACTTTTTCATTGCCTGCTCAAAGTAAGTAGAGCTACCTGCCCCATTCTGCAGGTTCTTCTCAGCCCCGTAGAGCTGCAAAATAGCCATGTTAATGTATGCGAGTGCCCGAGAAAGCTGACTTCTGGATGGATTCCTAAACTGCTCAAGATTATTTTTTATCTTGCTCATCATGCTCATGGCTCCATAAGTAAGTCCGAGAGCCTGCGGACTCAACGCCATTGTGTTTTTAAATATTTTGAGCATTTCTCTAAAGCTTGTCTCCGTCGCACTCAAGGCGGCTTCTTCCTGCTGGGCAAGATCGAAGTAGCTGATTTTCAGGGAGCGGTTTAAATTTCTGATGGATTTGTTGACATTAATCTGTAATCCTGAGACGAAAATAAGGCTCTGTCTTACTTTTCTGATCCTCTCTACAAGCTCTTTTTTTCTCTTTTCAATCATATTTTTCTGTAGATTTTCCAACTTTTGAGCAATGTCTTCCATCCTGTTAGCAATCCTATCCATATTCCGGGAGGCTTCCTGCCGATTCCCTTTTATCAGATTATTCTCCGTTAAGGAAGTGAGATTTTCCAGGTTCTTCAAATCCTTTTCTGCCACATCATTTATGGCTTTTTTAAGCTCTTGATCTTTCAGACTGTCTGAAAAAGTTTTAAGTTTACTCGAAAGATCAGCGATTTTTTTTCTGATCTCTGCCTGCTTCCTTGCCAGAATTTTTTCATTGTCTCCAGCTTCCAATCTATTTTTGAGTGTAATTTCCTGATTTTCGAGTTCTCGCAATCTCTGGGCAAATTCTTTCAACTTTTGTTCCTGAGCGAATCTTCTGAGAATGTTTTCCATCCTCTCAAGGTTTTGCTTGAGCATTTCTTGATTGATTTTCAGGTTTTGAAGTGCCTCCTCCAGCTGTTGAGGCGTAATTTTTTTCTGCATCAATTTATTAAGATTCTCCAATATCTGCTTTAGCTCGTCTGTCATGGCCTCCTGAAATAGTTTCTGAACTTCCTGGATCTTTTTCATCAAGTCTGGGTCCAGCGACATTTTTTGCTGAAGTTGATCAAGAGCCTGGTTGATTTTTTCAAAGGACCTTTTTACTTGTTCGATAAATTTCTTCTCCTGGTGTATGAGTTCCTTCAGGGATTCTTTCTTGGACCAATCGACGTTTCTTTCACTCTTGATCGCTGTTTCGAGTTGCTTGATTTTTTCCATTATTTTTTCCGTGTGACTCTTGATTTCTTTTACCGTCTGGAACCCGGTATCGCTAACAGCAGCCGTCTGTTTGTACATCTCTTCAAGGGTTGGGAATCTAACAATAAGAACGTCAGAAGTGTCCTTCTGGTTTTTTAAATCAGTAGCAATTGCATAGATATAAAGTTCATCTCCTGGCATCATGGAGACGTTTTCGAGAGATAGTTTTAATGCTGTCGTATCTTCGAACTCCCCATTAAGTTTTTTGATCAATGTGTCATGAACAGATTTACCAAATTTTATCATGAGTGATAGGGATTTGAGCCCAAAATCGTCGTAAGATCTTATAATTAGGGGAACCTTCATATCCTCAGGTAAATCAAATACTCCCTGAGGAAATAAGATCTCAACCCCTGGGGGATTGTCTGTGATTGGGATAATAGATATTTCATAAGGAGAAACGGTTGAAAGCCCGGACTTGTACAGGGTAAAGGAAATGTTCTCTGTATCACGGACTGTCATGGAGAACGAGTAACCGTTTTTTCCGCGAATAACCTTTTTCCTATTGACTGTGAGGGAGTCAGATGTTGAAGAAAAAATTTTGAATCTCAGCCTTGTACCCGAGAGATAGGAAAGATATCTTGGACTTCTCGTCATATAAACTGCTGATCCAAGATATGATGGCATCTGGGCATAAACTCTGACAGAGTCAATGAACGGCTTCTCGATTACATCGAGACTCGCTTTGTTGGATTTAATACCGTCCGAAATTGTAACTGTGTAATCTCCAGGTCTGATTCCGTGTAATCGGAAAATTAAAGCTCCATTAATTGCTGTATCTTCGCGAAATACATACCTAATAGAGTCGCTTAAAAGAGTTATACTCGTACTTTCTGCCTTAAAATTGACCGGTAAAACCCTGATTGTGATTGTAGAATCGGAAAATGCCTTCAAATAGGAGGGTTTTATGACTGCATACCTGATTAATTTCTCCTGCTCGCCCCTGAGAGTAAGTATCCCCCTCGTATATCTATCACCAAAGATATTGAAGAGAGTAAGAAAAGCTATTGCGCTGTAGAACAGGAAACGGAAAAAACTGTAATTTGGTTTATATACTCTTTTTAGCTGGACTCTTCGTACGAGCTTTTCCGTTTCTGTAGCGAGTTTTTCCAACAAGAAATCGGAGTATTTTTCACTTTTTCTATGGGATTCAATTTCTATAAAAGCTTTCAGTCTGTTCTCAAATTCAGGATAGGCATTTTCAATCACATCTGCAACGTTTGTATCGTCCTTATATTTTTTAAATCTGGAAAAAAAATGATAAAATGGCGGTAGAGGTGATAAAACAAGCAAATACTTTGAAACTTGGGGTAAAACCGCCACAAAAAGTAGAGAAATAAATATAAATCCACCCCACAAGGATATCGACTCGATAAGTGTTATAAACAATATTTTTTTTCTGGTTTTTGAAATTATCTTCATGAGGACAATTTTAAGACTGGCAGGATCAGTTCCTCAAGTGTAATCCCACCATGAAATATGCCCCCCTCGTAAATCTTTTTATAAACATTTGGATCGGATGGATAAACAAGAAAATAGTATTCATAGGTTATTGCGAGCCTGGATTTTGTTTTTATTGAAGGTAATTTCCAATCACTGAGTTTATAAATCATAAATGCGCCACGATCCTTCACTCTCGCTGAATCTCCAAACTTGAATCTGAGTCCCTGAGTTAGATCTTCACCGCCGATAATTATAACAGGGTGTCTTACTTCAACCCATCCGTGATCCGTGGTAGCAAAAACTGTATATCCTTTATCAATCAATGAGCGGAAAAACGTATCCAGCTCAGCATCCTTTAGAATGAAGTTACACCATCTGATAAATGATGCCTCGTCACCCGCAATATCTTTAAGTGCCTCCACTTCCTGACGTAAATGTGAAATCAAATCGAGAAAATTTAAGACAAAGACTTCGAATTGAGCATCTTTAATCTTTAGAGACCTGAGTTGTGTCTGGGAATTTATTTTTTGAAAATTAAAATTTACATTTCTTAAACCATGAGATATCAAATTCTCCTGTAGTAGTTCCATTTCATGTCTGTTATTACTCAACCAATCTGGATGGATTCTATAGATATCGACAGGGGTTTTACCAGCAAAAATGGCATTTCTCGCAAAGACTGTAGCCGTGGGTAGAATTCCCATATAGGGTTTAACCTCAACTTTTATACTGCCAGGAAAAAGTTTTACAAAATGAAGAAATTGATCATACCTGAAACTATCAAACACAAAAAAGGCAACTTTCTCACCAGACGAGAGAAGGGGGAAAATTTCTTTTTCAAGTAGATTATAACTCCTTAGATGATCCTCGTGAAATAAAGTTGTGTAATTGTCAAATACCCATTTTGCGAAAGCATTGTTCTGAGAGGACAACTCCTCTATAAGGGTTTCGTCTTCTGGTGTTTCAGCTTTCCATGTTAAAAGTACCTCTCCTTTCCTCACCCACCCATCGAAATTTTCGGGTAGTTCAAGAATTTCAAAGTACCTTTCAGAAATCTTCTTTCCCTTCAACTTTTCCTTCAGTTTGTCTGCCTCAAGCCTTTTTATCAGAGCGAGAATCTGCGTGGGCTTTATGGGTTTAATGATGTAATCAAATATATCCTCTGCGATGGTTTCCTCGATGACATCCTTATCTGAGATCATAGAAACAAGAGCCACTGGAATATTGGGTGAAATCCTCTTGATCCTTTTCAAGGTTTCAAGACCATTTAGGCCCGGCATTCTATAATCAAGCAATATCAGGTCAAAAGTTTCTCGCCTCAAAATTTTAAGGGCGTGCTCAGGATGGTCAGCAGTTTTGACTTCAACACCTTCCTTCTCGAGAAATTTCAAGTGGGGTCTGAATCCTTCGATCTCGTCGTCTATCCAGAGGATTTTCATCTACAGGATCTTTCCTCCAGAGCCGAAGAGTGCTTTGATCTTGCCCCATGAACTTGAATCGAGACCTGACATTACCGGATTAGGCTCACCAGGCGTTGGATGAGATGGTACTCGCCAGTCTGTGGAAGCATCTTTATCCCTTCCATTGGGTATTCTTGCCATAATGTCAGAATCGAGTATTATGCCTGGATACCAGAGAGATACGGTATAGTTTGGCCAGGATGGGTCAGGAGTACCCCAATTAATCTGATCTACCACATTCCCAGATGGGTCTACAAGCTGAAGCATGTCCGCACGTTTGGAAAGGCCAGAACCAATGGTGTGATCCACCGGTTCAAACTTCTGACAACTGACATTTGGATAAACAGCATAAAAATCAGAAAGGTAATTAACAATTAAGTAATAAGAATGGGCTTCTATGATTCCCTGAAGCTCGTCCTCCCCCGAACTATTTCTAATTTTCCACCCATTTAAATTAATATTTGAGGACGTGGGGTTGTAAATTTCCACCCACTTTAATGTGCCCAGCGACACTTCATTAATAACAAGATGCTGGGCTTTAAGAGATGAAATTATCAATAGTATGCTAATTACACCCACACGTAACCCTTTCATACAATTTATAAACTAAACTATGAAAATTTTAATGTCAAGGGCATTTCACAAGGTGGTTCTAAGATCATCTCCAGAAAACCCTACTAATAGAATTTTAAAGAAAGATTTTAGCCGTAGTCTCTATTTTTCAACGCCAAAGTTGAATAGGAAATTGATTTCGAACCAACTTACAAAATGTGCCATTTTATACCCTGGAATATCACATGATGGTTTAAAGAGAAACTATAGGTAATACAATAGACCGGAGTATTCCTCAAACAAAACCACCTTACAAATACCATTCTCAATGATTTAAAAAATCAATGATAAAACTCCAGAAAGACTCAACAGAATTGTGGAAGACGTGATTTTCTCCTTCAACTATATGCAGTCTTCTTTTCAATGGCATTTGAGAATGGAATTCTTTTATTGCATCAATGCTAACAGTATCATCTTTACTGCCCACAACGATCAGCACTGGGATATCGACTTTTCGGGCAAGCTTTAATAGGTCGTACCTTTCTCTATCCTCAAAGTAATCCCTGTTTAGCCTCCACTTTCTCCCTTTCACATCCTCAAATTCTACAAAACCTTTTTGTTCAATTTGATCCCACGCCATTTTAATAAATCTCTCAGTTGCTGGTTTCAATGCTGGAGCCAACAAAACGAGTCTATGGAAGTTTTGAAATTTTACATATTCGATAATTGAAATTGCTCCCCCCATACTGAAACCAATAACAACAATCCTTTTTAGCCGTTGTTCTTGTTTTAAGAATTCAATTGCCGAATACAGGTCAAGTGCAAATTTTGTCCACGTGCCTTCTTCAAATTTTCCTTCGCTTTCCCCATTACCTGAAAAGTCAAACCTGAGAACGGTAAATCCAGAGCTTTCAAGATTATCTGCAAGTTCAGGAATAAAGTTTGCGTCTTTATGTCCGGTAAAACCGTGTGCTATTACAACTCCCGTATTTTTCTTCGATCTCGGTAAATGAAGTAAACCATAAAGCTTGAATCCACTATCACTATTAAATCTAACTTTCCTGATCATATCTTACTTTTCCGAAATTCATATCCAGCCCTTCTCCCTATACCATCGAACAGTCTGTTCAATTCCATTCTGGAAATTCCACTCAGGTTTGAAACCAACGGATTTTATCAATGAGATATCGACTGTCCACGCTTCCTGGGAAAGTTCCTTGATTTTATCCCTGTTTACCATAGAAGGCTTTCTTTTCATTTGTGCAATCTTTTCATTAAAAAAGGCGTAAATCATTGCAATCCAGGCTGGAATATGTAAAATACGAACATCCTCAACATTCATGGCTTTTTTCAACTCATTAACAAGTTCAAGGATATGATAAATCTCACCGTCCGACAGAAAGAAAATTTTTCTGGACACCTCTGGGTTACCTATAAACAATCTCAACGCCTGAATCACATCATCAACATGGACAATTGACAACTCCTGTAGATTCCCTATATGTGGAAAATAATGTTGCTTTACGGTATTAAGATAAAATAAAAAGGCTTTATCTCCCGGGCCATAAATAGCAGGTGGTCTTAAAATTGTATAATTTATCTCTTTTTCATGCGCTCTTATATATTTCTCAGCATACAATTTTGACTTCCCATAGATGGAAACAGGTGCTTCTCTGTCAGATTCCTTCCTCGGTCTCCCTACTTTTGAGGGTCCTGCTGCCGCTTGAGATGAAACGTAAACGAATTGCCCACCATGTTTTACACGTAGGAACTCGTCAACAAGATTTTTTGTCACAAGATAATTTCCAGCTATGTAATCATTGGATGTTAATCCCGCTACCGTTCCCGCAATATGGATTACACCATCAACGTCATCAAAGACTCCTTTGAGAGAGGATTTATCCAGAAAATCGACTACAGTAAACCTCAGCCCATCATATCTTTTCAATCGGTCTATTCTGCTGGTTTTACGCACAAGTGCCTTTAATTCAAAACCATTCTCCAGGAGTACCGGTACAAGATTTGACCCGACAAAGCCTGTAACTCCGGTTAAAGCGAGTCTCATGACCCTTTCCTTTTAGGCCTTCCCAACATTCTCCTCATCCATAGTTTAAGGACCACCCAGACAGCTTCCCTGACGATTTTCTTCGACATTTTGGAGACGCCAGATCTTCTTTCGAAGAATATGATAGGAATCTCCTTGATCCTATACCCGTACCTATAAGCAAGAAATTTCATCACAATTTGAAATGCGTATCCGTCAGGAAACTTAAATGAATCATTTAATATATCCTTTAAAACTTTTGAATGATAACAAATAAAACCAGCTGTCATATCTTTTACTGGAACACCTGTAAAAACCCTTGCATAAACATTTGCATAATAGGAAAGTAGCAGTCGACCTATGGGCCAGTTAACGACACTGACACCGTTGCAGTATCTGGAACCAACGACGACATCAGCTTCTCCGCTTTCGATTATATTGAGAAAATCTTCAATTTTCTCGGGAGGATGTGATAAATCTGCATCCATTTCTATAATACAATCGTAATCCTTATCGAGGGCATATTTAAATCCATCAAGGTATGCAGTGCCGAGACCAAGCTTCCTTGGCCTCTTTAACATATTTACTCTTCCATCTTTTCTTGAGGAAATTATTTTTTCAACGATTTCCCTCGTGCCATCTCTGGAGTTATCATCCACAATAAGAATATCAACCCTGGGGTCAACAGAAAGTGTTTTCTCAATCACATCACGGACGTTATCCTTTTCATCATAAGTTGGTATAATAACAAGAGCTCTCACTTCTTTGAGACACCTTTTAATGGAGATGGCGTTTTAAAGAAAAATTGATAAGTTTCAGGGGCATCCCTTAATACTTCATCTCTTGAAAGTCCCTTTTTAGGTGCATCTTTCCTCAATCTTTGAAAACCCTCGTGGGGATGAGTAAGTGGCTCTATCCCCACAAGGTCTAATTCTCTAATTTTCCCTACAAAATCCAAAATTTTCTTAAATTCCTCAGCAGTTTTTTTCTGTTCCTCCTCAGATTCGAACATTAATTTCGCAAGATCCGCTACCTTTTCCACATCCATTTCAGATCACCAAATTCTCAAAATAGTTGTTCCCTCTAACAACCTTTCCAGAAGTTACTCTTACATCTTTGAGTGTTACATTGGGTCCAACTTCTGCCTTTTCCTCAATCACTGTTCGGCCAAGAAGTGAAACAAACGGGAAAATTGTCGTATCCTTACCGATTTTTACATCAACTTCAAGATAAACTGTATTAGGATCAATAAATGTAACACCTCTTTCCATATGCTGGACTTTCAATCTATCGTTCAAAATTTTGTTGGCCTCTGCAAGTTGCTTCCTTGTATTAACTCCAAGGATCTCTGTATAATCCGGGATCTTATATGCATAGACTCCTCCGAGTCTTCTTTGGAGTATTTCAATAACATCTGTTAGATAAAATTCTTCCTGTTTATTATTAGGTCTGAGCTCACTGAGCCAGCGGAACAGCGAATATGTGTCAAATACGTACATCCCGGAATTCACTTCTTTAATAGCCTTTTCCTCAGGAAATGCATCTGCTTCTTCTACGATCATTAAAATTCTGTCACCAATAGAGCGAATTATACGTCCGTAGCCAGTGGGATCAGGGACTTCTGCAGTGAGCACAGTGGCAATTGCTCCCCTGTCCTGGTGGAATCTAACAAGTTCCTGCGCAGTTTCCCGTCTTAAAAGAGGGGCATCACCTGGTATAATCAGGATATCAGCCTCCTTATCTTCAAAGAAGTCAGCAAGTTCCATCACTGCCCCACCAGTTCCATTCGGCTCTTCCTGAGTAACAAAAGTTACCCCATAATCTTTGAAAGTCTCTCTTACTTCTTGCTCACTCCTTCCACCAACGACAACAAATATTTCTTCTGGATGTAAGGACTTTGCTACTTCTATAGGAAAGTGAAGTAAAGGTTTTCCACAAATTTTATGGAGAACCTTGCTTTTCTCAGATTTCATTCTTTTAGATTGACCAGCGGCCAATATTGCAACGTATAATTTTTTATCGCCACTCCTCCTGAACTTAACTTTAGCCATTTTCTGTCTCCCCATCTAAAAGTGGTCTAAAATTATGAGATTGCTTTCTTAATTCCGTTTTCAACTTCTTCAGGGGTTATAAGTTCACCATCGTATCTTGTAACTGAATGAACCTTCGATTTCTTAAAGATTTTCTCAACTTCGTGAACAAGCTGTCCCTGATTCTGCTCCACAACGATGACATGTTCTACTTTCCCATCGAATTCTTTAAGATGCTTTTCAGGGAATGGCCAGATGATTCTTGGCCTGAAAAGTCCAACCTTTAGCCCTTCTTTCTTAGCCCATATAAGAGCCTCTTTACACGGCCTTGCGACAGAACCAGCGGCCACAAGTAATATGTCAATATCCTCAACATTAACTACCTCGAAATCTGTAACCTTATCTTCTGCACCCTTAAACTTCTTGAGGAATCTATCCATATTTTTCCTAATCACTTCAGGGTCGTTTGTTGGGAAACCATCCTCTCCATGAGCAAGCCCTGTGATGTGGTATCTCAAACCGGAACCGTAAGGAGGTAAAGCAACGAATCTTTCTGTTCCCTCAGCAAATGGGAGGAACTTGTCGCCTTTCATCTCAATATGCTCGGCCTCATATATTTCAACTTCATCTGGTATTTCAACCTTCTCTCTCAAATGTGAGAGGGTTTCATCCATAAGCAGTACAGCTGGAACTCTAAACATCTCCGAGAGATTAACGGCCTTGATAGTAAGATGATAGACTTCATTAACCGACTCCGGTACAAGGGCTATCACTGGATGATCTCCGTGAGTACCCCATTTTGCCTGCATAAAGTCACCCTGTGAAGTTTTCGTGGGTAATCCTGTAGATGGTCCACCTCTCATAGCATTTACTATTACAACCGGCACTTCTGCCATCGCAGCATAACCCAGATGTTCCTGCATGAGTGAGAAACCAGGTCCGGAGGTCGCTGTCATGGCTTTCTTTCCGGCAAGTCTGGCTCCTATGCAGGCGGCAAGACTTCCGATCTCATCTTCCATCTGAATAAAAACACCACCCACCTTGGGCAGTTCTTTTGACATTACCTCTGCTATCTCAGAGGATGGAGTTATTGGATAACCACCATAAAATCTTACTCCAGCTCTTATTCCTGCAAGCGCACACGCTTCGTTTCCCTGTAAAAGTTCAACGCTCATTTTTTTAATCTCCTTTTCTAAAAATATTCTTCTCTCGGTTCTATCCCAAGATTTTCTCCAATAGCAAAGATAGCCTCCTCGATTCTGTCTTCCCTCACAACGAGAGAGAGGCTATCAATTGATGTACTTATCATCTCAATATTGACTCCAGCTTCAGCAAGAATATTAAAAATCCTGGCTGCCACTCCTGGAGTTTTGGCCATTTCACTGCCACCATAAAATACAATCAGTGCAACTTTCCTGTCTATGCTCAAATCTCTCGCATCAATGGCCTGTAAAAGCTCTTCTTCTATCTCCTTAATCCTATCGATCTGTGATTCAAGGACAAGAAAAGCAATATCCGTTCTTCCTTTGGCAGATGCTCCTGTCACTATCATTTCCACATTTATCCCTCTTGATGAAAGCTCTTCAAAAATAATTGCTGCAATTCCCGGTTTATCCCTCACACCCCTGAGGGTAACCTTTGCAACCTTTCTATTTACAAGTACATCTTCAATAGGAAACGGCAATTAAATCACCTCTTTTAAAATCGTTGCATATTCCTCGATCTCTTCTTTCCTCCTCTTTTCCGTTACGGAAACAAGGAGAAAATTCTCAGGAAAACCAAACTGTGCAAGATCAATACCGGCGAGGATATTATATTTTAACATATCATCAATGATTTTTCTCGCAGAATGTGGTAATTCAATTACAAACTCATTAAAGAAAGGTCCGGAGTACGGAAACTTAACAGCATCTTCAAGCAACTCCTTGAGATAATGCGCTTTGAAAAGCGACTGTTGTGCAACTTCTTTGATCCCCTCTTTACCAAGTAGTGACATATAGATAGCTGCAGCTGTCGCACACAACTGCTGATTAGAACAAATATTGGACGTCGCTCTTTCTCTTCTGATGTGCTGTTCACGTGTCTGAAGAGTCATGACAAATCCACGTTTCCCTTCTACGTCTTCAGTCATACCTGAGATTCTACCAGGCATACTCCTGATATACTCCATTTTGCTTGCAAAAATACCAAGCAATGGCCCCCCAAAGGACATGGGTAAACCAAGAGGTTGACCTTCTCCGACTACAATATCAGCTCCATAAGCACCTGGAGGTTCAAGTATGCCGAGAGAAATGGGATTTACAGAAGCAATTAAAATTGCATCATGATTTTTTACAATCTTACTTATTTCAAATGGATCTTCAAGAACACCAAAGAAATTTGGATGTTGAAAAATAAAACCAGCAACATTCGAATCAAGTTTTTCCTTTAGATCTTCCAAATCAAGGGCTCCATCACTCCCCATTTTGACAAACTCAAGCGGTGTGTTCTGCCCATGAAGATACGTTTTAAGAACTTCTTTATAAAATGGATTTAAATTGGATGCAACCAGGATTTTATCTCTATCGTGCCTGATTCTCAGGGCCATCAGGGCAGCTTCAGCTATTGCAGAGGCCCCATCATACATGGATGCATTTGCCACCTCCATCGCTGTCAATTCACAGATCATACTTTGATACTCAAACATAGTCTGGAGAGTCCCCTGGGAAACTTCGGCCTGGTAGGGTGTATAGGAAGTGTAAAATTCACTTCTCAATAGTATTTGATCCACGACAGCGGGGATAAAATGATCGTAAATCCCACCTCCGGCAAAAATCTTTAGATCAGCCTGATTCTCTTCCGCAAATTTTTTTATTTCATCCTCGACTTCCAGCTCAGACAGAGGGCCAGGTAAATTCAATTTACCTTTAAAAAAGGCCTCTTCCGGGATATCCTTAAGGAGTTCTTTAAAGGAGGAGACACCGATACTCCTCAGCATCTCCTCCCTGTCTTTATCCGTATTTGGGATAAAATGACTCATCCTACCCCTCTTCAGCAATAAATTTCCTGTATTCTTCAGCTGTCATAAGATCTTCAAGCTGTTCCGGTTTTGTTATCTTCATCTTAAAAATCCATCCATCACCGTATGGGTCCTCATTCACAAGGCTTGGGTTATTTTCAAGCTCGTCATTTCTCTCTGTAATCTCACCATCGACAGGAGCATAATAATCAGCAACCGTTTTAACCGCCTCGATAGTTCCAACCTTGTCTCCTTTTACAACAGCAAATTGGAGCATTGGTGGTAACTCAAGTTTAATTATATCCCCAAGTTCTTCCTGGGCATAGTCCGTTATTCCTACTGTTCCTATCTCCCCGTCGACCCTTATCCATTCATGGGTCTTTGTGTAACGCAGGTTTTCTGGTACTTCACTCATAACAAATCCCTCCTTTTTTGTTTGACTTATTATATCTCCACATCTTCCCACATGTCAATGAAAAACCACTTGCTTTTAAACATCAGGAAGAGTAAATTTGAAACCATGTCAAGAAAGAGTAATTTCGTGGATTTTGTGAAAATAAGAGTTCAGGCAGGGAAAGGTGGCGACGGGATCATTCATTTCAGGAGGGAGAAGTACGTTCCACGTGGGGGACCGGACGGTGGAGATGGGGGAAACGGTGGCAGTGTCTATCTCGTTGGTGAAAGGTCTCTCAAAACTCTACTCGATTTTAAATTTAAAAAAATCTTCAAAGCAGAAGATGGCAAAGATGGTGGACCGTCACGCAGAACGGGTAGAAAAGGCAAAAATATATATATAAAAGTCCCTCTCGGTACCATTGTAAGAGACGAAATAACTGGAGAATATCTTGGAGAGGTTATTGAACACGGTCAAAGACTTCTCGTAGCTCGTGGTGGAAGGGGAGGGAAAGGTAACGCAAGATTTGCGACTCCAACCCTGAGGGCTCCAAGAATCAGAGAAAAGGGAGAGGAAGGAGAAGAAAGATTCCTGACCCTTGAGCTTAAACTTATTGCTGATGTAGGCCTTGTTGGTTACCCAAATGCAGGTAAAACTACACTTTTAAAGGCCCTTTCAGGTTCCTCTGGCAAGATCGCACCCTATCCCTTCACAACTCTAACTCCTAATCTTGGCGTGGTTAAGGACAGAAATGAGACTGTTTTTGCAGTTGTTGACATTCCAGGGATAATCGAAGGAGCTCATAGAGGAAAAGGTCTTGGATTGCAGTTTTTAAGACACATTGAAAGAACCAGAATCCTGGTCTTTGTGATCGATGCGACATCAAAAAATCCTTATAAAGATTTTCAATCTTTAGTTCAGGAAATCAGAGAGTATAATGCAAAAATTCTTGAGAAACCCATCATTGTCGCACTTAACAAAATTGACCTTGTTGATGCGAACAATTTAGATTTTAATATTAAAGATGTCGAAGTTTATAAAATTTCTGCACTTGAGGGTACAGGAATCGAAGAACTCAAGGGAGGCATTAAGAAATGGCTAAAAGATCATCAGCAGGAAAAACCCAGGAGCTTTCAGTAGAGTCTCTCCTGAAGTCAAAGAATATTTTAGAAAAGCTCAGGGCTGTTGAAATATTAAAGGGGAAGCGAGATAAGGATAAGCTTTTTGAGCTCCTTTACTCGGAGAGCTGGCACGTCAGGGAAAAGGCTGCACAAGCCCTCTCTGAATGGGGTAGTGAAATAGAAGATAGAACTTTACCTCTCCTTGAAGAAAAATTCTGGTATGTAAGGGCTGTTGCCGCATTTATCCTTGGTAATGTAGGAACTGAGAAATCTATTGAACCTTTAAAAAGACACCTGACAGAGAGAAACGAACCCGTCCGAATAGAATCAGCAAGAGCTCTGGCACGAATTAAACTTAGAAAACCAGAAATAGCAGATTTAATCTCTCAAGAAGATATTAAGTTAATAGAGGAAAATCTAAAAATTGCAAGAGACACAGAACTTCTCGAAAAATTAAAATCAGGAGAATGAGTCATGTGTGATATTGTAAAGAAACTTCCAGAAATAGACCTAATAAAGGATGGGGAGCTGAGGAAAAAAGTTATTGAAACGTGGGAGGATGCCATCAGGCTTGGAGGATGGAGCTGTGAAGAGCTTGACAACATACCTTTTACACTACTCATCCCTGATGTCAAAATTTCGTTAATCGATCATACGCGCGGTGTTACAAAAACAGCTCTGGCGATGGGTAAAGAGCTTAAAAATACCTATGGAGATAAAATAGAAATCAACTTCGACTACCTGATAGCTGGTGCACTTCTCCACGATGTTGGAAAACTCCTCGAATATGGTAAGAAAGATGGAAAAATCGGGAAAAGCTACGCAGGAGCACTGATAAGACATCCCGTCTCCGGTACAGCACTGGCATTTAAACATGATTTACCTGTAGAGATTCAAAACATGATAGCTGCACACTCCAGAGAAGGTGAATTTGTTAAGAGAAAAGTCGAGACAATTATCATCTTTCATGCGGACTTTACAAATTTTGAACCTTTCAAGGATTAGATTATGAAGGGAAAAACATTTGCACAAAAAGTCCTCGGGAAAAGGGCTGGAAAGGATGTTGTCCCGGGTGAAATTGTTACAATTTCACCCGATTTTATATTGTCTCATGACAATACTGCTGCTATTTACCTCAAATTCAAAAAACTTGGAGTTAATCGTGTAAAAGACCCTGGAAAAATTGTCATCGTACTTGACCATGTTGTACCACCCTCAACTGAGCAATATGCAAAGAACCACCAGACGATTAGAGAATTTGTGAAAGAACAGGGCATCAAACATTTTTACGATGTAAACACCCGCGGTGGAATATGTCATCAGGTCCTTTCTGAAAAAGGTTTTGCACTGCCTGGGACAATAATACTCGGAGCAGATTCTCATACTACAACATACGGAGCTTTTGGCGCTTTTTCTGCCGGAATCGGTAGAAGTGAAGTAGCTGTCCTGTGGGCAACGGATGAGATCTGGCTGATGGTACCTGAAACAATTAAAATAGAGATAAAAGGGAATATACCACACGGGGTGTTTGCTAAAGATATCATGCTCTATATTATCGGTCAGCTTGGTGCAGATTACGCCACATACAAGGCTGTAGAATTCTCTGGTCCTGTCATCCGAAACCTATCGATAGCTTCCCGCATGGTATTCTCCAACATGGCAGTTGAAATGGGTGCAAAAGCTGGATACATTGAACCAGACGAGAAAACCCTGGAGTATGTATCAAAACGTGCGAAAAAAGAATTTGAAGTAATAAAATCTGACCCTGATGCAGATTTTGAGGAAATACTGGAATTTGATATCTCTGACATAGAACCGCAGGTTGCCTTTCCTCATACAGTAGACAATGTCTACCCGGTTTCAGATGCATCGGACATCAAGGTAAATCAAGTTTTTATTGGAACATGCACAAATGGGAGACTCGAGGACCTTGAAATAGTCAGAAAAATCGTTAAGGGTAAAAAAATCAAGGAAGGTGTAAGGGGATTGATCTTTCCTGCATCCTGGGAAGTTTACTTCGAAGCGATGAAGAGAAATATCCTGTATGACATTGCCGAAGCAGGTTTTATTATAATGAATCCGGGTTGTGGTCCATGTCTTGGAGCTCACCAGGGGGTCATGGCTCCCGGAGAAGTCACTGTTTCAACAGCAAATAGAAATTTCAAGGGCAGAATGGGTTCCCGTGATGCATTTATATATCTTGCAAGTCCAGCTACCGCTGCTGCATCCGCCCTTGAAGGTAAAATCACTGATCCGAGAAAATTTCTGGAATGAACATCTTTGATGTCGCCGGTCCAGTTACATTGGGTCCATCAAGCTCTCATACTGCTGGCATAATCAGGATAGGGAATATTTATCGAAAACTCATAAAGGGAAAACTAAAGAGAGTAGAAATTACTTTTTATGGCTCTCTGGCAGAAACTTTCTATGGTCACAGATCCCATCTCGCTATAATCGGAGGAATTCTTGGCTTCAGAGAATATGACGAGAGGATTAGAAGAGCTTTTGATTTTGCGAGAGATGAGGGACTTTTATTTAACTTTAAGATAGACCGTGAATTTTATCCTCCACATCCTGTTTCATTGAGAATATCAGGCAAAAGTGACGAGGAGACACTTGAGGTTATTGGCGTATCACCTGGCGGCGGAGTGGCAGAAATTCATGAAATTTGGTCATTTCCCGTACTGATAAGAAGTGGGACGAATACTGTACTTGTACTCCACAGAGACACGCCGGGACTTTTGAGTAAAATAGCCGCTCGCGTATTTGCTTTTGGAATCAATATCGGAACAGCTCATTTGACCAGGATGAGAAAAGGAGGAGAAGCTATTCTCGTCCTCGAATTGGATGACCCGATCGACGAAAGACTCGTGAAAATCATTGAAAAAATAGATGAAGTCATGAAAGTCAGAACCGTCACAATGGACAATTTGTAGAAATCGCATATTAGAAAGTCGGACTGACGCACAGATTTGATTTGTCACATTCCGCTCAGTCATTTTTGTTGGAGTTTTATTTCCCATCGTTTCATAAGCAATACCTGGCGGTTTCTAATTTCACAATCCGTATCTTATTTGCCCGGTTTTTCGGTGATGAGAAGGGCTTCATGAACAGTTGACAGGGGTATATGGTGAGTGTATGCTTATCGAACGACGGGAGTTTTGCCACCGAGGGTTGAATCTCTCCAGGTTGAATTCCCCAGAGTAAAAAGAAGTTAAGGAGGAAGTATAAAATGAGTGATGTAAAGTATGGAAGAGTCAAATGGTTTGACTCTCGTAAAGGATACGGATTCATAGAGCTTGAAGATGGCTCTGGTGATGTATTTGTCCATTTCACTGACATTCAGGGAATGGGCTACAGGACGTTGGAAGAAGGTCAGAAGGTGAAGTTTGAAATAATCAACACTGATAAAGGCCCAAAAGCATCTAACGTAGAAGCAGTTGATTGATGAAACTGTGAAAATTACTTAATGGGGAGGCGCGCAAAAGCGCGCCTCCCCATTACTTTTTTCTACACTTGACTTATTCCTTTACACCCCAAACAATTCCCCTATGATCAAATTCTTCAAACCTATTGTTGACCTCATCTCCCCTCCATTATGTCTTATCTGCGAGAACCCTTCTGAAAATGAAGTTATATGCAAAAATTGTGAAAGTGAAATTGATCAAAAATTTTCTATAAAAAAGAACTTCTGTCTAAAATGTGGTGGCGTCTTCGAAGGTAACAGATGTCCCAGATGTCGAGACACCAGGTTTGCTTTCGAATTCAACCGCTCCGTGTACCTTTACGACGACAGAGTTAAACAGATTGTTGAAGATTACAAGTATCACAAAATCAAGAGACTTGCAGGATTCATTGCAAGAAAAATGAAAAATCTACTTGATCGGGAATTTCCGGAGGTTCAGCTATTGATCCCCATCCCCATTCATCCGACACGTAAACGCGAGAGAGGATTTTCACAAACCGAGCTGATCACGAAACATCTCTCTGATCTTACAGGTATAGAATGCGATTGTAAAAATCTTGTCAGGATTAGACATACGAGGTCGCAGACCAACCTGACGCGAGAAGAGAGAAAATTAAATCTCAAAAATGCGTTTAAGCTCCAGCACCCCGAAAATATCAGAAATAAGAGGATTCTTCTAATCGATGATGTGATGACGACCGGGATCACAATGAACGAGGCAGCAAAGGTTTTAAAAAAACATCGGGCAAAAGTTTACACGATTACCTTCGCAATTGCATTTTATCGAATTTTGTAGAAGCCAACATGAAAAGCGTGTAGATTCCTACAAGTCCAACACTCCACCTGGTCATTAGAACCAGCGATAGCAGGACAAGTAAAATAGTGGGTAAGAAAAGTATATCCGCCATTAAAAGAGCCTTCTCTCTAATTCTGGATTTTACATAGATCCCTGCAAAGAGATGGCCAATCGGATATGAAGCGGCCATTCCCGTGAGTCCAAAATTTTTTCCAAGAACAACAAATGAAGCTATAAACGTGACCATCCAGATGATATTGTGAATAAAGTATGGCTTTATATCTCCAATAGACCTCAAATAAGTTGCATCTACCGAATATGTGGAACTGATTATTAAACCAAATGCGAGAATCAGAAGAGGATAATAAGCATCAAGATAGGCACCCGTCGTTATCAATTTTATAATCAATTTACCTGCAAAAATATATAGAAGGAAGAAAACCGAAGACAGGGTGACATAAATCTTCTTTAATTCTCTGAGTGCTGGAATTATCGACTCCTTCCTATCGTCTCTATAACTTATTTCAGGAGAAATTATGTCCAGCGGAACCTGGAATATTCTCCGTGAAAAGTTATCCACTCGTCTTGAGACGGTAAAGGATGCAAGTGCTTCAAAACCCACAACATAGGGAGTGATTATTCTATATAAATACATGAAAACGGGTTGAAACAATTGGTCAAGGAAGGCATATTTCCAGAAATTCCCAATTCTTTTCAGAACCAGTTTGGTAATCTGACGATCAAGCGTGAGCTTCCCTTCGATCAGATAAAATATGATGAGAATGCATATCCCCGCTATGCCAAGGATGTAACCCAGTGTCGAATCGGAAAGCAAATGTCTAAATGCATACAAAAGGATAATGAGAATTAAACTTCGTACAAGTGTGAGTAAAAAATAGAATTTTACCTCTCGCTTGCCTATTAAATACGCGCCTATAAGGGGCAAAATACCAGAAAGATAAACACCTACAAATAGGACCCAGAAATTCCATGTTCTGTAAAAGATGAGTCCAATCAGGGTAGAGAGTAGTAATCCAAGATAATACAACAGGATGGATAGGTTCAGTAAAGTACCGGAATCTGTATCATCCATCTTTGGGATGAATCTTACAAACACAAAAGGGAAACCAGCAAAAAATAAGGTGGATAGAAAAGACGCAATTCCAATAACGAAAAATATTTGTCCTACGACGAATTTGGGAAGATAAATAGCAAGAAGTTTAATTTGGACAAAAGTAGCAATTACATCGATTAAACGTGTTAGGTAAAGCAGGAAAGTGTCTTTTACAATTTTCATCTATGGCGAATCAGCCTGAGTCCTCTCACTTTCTGGAAATAGGCTTCAAAACTTACTCTTCCCTGTACAGTATCAACAGACAAAGGGTCAATTTTTAACAAACCATAATAGCCATCCTGAGTATAAATTGCCACATACATGGCATTTAGCCACATATTTGAACCTACTTCAACGTGATTTAAATAAGATGTAGAATCAGGAAGGATCATATTTCTCATCGGATATTCATTTATCAGGTAGAAACCGGTTTGTCTGAAGGCACACCTATAGTGGATCTGAGAGGAGTCGTATGGTAATCTGTAGACAAGATTGGGTGAAACGAAATAATATGGTCCAGCCCACCCGGAATCCATGTCTGTCATATAAAAATCTATCTTGAAGCAGTGAGTAGGCAATTTCATCGGATAGAGACTCCCCACTCCCGTTGTTGTATCAAAACCAAAGGCGGAGTAATAAAGTGGGGATTCTTCTCTATCAAGTTCATAGATTTCAACAGTCGGAGTATGTACAGGCACTGTACTATCTATGTTTGATGAATCACTAACACCAAGATCAAACGAATATGAACGGACATAGTAATATCCTGTTGTGTCTCCGGGCGTAACAATATCATAGAGAGCACTTGTGGTATCGATGGGTTTAAATAGACTGTCATAAATGGATTTAAAATAAACAATGTAACCATCCGGTACTCCCGAATCAGGTGCATCCCAATCGAGTCTTACCGATATACCATTATTTGCTGAGCTTAATCTTAGATTTCTGGGTGGAGGCAGTTTTTGTGTTGCGGGATACTCTTCAATTGTACAACCTGCAACAAGTATCAGTACCAAAATAAAGAGTTTCCTCATAATTTATCCTTTCAATAAGTTTTTAACAACAAAAAAGACGTTTGCCGGCCTTTCGGCGAGTCTTCTCATAAAGTATGGATACCACTCAGTACCATAAGGTATATAAACTCTCATCGTATGCCCTCTTTCTGCAAGTTTAAATTGAAGATCCCTTCTTATACCATATAACATTTGAAACTCAAACTTCCCTTCAGGAATCGAATTTGATCTCACATAGTTTTCAGCGAAATTTATTATATTTTCGTCATGTGTAGCTATTGCAGTATGAACCCCTTTTTCGTGTGCGTCAAGTAGCATTTTCATCAACTTTATATAATTGGAGTCGACATCTTTTTTCCTGGGGAATGCCACCTCTGGTGGCTCTTTGTAAGCTCCTTTACACAATCTGACATTAGCACCAACCTTTATCAAATCTTTAATATCATTTTCGCTTCTATAAAGATAGGCCTGGATAACAATACCGACATGATTGCCAAACTCCTCGTGCAATTTATAGAATATCTCAAGGGTCCTATCTGTATAGCTTGAATCTTCCATATCTATCCTTACGAAGTTATTGTATTTTGCAGCCTTCTCAACTATCTTCTTCACGTTTTCCAGGCAAAATTCAAATCCGATATCCAGCCCCATTTGTGTTAACTTCAAAGAGGCATGGCTTTTTACACCACTCTTTTCAATCTCATCGAGGATACGTAGATACTCATTTGCCGCTCTTATAGCCTCCTCTCTTGAGCTCACATTCTCACCAAGATGATCGAGTGTTCCATAAATTCCCTTTTTGTTCAATTCCGCTACAACTCTTATAGCATCCTCCAGCTTTTCCCCAGCGACAAATCTCATGGCAAGATTTCTCGTGGGGCTAAATTTCATAAATAAACCTTCAAGGTCTCTTCTGTGTGAAAGGTATATAAAAAAACCCCTCATGAGTCCCATTTTTATCTCCTTTCAATTGATTACTACACAATTTTTACCTGATAGTTTAGCCTTGTATAGTCTCATGTCTGCGGTTTTAATAAGGTCATTAATGGTTTGAAGATTGTCATCGATCATTTCAGAAACTCCGACACTGATCGATACCCTGAATTTTCTACCATCCGCATCAAATTGCTCTTTTTCCACCCTCTCACGAATTCTTTCAGCAAGTTTGTAGGCCCTCTCCTTACTGATACCAGGAGCAATTATAAGAAATTCCTCCCCTCCATATCTCCCAACAAAGTCAAACTTTCTTGTTTCTTTCCTCAAAATTTCAGCAATTTTTTTTAGTACATAATCCCCTATCTGGTGACCGTAGGTGTCGTTAACTGATTTAAAATCATCTATATCGAGCATCAATACCGACAGGTGCTTTCCGCCCCCCTTGTACTTTCTGAATAACTCTTTCAGCTTGTCAAACAAATATCTTCGGTTAAACAAGCCTGTCAGTTCATCAATTTGTGAGAGTTTTTTGTACTTCTCCCGTGTTTCTTTATTAAAATCAATTATCCTTTTCAATCTCAAATGTGCTTTAACTCTTGCCCGGAGTTCCTCAGGATCGTAAGGGATTTTAACAAAATCTTCAGCTCCAAGATTCAAACCCGTTGTAGCAAGGTCACTGCTATCTATACTTGATACAAGTATGGTTTGAACATCGCTGAAACCGTTTTTTTTCATCCATTTTATAATATCTGTACCCCTTATGTCAGGAAGGTTAAAATCGAGAATAACAAGATCCGGTTGGATCTTTTTTATCATTTCTATTGCGTCTTTACCTGTATTCGCCTCATAGATTTCAAAAAGGAATTCCCCCTTATTATCAGGGTAAAGTACACGTTTTTTATAAAGAGCTCTCTGGAGTGTTGAATCATCAACCAGTAATATTCTAAATTTTTTCAACTTAGAACCCATTTCATCCCCTCAAAAGCCTCCTTAACAAAATTTCTTAATACAGAATAGTTAAGATTAAACTGCGCATCAATGCTACTCAAAGGAACTCTGTTTTTCAACATGTCACTGATTTTCAGGCACTCTCTATAAAAACCTGTTTGATCTCCTACTTCCTCGTACAGTTGAGCAAGCTGGTAGTGGACAAAGTAAATCTTATCATCCAGTTCAAGAGCTTTTTCAAAATAATTTATTGCATTTCTGATTGCACCAGCCTTGAGAAACTTCATTCCTTTGATAATTAAACCATTTATATCGTTGGACAACCCCATTATTTCATCCATTGTATCAGGAGTCAAACTTTTGTAAATTTCAAGGAAATCCTCCTCCCTGCTGGTTGCAGCAGATTTACGCCCTATAGCTGTTTTTGCAAAGACAGTTACACCATTAAAATCGACAGGGAATAGATCATTTTCAATACCAATAAGATACTCCGAGACTCCAAGAATGAGGTAACCATCGTCGTTCAAAGCAGATTTTAAATTTTCAATCGCTTTTTTCTTTGCTCTCTCGCTGAAATACATCAGCGCGTTTCTTATGAAAATAACATCAACCTTACCCATACCAGAAGGAGGTGGTTGTAGTAGATTATGTCTGAAAAATTCAACTTTGCGGAATTGATCTCTCAATCTGTATTTACCATCTTCCAATCTCTCGAAATAGAGATTTATTTCTTTTTCACTCAGGGCTCTTAATGAAGATTTCGTGAAAATCCCCTTCTTTGCTTTTTCAAGGGCTTTTTTACTAACATCGGAAGCCATCACGCGGCAATTGTCTTTGCATTTTCCATGGAGGAATATGACTATGGAGTAAGGTTCCTCACCAGTTGCACACCCAGCGCTCCATATTTTGATAAAATTTCTCTTTTTCACAATTTCATCAAAAATATAATCTCTTAGAACCTCAAAGTGGCTTTTCTCTCGAAAAAAATATGTTTCTTTGATCAGAATATCTTCAACAAACTCATCGAAGAGCATTTCATCTGAGAGTAATCGATCAGCCGTTAACTTCCTCATTTCAAGTTCTATCTTTAACCTTTCTTCGTCAAATATAACTCCAAACTTTTCCTCAATCTTAGAGATGAGTTCTCTCATTTTACCTGGGCAACTTCACCGGCTTGTAGAAGAAATTGAATAATCTCTTCAAGAGAAGAGGTTTTGTCAACTGCCCCGGATTCAAGAGCGGCTCCTGGCATTCCAAACACAACGCATTCCTCTGCTCTAAGCGCAAACACTTTTGCTCCTCTATCTTTCATTTTTTTAAGTCCTTCAGCTCCATCCTTCCCCATACCAGACAAAATAATTCCTATCGCTCTATCACCGTAGACCTCAGCCACAGATTCAAAAAGTATGTCTACTGAGGGTTTCTGATTATTCACCGGAGTTCCATCATCAAGTTTAATTTGACCCTTTTCATTAATTTTCATGTGGTAGCCAACAGGTGCCACGTAGGCAACTCCCGGTCTAACACCTTCTCCATCTTCTGCGAGTTTTACTTTTATCTTTACTGTTTTATCAAGCCACTCTGCAAATCCTTCATCAAAACCAGGGGCAATATGCTGAACTATAAATATAGGCATAGGATAATCTTCCGGCAGCGAGCCAAGGATTTGATTTATAAGCTTAGGCCCCCCTGTGGATGCACCAATCGCTACAGCCTCATACTTGTGAGAGGGTCTCTCTGTAATTTCTTTTAATGGAATTTTTTCAAGTCCCTGCAAACCAATATGAGGTACTACATGAACTTTTGAGACTTCCTTAACATGTTTGATAATTTCCCTCGCAATCTGCATCCAGCTCTGTCCCTTTTCAATGGACGGCTTTTCCATAACATCGACTGCGCCACGTTTTAAAGCCTCCATGGACGTAAATTCCTCTGTCTTATTGACAACAGAGGAAAGTACAAGAATCGGTATTGGATTCGTAGACATGACTCTCTTTATTACTTCAAGTCCATCGATTCCGGGTAATTGCAAATCAAGTAAAATCACATCGGGTTTCAATTCCTCAGCTTTTTTTACTGCCTCCAACCCATCTGCTGCCTCCCCAACAATTTCAATTTCCGGATCACTCTCAAGCAATTTTTTTTCAAGAATTCTCTGGGTTGGAGAATCTTCTACCAGCAAAACTTTTATTTTCTCCATCGTTATTCCTCCATGTACTTTCTTACAATCTCTAAAAATTCGTTGGGATCAAAAGACCCCTTAACGAGATACTCATCAGCCCCTACTTCTTCACCCCTCCTTTTTTCTTCCTCACTCCCCAGTGTGGTCAACATTATAACGGGTAAAGACTTCAATCGTGGAGTTTCTCTGATAGTTTTTGTCAACTCATATCCATCCATTCCCGGCATGTTTATATCGGTAACTACGAGATCGTAGTCTTCTCTACCGAGCATACGCAATGCCTGCATTCCATCTTCAGCCGTATCAACATCGTATCCTGCACCTTTCAATAGACCTGAGATCACCTCACGTGTCGCCCGCGAGTCATCGACAACAAGAATCCTCTTCCTCGATGCCATTGTAACTGCCACCTTTTCACTCTCTACCTTGAGCCTCCTGATGCTGTCAACGATGGCCATTTCCTTCAGATCAATCAGATAGGCAAGCGTATCGGAGGACAAAACTATGTAACCCTTTAATCTCTCAACGTTTTTAATAGGACCAGCAAGTTTTTTGACAACTACCGACTCCTCTCCAATAACCTGGCTCACTCTGTATCCCACTCGACTTCCTCTGACTATAATGATGTACTCAGTGGAATTTTGAGATGTTCCAGGAATAAGGTCAACCACTGGAATCCTTTCGTCTCCAAGGTCATAGTAGTGTCTCCCATTACTCAATGTTAGGAACTTTTTTCTCTCGATTCTAACAACGTTCTCAACGTGATCTGCCGGGTACGCAAAAATCTGCTCCCCAAGTTTAAAGAAAATTAGATTGACCGTTGCTATAGTCAGGGGAAGAATAAGCTCAATCCTCGTTCCATATCCGGGAGTAGTCTCAACAACAACTTCACCTCCGAGTTCTTCAACCTTAGATCTCACAACATCCATTCCCACCCCTCTACCAGAAATATCAGTGAGTTGATCCTTTGTTGAAAACCCGTGGATAAAAATTAAGTTTAATTTCTCTTCAAAGGATAATTTTTTTGCCGTTTCCTCATCAATTAACCCCTTCTCAATCGCTTTCTCAACAACTTTATCAACGTCTATTCCGCGTCCATCATCTTCAATCTGGATAACCACCTTTCCCTCTCTCTCAAATGCTGAGAGATAAAGAGTCCCATACTCCGGTTTGTTTTTTTTAATCCTCTCTTCAGGTGGCTCGATACCATGATCAAGGGCATTTCTTATCAGATGGATAAAGGAGTCTGTTAATGCGTCCAGAATCCTTTTGTCTATTTTTATATCTGTGGCCTTCAGATTAACTTTAACTTTTTTCCCAAGTGAAGTCGCCATTTCATAAATCGGCCTTGTGAGACTATCGAAAACTTTGGAAACTGGGACAAGCCTCAGATCTGAAATCTCAAGTGTCAATTGATGAAGATTTTTTCGAAGAAATTCAATTTCGTTAAGCATCTTCTCCAGAATTCTTCCGATTTTTCTCCCCTCTGACTCGGGTTTCAATATTGCCCTGTATCCAGTCAGTCCCATAACTCTCATGTACATATCTTCAAGATTCTGGGAAAGCTTCTCTATCTGGTCATATTCTACTGGAATGAATTTCCAGACATCTTCTATTTCAAAAGTTTTTTTGATTTCAACTGAAGATTCCGGTTTTTCTTTCAATCTATCTGGATTTTCCAGGATTTCGATAACGTTTTTTTCGTCAGATTCACCGCTTTCGATAGCCCTTTTTATGTAATCAATAGCGAGGAATGCGGCTCTAACAGCCTTCTCGACATCGACACTTCCCTCATTCAGTTTTTTAAAGAGAGTTTCAAGCTTATGGGCCACCTCTCCCGTTTTTGAGAACCCAACCATCCTGGCAGCCCCTTTGATAGTGTGAGCTTCTCGTAATAAGTCCTCGAGTATTTTCTTATCATCAGGATTACTCTGAAGGGAGATCAATCCGTTTTCTAAATTTTTGATTCGTTCCTTGACCTCATCTTTAAAGATTTTGATGATTTCATCAAAGCCATCGATACTCATGACTCAGATTTTAAATCCTGCTGTGTCATTAACGAGTGCTCTAACTGAATCAATTAATTCCTCGTAGGCAGTAGCGATTTGTTTGGCAGAAGCACTGAGGCTTTTGATTGCCGAATTCAGATTAGCCGCCGCTACAGCGACATTCTCACTTGACTTTTTCTCCTCATTCGTGTACTGAGTGGCCTCGTTCGTCCAGTCACGTATCAATCTTGAACTTTCGATGATTTCTTTCAGATAATTACGTGTTTCTTTTATCTTGTCTTCACCTGTAGATGCCTCAACAAGACTGTTTTCAAAATTGACAACAGCTTTATTTATGATTTCACTTATCTCCTTTGCCAGACTTTCAATACTTCTTGCAGCTCTATCTGAATCACCAGCCAATTTTCTAATTTCTTCGGCAACGATTGTAAATCTCCTTCCACTCTCACCAGCAGCTTCTGCTTCGATAGCAGCGTTAACCGACAGAATCCTTGTTTCCCTTGCTATATTCTGAATTGTCCTCACAATCTCCACAATACCAGAGGATTTCTGTTCAAGGGATACAATCTCGTCAGATATAGTCTGTATCCACACGATAAGTTTACTGTATTTATCCAGTGTTTCCTGCATGACCGTATTTGCCCTGAAAATTTTCTCCGAAGTTTCTTCGGCAAATTTTGCAACATGGGAAATAAAGGCGTGGATTTCATCAGAGGTTTTTTCAAGCTCCTGAGCAGCTGCGGAAAGCTCCCCTACAGCTCCTGTCTGTTCCATAATTGATGAAAATGATGCATCAATGGATGATTTTATCTGTTCACTAAGTTTATTAACCAGTTCAACAGTTTTTTTAATGTTCTTAACAATCTGGGCATTCCTTTCGATCATCTCATTTAGGTAAAGAACCATCGAGCCGATTTCATCTGGGGTGAGTGAGTATGCGCGTACATTTAAATAACCATCCTGAATCTTAGGGAATACGTCCTTTAAAACTTTCAGGGCTTTACTTCTCTTTATTCCCTCAAGTGAAACTGCAATCATCACAACAATGAGAAGTACAACAGAAAAAACAAGCATGTTAACAAGGTAATGGCCTCGTGATTGGACGGCAATTTTATGAAAATCAGGAAATTTATTACCGATAAGAGCAGCCATGCTCGCTGTATATCTACTAAAAGCACCGTACTCAATCAACGTTGTATAAATAACTGAGAAAAGTACAGTTGTTATGACACCAATAGGTAATTCAAATTTTAGACTTCTTTTAAAAAATCCGTACCTCTCCCTTCTCATAATTTTCAGCGCCTCGGCGATATAAGTCGAGTAAAGGTCAAGACCCGCAAGTACAATCATACTATAAGCAATGGAGCTTGCAAAAACCCACAGAATGAATGGATAAAAAGAATCATTGGCGAGGGTGGCTTCCAGTCGCAAATAAAGAAAGGCCATGGGCAGAATTCCAGTGACGATGAAGGAAAATATAGATAAATAGATAGAAACGTCAAACGTCCGTTTTACTACAACTCTTTTATCAACACGTGCTTTACCAGTAACATATCCATAGATTGGCATCGTGTATACAAGAAAGAAAATTATTATAGTCACGAGACTGAAAATCCCAAGGACAATACCACTGTGAAACGCAAGGTTCACATGTTCCTCTTCAAAAAAGAGGAATCTTGGACCAAGTATATAAGCAACAAAAAATTCTACGAACAGCCAGAAAAACACCCAGAATACCATTAAATTAAAGCCTTTTCTACCCATGATTAAGCCTCTCCTGAGATTTTAAATCTTTGGATTTCCCTATTCAGGGATTCTATTCTCTTGCGGAAGTCATTAAAGCTATTATCCAGCTCGGCAGATGACTGTTTTATAAGTTCTATAGCTTTTTTCACCTCTTTTAAAGCCTCAGTTAGCTGATTAATTGAAGTTTCCTGCTGCCCTGTTGATTTTTCTATAATTGTCACACTCCTTCTACTGTCGATGACACTGCTAAAAATTAAGTCGAGTGCTCCCCTTGCTTCACCGATCTTTTTAAGACTTTTATTTGCATCTGCGACGCTTTTCTCTGTCGTCGTAATGGCTTCACTTGCAGCTTCATTGATCTCCTTTATCGTCTTTTCTATCTCCGAGGCAAATTCTTTCGCATTCTCGGCAAGTTTCCTTATTTCTGAGGCTATTATTGAAAATCTCTTACCATATTCACCAGCAACTGAAGCTTCAATTGATGCATTGATTGAAAGCAGGTGTGTGTCATCTGCAATTTTATAAATAACATTCCCAACTTCACCAATTTTCGATATTTTTCTGGAGAGATTTTGAACCTTGTCTGCTATCTGCTGAATGCCTACTGTTAACAGATCGATATCACCAAATAAACTTTCAAGTAGTGTCTTGTTTTGCTCCACAGTATCCCCAGCAGTTTCCATTTTTTTCGTGAGTTGGACAAGCTGCTTATGGATGTCTTCAACCGACCTTTTAAATTGCTCAGCAGAAGCAGAAATTTCCTGAACAGAAGCAGAAATTTCCGCAATAGATGTAGAATTATCCGCAATGGATTTCCTGATCTTTTGTGATAGCGTGTCAATGGTGGTACTCATAGAAATGATGTCTTTTACCATCTCACTCAAACTCTCCACCATGTTATTGAATGCAGATATTAAATCGCCAATTTCGTCCACCCGGGTGACAGGAATTAGTGCTCTTAGATCCCCTCCAGCAGCTCTATTCGCTCCTTCGAGTATGTTATAAAGTGATTTCTTCAACTCAAGTGCAAAAACCACAGGATTGAAAGCGACCACAATCAAAAGTATTATCGGTAATGCATAAGCATAATTCATTCTCCAGCTTTCTGAGAATAATTGCTCTATATCGTCCTTTAAAAAACCTATTTCCGTTATTGCATCTTCTACCGGCATCTTTTGTATTCTCACCATTTTCTGTATTACGGCAGCTTTTTCAGACTCAACTCTCTTATGAAGCTGGTTATAACTTGCAAGCGCCATGTAAGCGATAGAGATAAACACACTTATTATGGTCATATAAAGGATCATAAATTTTATGGATTTTGAGACATATTTCGGCTTCTTAAATATACCAAGTTTCCTGTAAAAATCCATCACAAGGTATCTAAACCCGTTAGACGAAAGTAACCCCACACCCAAACCTGTTGAAAAACTCCAGATTGCGTAAGAAATGAAATCACTCTTCATCCAGATACCACGCTTATAAAGGTCAAGACCTATGAGATAGCCAGCAACAGCAAAAAGTAAAACAATGTAAACGTCTACATAGATTATCTTTTCATTAATTTCCACAAAGCATTTTTCCCTATTAGCTCTCGTTGGCGACTTCTCTATTGCACTGCATGGTGAAAAAATCCCGATTGGAACAGGAGCAAAAAGAACCAGTAGAATAAAATAAACAATAAAAGAGGTAAAAATGTAAGCTCCAGAAAAACCGTAAGTTACTTTCAGGAATAACGGGGGCATTACAAAATTGAAAATTATTCCAAAAAATACCGTCAGAATAAGCCAGTACTGAGCTCTGCCTTTACCTTCCATGATTTTTCCCCCTTTTTTGACAATATTCTATCACTTCATCAAGTTTCAATAAAATAGCTATTCTTCCACTAAAAATACCCACTCCATATATAGGAACGTTCTTAAAGAAAGAAGGCTTATCATAAACCTCGTCTACCCTTGCAAGATCGAGGACCTCGGCTACATTGATGATAAAATTTTTAAATCTTATGGAATGCCTTTCCTCTTCCTCCCTACTATAAAAACATCTTGCAGCAGAAATAATTTCCTGATTATCTCCCTCCATTAAACTACCACCAATTTCGCCAACCCCTTCAATTTCTACTGCATGCAGCGCTTCATTACTTTTGAAAAGAAGAAACTGATTCATACAGATACTCCTCCACTTTGTCAGTGTCGATTAAAAGGACTACACGATCTTCACCAATCTTGAAATCCCCGGCAGTGAAAGGATCTTCAAGTCTTTCAATTCTGTCTTCATCCAATTCTACAATGTCATAAATATTATTTATTGGAAAACCCCAGCTTGACTCTTTCCCTTTTATCAGGAGGAAAAGATCCTCTTCCCCCTTAAATTCTTCCATCCCAAGTATCCCATTTAAACACACAATCGTCACAACCTCGCCCATCAATACTGCAAGCCCTTTGAAAATATCGGGGACAAATGGAATCGGTGTGTATTTAACATTCGAAACTATTCTCCTCGTTTTTTTTAGCTCAAAACCATATAACTGGCCATTTACCTCAACTATGAGAACTTTCATAATTTTTACTATATAGCAATTTCTCTAAACCAACAAGAAAATCTCTTTTAAAAATGGCCAGAGGAGAAGATCATTTTACAACGATTGCTTTACTGGTTTGACCGCCAATTTTAACAAAGTAGATACCCGCCCTTAAATTTGAAATCTTCACAACTCTCTCATTGAATCTTAAATGCCGTCTAACAAATAGCCGTCCTGAACAGTCATACACCTGCATCTCGCCAGCGTATGGTCTATTTAAAATTACTTCGAAACTTTTCCCTGCAGAGAGAACATCAAATAATCTGTGATCATTCACTCTTTCACGAATTGGAACTGGCGATATCACACTTCCAGAAATTTGAACATCATCGAAATAGAATCCCTCTGCAACACTATCATCGTCATCACTAACAAATTCGAATATAACTCTTACAGTGTCACCAACCCTGAGAAAACTTAGGGGATAGGTGTACTCTGCCCAGCTATTTGTAAAACTGGTGAGTGAATCGAGTGCACCACCAGATCCAATAAAATCGAGAGTATCCAGCAAACTTCCACGCTCAATCTTCACATAGACACCATCTGACCCGTAGGTTGCAACCTGATACCACAGCCAGAATTTCAATTCGGGATCGAACGATGTAATAATGTAAGGACTCGAAGCTGACGTTCTCCAGGAATTCCCGTATGACCAGTTTCCCACTACACCGCAATAAAGAGATTTTTGGCCCGAATGACTCCTCCTGTTCTCAATCGACCAGTATTGACCTAACTCCCAGCCACTGGTACCATTCTCAAAATCTGTCTCATAGTTACCAGCACCGACGACGCCGTCTACCGAAAACTCCCCCGAATATCCTGATGCCTGATACATAAAATTCAGCCTGAAATCAGTACCTATCGCAAGACTGGAATCAACAAAAACAGCAAGGCTACACTCAACAGTTTCATTTCCCGGGATGGCGCTAAATTCTATCTCACTGTTAATAAGATGCACTGCCGAATTAGTGGAATTAACGGTTACCAAAACGTTCCTCGCTACAACAGGCTGGACATTGGATATGCCAATTACCAGAACTGATGTATCCCCGGGTGTTACCTCGTCATTAACTACTTCCGACGTCCCCCTTAAAATAGGCCTTGTAAATAAAAGTTTCACAACCGACGTATCCGAGCCAACTACAAAAAATATTGGTATAAAATGGGGTGCCCCGTATCCTGTTATGTAGGATAGTACAAGCGTGTCCGATTCTCCCGGTAAAAGTGCATTTACCCCAAGAGATTCAGGTGTAAAGGAGAGACTCGTATCAGGGGTATAAATTCTCAGGACAAAAGCCGGCTGAACATCATTCCCTGTATTCATCAGAACAACAACCAGTTTACCTGCTTCGTCTGGCGAAAGAACTGAATCCGGGAAAGCTGCTCCTGTGTCTACTACCAGGACAGTATCAAGGAAAACAAAACTCCCATTACCGGACAATCCAACTTTCCTCACAAGGGGTATATGATTGGGAGAATAAACACCTATATTTAAAGAATCAGTAATATTATCAGGAATTCGTAACCTTACAGAACCATTATAAAAAGGATATACGGCAAGGATACTGTCAAATTGAGTTAAACAAACCTGTCCACTGTCAACATTTGCGAAATCTAATCTTAATTCCGCCCCAGGTATAACATCTGCAGGAATAGAAACCTGGATCTCTTCCGGAATGTTACACCATATAGGCATCAACGGATCTCCAAGGAGATTGAGCTGATATTGATGCCATCTGTACACATTTTCATCGTAGGAATAAGGGATAAATATTGCTTTGTCAGCGGCAAGAGCAATACCGATATTGATTAAATTCCTTTCAAAAACCATATCGTAGAATTCAGCATCGAATCGGTCAGAATACCCATAACCTGGATTGCCAGGCGATCCCCAGCCATAACGGGAGTTCCCAATAAAAGCAACACCTCCCCCATTTGGATTCCTGATGAAATGCTCCGAAATAGCGTCTCTATCAAAGGCCCCAACCCAGCAACCAATTGAATAAAGAATTCCAAGCCTGTTACCATTTGAGAGTGCATCAACATCCTCAATTGTCATATTATCTGTTCCCGTCCCCATCACTGTATACCATCCATGACCATCATGATTCATCAAATTTACCCCCGAATTTATAGCAGCTGATACCGAGGAAGACGACTCATTATTTCTCGTTTCATACAATTTTGTTATCAAAACATCGGGAGGAATATAAAGAGAATCTATCATGTCTTTTCCCCTGCTTGCATCGGTAAAAGGATCGTGCCACAATACTTCAGCAAAAAATAGGGCTTTATTCTGATAATCTCTCGACACTGGAGATTCATAGACAATGATCTTGTTAACAAAATCCATTGCTTCACGATAAAATCTCACCGGGGCTCTCCCTACAAACACATCAGGATACAAATCCACAGAGTCGCCAATTTCACCAAACGTCCCGTTGTTATTCGCATCCCATGTCCCATCAAGGTCAGAGTAGTAAAGATCAGCCCTGATGCTATCTTCATCAGCTACATACCCTGCTCCACAGGTCATTGCGTAGGCAACACGGGCGGGAACCTGGCCAACGTCACCTCCGAGCAATACGAAGGTAAGGCCTGAATCCTGATAACAAATCTTCAAATAATTCCTTATCTTCTCTGCGAGGTCTCGACCCGCATAATTGGCAGCAATCCATGTGGTGGTTCGAACAACCCCGCGAATTCCAAACCGTGAATACCACCTCATTAAAGAATCGAAAGCAGGAGCCATTGTTGACGTCGTCACCACGAGATAATCAAAACCATTTGAAGTCAAAGAAAAACACCCACCCACATCCCGTGGATTTGCTACCACGGCTCGCAAAAGATTCATTGCAAATTTTCGCCCCAAGGCGGTTTTCTTAACCATTTTTGACTTAGATGGGATTGTATAAACTTCAATTTCGAGATTTTTTACCCTCTTCAGCGCACCGGTCACAGGGTTGTACAGGAATGGATGAAAGATAAGAGATACAACCCTTTGACCTGAAAAATCATGAACTCCTTTGAACTCAATTGGAGAGGACGGATAAAAGGCATTCTTACCGTAAATAGTTGAGTCTTTTAAAATCTGCTTGTTCCTCAATGGAAAAGATAAAATTGCTGGTGCGGGCATCGGTGCAATGCTAAATTTGCCTTCAATGGATTCGTATTCAACCGATATGACATGAATTCCGTTAACATCCTCATTTCCCGGCACAGCAATCAGGATGGACTTCATCGGTAGCGACGGGACTCCACCCTGCGCCGGTAAATCATAACCAGGGACAAAAATCCTCTGCTCCCCTTTCTCAGCCCTGATGTAAAAATTTTCTGGTCCCTGAATTTGAATGGAAAAGCTGATGAGAAGTGCAATAACAAACATCTCTCACCTCCTTTGTAATCTCAAGTATATAACAAACCCCCATTTTCTAAAAGTATCAGGAAACACAAACATGGTGCAGAAGATCGAATTTTATAATCATTCGATTCTTTTAATTGGAAGATTTCAAATCAGGGATTCGATTTTTCTCTGATATTCTACATGTTGCAAACAAACAACATAATAAGCAAAACGGTACAGATAGTTTGTAAAAGATGAATCCCCAGAGTTGTTTTCTCCGCTTAAAAAGATATATCGTGTAAATCTTTATTTAAGTGCGGATGCCCCACATGATGCTCATGTGGGGCATCCGCACCCTCCTTGAATTCATCAATAATTAAATTCTCAAAACACCGAGCTCTCCAGCGCCCTCTGAATTAAATGCATCAAAGGTTGCCAGTAAACACCAAGAATTATCACAGGTATTGCAAGTACACTCACAAATACCTTCTCATAAGCGCCAAATCCAACTTCCCTGAGCTCCTCCACAGGATCAAGATACATCCTCTTCAGCACCCTCGCATAGTAGAAGAGCGAAATCACGGTAAAAAATACAGCAATGAAGGCGAGCAGGTAGTACAGAAATCCACCTTCAAAAATCACACCAATCAGTAGATAAAACTTCCCGATAAATCCCACTGTCGGAGGAATTCCAGTTAAGGACAGCAGAAAAATCGTAAATGTAACGGCCACAAGGGGCTCAGTTCTCCCGAGTCCAAGGTAGTCGGCGATCTCCTCACTCTGAGTTTTATTCACCATGAAAGACACCACAGCAAAGGCTCCCAGATTCATGATGAAGTAGGCAAAGAGGTAGAAGAAAATGGCTCTCAATCCAAGGAGCCCGACAAATGTCATTCCCATGAGCATGTAACCCGCATGGGCAATACTTGAGTATGCGAGCAGTCTCTTCAGGTTATTCTGATTTATCGCCGCATAGTTACCCACAAGCATGGTTGCAACCGACAGGAGCCAGAAGATCAAAAGCCACGGGAAAAACGGCAACGGCGCATTTCCATTTGAGAAAACATTGTAAAAGAATCTTGCCAGCACGGCGAAACCCGCTGCCTTTGGACCAATACTGAGAAAGGCTGTAACAGGTGTGGGCGCACCTTCGTAAACATCGGGCGACCACTGATGAAAGGGAACAGCCGCTATCTTGTACCCAAATCCCACGATAATCAGTATCGCAGCTACAAAGATCAGAGCTCCATACTGGCCACTCAAATTGTTCATTATTGCTGATAGATCAAGTGATCCTGTGAGTCCGTAAAGTAAAGAGAATCCAAAGAGCATGACTCCCGACGCCACTCCGCCATAAATTGTGTATTTCAGCCCTGCCTCCGCTGGCCTGACATCTCCCCTCTTATTCGCAGTCAGAATGTATGAGAGTAGTGACACGCCCTCAAGTGAGAGATAGAGCATCAGCATGTTGAATGAAGACGCAAGCAGATCCATCATCACGAGCAGGGAAAGCATCAGGATCATCGTCTCTGTGTACTCTTTATCTGAAAGCTCTACCGAGATGTAGGATAGCAGGACAATGAAGAAAGTTGACAGGAAAAAGAGTATTCGGAAGTAGTAAGCAACTCCGTCATAAACGAGCATTCTATTGAACAAAAATTTCGGTGCATCGGGCATGCCAACCGCAAGAACCGCAATGAACCCGACCACTAAAGTTGCCAGCGTAAAAAGGGTTGCAAACTTCCTTTTTGTCTCTTTTTTGAAAAGCAGTTCAAGGATAATGAGGGCAAGGATTCCGAGTATAACGAGCAGCTCCGGCACGAAGTAAGAGAAACTCGCTAAATTGCTTTTTACCAGAGTATTCAAAGTCAACCTCCTGTTTACTTAGGCAAAAGACTCAAAAGATGCGCCATACCCGTATTAAACAGATTGAGAGCTGGCATCGGATAGACGCCAAGGAACAGTATCAATATGGCAAGTGGTAGAAGTGATATTATCTCAACAGGTTTCATATCAGGAAATCCTCTGTAACGCTCGTTGGGTGGTCCGAAGAAGATTCTCAGATATGCCCAGAGCATGTAGCCCGCAGTCCAGATGATAGTTGTAACACCGATGAAGGCAAGGATCGGATAATCCTTGAATCCACCCAGGAATACGAAGAATTCAGAGATAAAGCTTGAAAGTCCGGGAAGTCCAAGTCCTGCCATGAATGCAAAGCCTGTAAATGCGGCATAGACGGGGAGAATTGCGGCAAGACCGCCAAAACGGTTGATGTCTCTGTGGTGTGCCCTGTCGTAAATCACACCCACCAGAATAAATAGCATGGCTGTAACAGTACCATGATTAAACATCTGGAAGATTGCTCCGTTAAATCC
>CAYNMM010000110.1:0-5843 GCA_964398355.1 uncultured bacterium
ATTGGAGCTGCAATTCAGGCCGGAATCCTTGCCGGTGAATACAAGGACAAGGATATTGTTCTCCTCGATGTCACACCACTTTCACTTGGTGTTGAAACACTCGGCGGTGTATTTGATGTAGTAATACCAAGAAACACCACGATTCCTACAAGAAAATCCAAGATTTACACAACGGCTGAGGACAATCAAACAAGTGTAATGATCAAGGTTTATCAGGGTGAAAGGCCAATTGCATCAGAGAACAGGTTACTTGGACAGTTTGAGCTTACTGGAATTCCACCGGCCCCTCGCGGTGTACCCCAGATCGAGGTAACATTTGACCTTGATGCAGACGGAATCCTGCACGTAAAAGCAGTCGATAAAGGTACAAACAAAGAAGCTTCTATCAAAATCCACGCGAGGACCGGACTCACAGAGGAAGAGATCGAAAAAATGGTCAAAGAGGCCGAGGCACATGCAGAAGAAGATAGGAAGAGAAAGGAACTTATTGACCTCCGTAACCAGGCAGATGCTTTCGCATATTCTGTGGAAAAGAGTTTGAAAGATCTTGGTGACAGGATACCGTCCGACAAGAAATCACAGGTTGAATCAGCCATAAAGAGCCTGCGTGAGGTAATAAATCAGGATGACGCAGGAAAGATAAGAGAGCAATTTGAGAATCTCCAGAGAGTATGGAACGAGGTAACACAGGAGATTTACAAGGCACAGGCAGCAGGAGCAGGGGCACAGCAGCAACAACAACAGCAACAGAGTGGTGAAGATAAAGGAGATACAGGAACGAATTATGAGGTGGTAGATTAAGGAAAAATTGGGGGTGGCGGCCGCCTTCGGCGGCCGCCACCCCCTTTCAAAAAACATGGATTTTAAATTCACCCAACATTATCATTTAACAGCATGAAAAAGAAGAGAGATTACTATGAAATACTCGGCGTTCCAAGAAACGCCACACCTGAAGAAATTAAAAAGGCGTATCGTCGTCTTGCCATAAAATACCATCCAGACAAAAATCCCGATAACAAAGAAGAAGCTGAGGAAAAATTTAAAGAAATTTCTGAGGCCTACGAAGTTTTAATTGACCCTGAGAAGAGAAGAATTTATGACCAGTATGGACATGAAGGCTTACAGGGTGTCTTCAAACAGGGTGACTTCACATGGCAGGATTTCACACATGTTGATGATCTTAGAGATATCTTTCGTGAATTTGGCATAAATTTTGACTTTGGGGGCGGTTTCTTTGATTTCCTGAATGACATCTTTGGGGGACCATCCCGCAGACGTGGAGGATACGGGGTTACACACCACGGACCTCAGAAGGGAGAGGATATCAGAATAAAAATCCCTCTAACCCTTGAAGAAATCGCAAAGGGGGCAACCAAAACCGTTCGACTTGAAAGGTTTGAAGTCTGTAACGCATGCGGAGGCTCCGGTTCAAAATCCGGCAAAGTTCAAACCTGTCCAACGTGTGGCGGGACCGGAGTTGTAAGAAAAGTATCGAGAACATTCTTTGGCCAGTTTGTGCAGACTTCAACCTGTCCTACATGCCACGGTGAGGGTGTGATTGTTAGTGATCCCTGCCCTGTGTGCCACGGCACTGGTAGGGTAAAGAAAAAGGTGGAGCTCAAAATCGGCTTTCCTCGTGGAATCCATGAGGGTCAGTCCGTTGTTTTGAGAGGTGAAGGTCATGCAGGATACAAAGGTGGGCCGCACGGTGATCTTTACGCAGTCGTGGTCCAGAAACCACATGACCGTTTCAAAAGAGATGGGGATGACCTCTATACAGAGATCCCAATTTCTTTCTCGAAAGCTGTCCTCGGAGGCGACATTGTATTGAAAGACATTCTTGGTGAAACGGTGAAAATTCATATTCCGGCCGGAACAAACAGCCATACAACATTTCGTGTCAGAGGTAAAGGGATGCCTCGACTTAACGGTGGTCGTGGTGACCTCTACGTCAAGGTTATTATTCAGGTCCCCAGGAAACTCACACCTGAGATGAAAGCGCTCATCGAAAAACTCGCTGAATTTGAGGAGGACGGCAAAGTGGGACACGAAGAGAGCGTTTTTGAGAAGATCAAAAATGCGTTCAGATGATCAGTTACTACGTCCCTCCCCAATCCATTAGAAATGGGCAAATCTTTCTTACAGGCTCTGAATTCCACCACGCTATCAATGTCACACGACGCACGAAGAACGAAATTTTGAGGGTTGTAGATGGTACTGGTGGGGTTTATTTTGCCCGTATCAAATCTATAGATCACGAGGAGGGACTCGCAGTCCTGGAAGTTATTGAAAGGGAGGAAACGGACAATGAGCCCCAAACACACGTCTGCATAATGCAGGGAGTGATAAAAGGTGAGCGTATGGATTATTTTGTGGAAAAGGCTACGGAGCTTGGGGTTAAGGAAATTATTCCTGTGATAACGCGGAAATCTTACAGACCAGGCCCAGGCAGAGTTGAAAGATGGAGAAAGGTTGCAATCTCGGCGATGAAACAATCCGGACGTGCTGTCCTTCCAAGAATTTACGAGCCCATCGAATTTGAAAAAATTCCCGATTTTCTTAAAAATTATAGCACCCTGATAATGCTCGATATGAGGGGTCGGAAAAATTTGAAAAATCAGGAGTTAACAAATAAAATTTTAGTCCTCGTGGGTCCGGAGTCAGGACTGGAGGAAAAAGAGAGACAGATGGCAAAAAGTTGGGGATTTGAGGAAATAAATATGGGAAAAAGGACGCTCAGGGCAGAGACAGCAGGTGTAGTAGCCCTGGGCGTTATTTTGTTTATAAACAATGATCTGTAAGGAGCCCCTGCCCTTTATAAAACTTAAGGAGGTGATTTGAATGTCAGGAGTCCGTTTGAGAGACGGAGAATCCTTCGAAAGCCTGATGAAGCGGTTCAGAAAAGTCCTTTCTAAAGACGGAATAATGCAGGACCTCAAAAGAATTCAGTTCTATGAGAAACCTTCAGAGAGAAGGAAGAAGGAGCTGATGGCTGCAAGAAGGAGACTCTTGCGGAAGATGAAGAAAGCCGAAGAATGAAATCTGTTGAAGATAGCCTGGAATTTAACCTTATAAAAGAAATTCTTGGTTCTTACCTTTTATCCGAACCTGGCAAAAATTCACTTGGGCGGTTGGCTCCGCTCCCTTCAAGGGATGAGATTGAAGAGGTATACAGGCGGGTTGATGAAATTGCTGAGCTCAAGAAAAAGGGAGTACAGTTTCCTTTTGGAGATATCCCGCCTCTTTTAACATCCCTTGAGAAGGTGAGGGCGGGGGCTTCTATTACAACGAAAGAAATATTCAATTTTTCTGTCTTCATATCCACCTACGAGAAATTTTACTTCGCTCTTCTGGACACCGGTCTTGCCTTTCCACACGATCCTCACATCCTTCGGGGTATTAAACGTGAAATTGTCAAAAAAATCATGCCTGATGGTGAAATCCGGGACGACGCTACACCGGAACTGATGAAGTACAGAAACCAGAAGAAGTCCTTGCGGAATCAGATCATCAATAAAATGAACGAGCTCATGGAACTTTATTCAAAAAAGGGATTTTTGAGAGACAGACTGGTTACTATCGTTAACGGCAGATTTGTCTTGCCTGTAGCAACTCATGTAAGGGTCAACGGCGTCGTTCATGGATTCTCCAATACCCGTGAAACTGTCTATGTAGAACCAATCGAAACCATTGATATTCAAAACAAATACATTCAGGTTATCGATGCCGAAAAGGAGGAAATCGAGAGGATAAAGAGGGAACTCGTTGAGAAACTGCATGAGTTATACCCGGTTTTGCAGGAAATATACGATCTACTTGGTGAACTCGAGATGCTCAACGCGCGTGTGGAATTTATGGCCGACTTCTACGGAAGTATTCCGGTTTTTTCTGAAACTGGAGACATCAAAGTCCGGAATGCAAGACATCCTCTACTTTTGAAGGCAAGGGGATTTTCCAGGGTCGTGCCATTAAATTTTGAGCTTCCGGCAAAGTACAGGGTTCTGCTCGTTTCAGGACCAAATGCAGGTGGAAAGACTGTATTTCTAAAGACAATCGGTGTAATTTTTATGCTAATGAAATATGCCATCCCTGTACCGGCCGAGTACGCTGAAATTCCTTACGTCAATAACATTTTTGCAGGTGGATTTGAAGACGAGCAGGACATTCTCGAAGGTGAGTCATCATTCACCTCGCTTTTGAGGCAGATTCGAGAGATTCTTGATAAAGCTGGTGAAGATGACCTCGTGCTCCTGGATGAGTTTCTCGCGTCAACTGATCCAAGGGAAGGTGCTGCACTTGCCTTTGTGATCATTAAAAAATTGATGGAGCAGGGAGCCCGGGTTTTCGCAAACACCCATCTTTCTCCCTTGAAAATTTTCATCGAAAGACACCCTCTGATGCTCAACGCTCAGATGGGATTCGATCCGGTTACAAATAAACCCACCTACCAGCTTGAAATAGGCAAGATTGGAGAGAGTCACGCCCTGGATATCGCGAAGAATGCAGGGATCCCTGAGGAACTGATCGACGAAGCAAAAAGCTATCTTGAGGGGATAGACCGTGAAATGGCAGAGCTCACAAGGAGATTGAAGGAAAAGGAAAGAGAATTACAGGAGCTCCTTCATGAGGTACGCGAAAAAGAGGAATACATTAAGGCTCAGGAAGCACGGATAACAAAGGAGTCTAAAAGAAAAATAAGGGCAATTGTTGATGCCCGTGAAAGGGAGATTCGAGAGCTTATCAAAACCCTTGATAAGGAAGTTAAAAAAGAGGCAAAACTCAGGCGTGCACGCGAGATCAAAAAGACCCTTGAAAATATCCGCCAGGAAGTCGATATTTTTGACAAAAAGGCGGAGCACCCGGAGATTGGGAAGACCTATAGAATCAAGCCTTTCGGCTTTACAGCCGAATTGGTAGATATAAAGGATAACAAAGCTTACGTAAAAATTGGGAAAACAAGGCTTGAGGTGCCCGTTGACTCACTTTACGAGGTGATGTAAAAGTTGAATAGAGATTTCATCGAGCGTGTACGCGAGGCAGTTGACATTGTCGAATACATAGGCCGTTATGTTGACTTAAAAAGGTCTGGTAAATCGTACAGAGGGTTGTGCCCATTCCACCAGGAGAAAACCCCATCCTTTTACGTTGATCCTGACAAAGGAGTTTACCACTGTTTTGGATGTGGTGCATCAGGCAATATCTTTAGGTTTGTGATGGACATCGAAGGCTTGTCTTTCAGAGAAGCGGTCATAAAATTGGCGCAGGAGCATGGAATTGAAATCCCGACGAGAGAAGTTGAAGAGCGTACATCACCTGTTTACGCAGCTTTGAGATTTGCATCCGACTACTACCATGAGCTTCTTTTTACATCGGTGGGACGTGAAGCCTACCGGTATCTAATGAAGAGGAAAATCTCTTCACAGGCCATTGCGTCATTCAAGCTTGGATTTGCACCTCCTGACGGTAAAAGTTTCGTGAATAAGGCAATCTCTAAAAATTTTGACCGCGGCACACTCATTCAGGCTGGGCTTGTTCGAAAAACCGAAACAGGGACATTGATTGATTATTTCAGAGGAAGATTAATTTTCCCCATTTTCACACCTGGAGGTAATGTAATCGCTTTCGGTGGTAGAGCCCTTTCAGATGAAGTTCAGCCCAAATATTTGAATTCCGCCGATTCCGAGATTTTTAAAAAAGGAAATATATTGTTTGGTCTTTATCAGGCGAAGAGCGCAATAAGAATAAAGGGCTACGTGATCGTGGTCGAAGGGTATTTTGACGTCATCAAAATGCACCAGGCGGGTTTTCAGAATACAGTTGCTCCTATGGGAACAGCTCTAACC
>CAYNMM010000111.1:0-2821 GCA_964398355.1 uncultured bacterium
TTGGGGGAGGGGTTTGAGAGTGTCTCCCCGCAAAATGGGGGAGGGTTTGGAGTTTTCCCCACAAGGCGAGGGAGGGATTTGTCGGATGTTCTTCAACACCTTGCAAAGCAGCATGTGAGAAGGTTTCACTTACCAATCTCCTCTTCCACTTGCATGAGTATCCACCTCCAGCCTTTCCTCCCACTTTACAGGAAGAGCCACCACTAATCTCCTCATCCGCTATGCGAGAGGTATCACACACAATATCCCCTGCTGTGCGGGATGGATCACCCACAATTTTCCCTGCTATGCGGGAGGGTTCACCCACAGTTTCCCCTTGCTTGTGGGAGGGGTTACCCTCAACTTCCCCTCCCACGAAGTCGGACGGGTCACCACCAACCACCCCTCCCATGGAGTGGGAGGGGATTGAGGGGAGGGCAAAAGAACACTCTTTGCTTTTCCCTGCCAGATCAGCTCTTTATGCCCCCTCCTTAATCCTCCCCCAAACTGCTTTGCGGCGTGGAGGAGGTGTTCGTGAATATTCCCCCTATAAAATCTATCTCAAGGGGAAATTGTAGGAACCTTCTCCATAGTGTTGTGATACTGATTGAAGCAAGTGTGGGTTTTAAAGTTGCAGGTCATGATTTACCATTGATGAATAAGTTGGGTTTTATGCGATGATTTCTATCCTGGATGAACGCGTTGCTGGATCCCTTTTTACGATGATCTGTGCAGGAACAAGCTGACGGAATTTGCTCACATGGGTGATCAGTCCCACGAGTTTCCCGGTCCTCTGTATCTGTTCAAAAACCCTGCCCATTGCATCCTGCAGATCTTCATCGAGAGTACCAAATCCCTCGTCAATAAAGAAAAAGTCAATGCTCTTCGTACTTCGCCTCTGAATGTAAAGTGAAAAGGATATGGCGAGAGAGAAGGAAACTATAAATCTCTCGCCACCCGACAGCGATTTTGTGGATCTTGCATGACCTGTGTATGAATCATAGATCTGAAAGTCTATCTCATCCCCTCTTGTTCCAACAATTTTCAGCCTCCCGCCTGTTAGATCGAAGAGAAACCCATTTGCCTCCCTTATGATCTCAGATAAGTAAAATCTGGCTACAAATCTTGAAAACTTTTTCCCGTGAAATAATGAGTAAAGTTCTGACAAATGTTTCTCCAGTTTTCTTTTCTCTTCGAGCTCTTCCTCTATCTCTTTCTTTTTCGAAAGTCTGGTCTTCTCTTCATCTATGGTTCTCTCAAGTTCGCCAAGCCTGATGTTCATTTTATCGAGTTTTTCAGCAATTTCATGGAGAGTATTCTCCGTATTAGAGGGTTCGTTGTCGGGGAGCTCTTTAATTGGTAGCTTTTTAAGCTCTTCGTCGTTTCTTTTAAGTCTTGCATGTAGTTCATTGAGATTTTTTTCGTACTCCTGAACATGCTTTTTGATTTTTTCTATCTCATTTTCTGTGAGGATTGAACGCTTGAGTTCTTCAACTGTCATTCCCATTTTTGATGCCATTTTTTCCAGCTTTTCCGTGTATTCTCTGATATTTCTGCGGGTCTCCTCAAGAAATCCTCTGTTCTGTGTTAGAGAAAGTTCAATCTTTTCAAACTGATTCTTGAGAGTTTCAAATTTACTAAACAATCTTTCCTTTTGTCTGTCGAGGTCTTCAAGATTTTCATTAATTAAAGTAATAATCTCTTCGGGGTCTTTCCCTTCTGTAAGGTCGTCTATTTCATTCTGGATAGTTTTCATCTGGTCTTTTAACTGTTTTAGTTCTGCTTCTGCAACTTTGAGGTTCTCGACGGATTTCTGGAGTTCCTGGAGTTTTTCAGTCAGTTTTCTCTCTATCTGGGTGAGATTTTCAATCTCTTTTCTCCGGGCTTTAACTTTGCTGAGTTTTTCAATAACACATGCCAGGTCCGGACATTGAAATTCGCGGGAGAGTTTAATAGCTTCGTCTTCCAATTTCTTCAATTCCTCTGTGAGGTCAGCTATTTCCTTCTCATTTTTCTCTTCCGTAACTTTCAGGGATTCTAATAGGTTTTCGAGTTTTTCGATGTAGCGAATGAGCAATCTTTCTTTCTCCTCCAATTCACGAATTTCTTTTCGCAGGTTTTCGATTTCACTCAGCTCAATTTTGCCTTTTGACGGGTGAGGATGATGAATCGAGCCGCAAACCGGACAGGGTTCTCCATCTTTCAGATCCTGTGCAAGGGTTGTTGCCAGATTAAGGTGCTCCTTTTCCCTGAGGAGTTTTTCCTTCTGTTCCCTCGTTTTCCCAAGTTCTTTTAGTTTATTTTTCAAAACTTCAACGGGATTTTCTGTGTGCTCCGGTAATCCTGACTCGCCCAGAGTCTTTGATATATTTTTTTGCAGAGCGGATTTTTCACTTTTAAACTTTTCACTCAGGGATTCGAGCTGTTTATTCAGGTTTTCTATTGAATTTTTGAGATAGAGTATATGCGATTCAATGTTCAGTAGCTCTTCGTCCTTCTCTAAAAGTCTGAGTCTCTGTATTTTTTCTTTAACAGCTTGAAGTTCTTCGGATACTTTTTTATACTCGCCGATTCTCTTTCTGTACGCATTAATGGACGATTCCAGGCTTCTAATTCTCTTTTTGTGGTCTTCAAGGCTTTTTTTCTTTGTGAGAGCCGTTCTGGCTTTTTCCAGTGAAATGTGAAATTTTTTTTGAAGTTCAGGGTATTTTTTTGATAAAAAGGTTTCCCATTCTCTTTTTGCTGCTTCGTATTCGGGCTTCAATAATCGGTGTTTACGATCAAGTTCATCAATGTTTCTTATTAGCTGTGACTCTCTCTCTTTTGCATCTTCCATTGACTT
>CAYNMM010000112.1:0-4669 GCA_964398355.1 uncultured bacterium
AATAATTCAGTGTTTCTCAAAAATCTCTTGTACTTGTTTTAAAATTTTTAATCTTTATCATTAATAATCCACCTATTCAAAAAGAGGAAGGAAAATGAATTTGATTTATCCAGAGACTTACGATGTAATAGTAGTAGGAGCAGGACATGCAGGGATAGAGGCGGCATTGGCTGCCGCACGTATGGGGGCAAAGACCTTGATGTTTACCCTGCACCTTGATCAAATTGGTCAAATGTCGTGTAATCCAGCCATTGGTGGGAGTGCTAAAGGACAGCTTGTTAAGGACATCGATGCCCTTGGTGGTGAAATGGGAATGGCAGCAGATGAAACCGGGATTCAGTTTAAAATGTTAAACACAAAGAAAGGACCTGCTGTCTGGGCTTTGAGAGCTCAATCCGACAGGAAAGCTTATAGAATTCGCCAGAGAAGAGCTGTAGAAAATCAGAAAAATCTTCACATAATGCAGCATGAAGTAACCGACATCCTCGTTAAGGATGGAAAAGTGATAGGTGTCAGGACTAAAACTGGTCTCGAGTATCGTGCCGGTTCCGTGGTCCTTACCACCGGGACATTCCTCGGAGGAGTGATATGGATAGGCTTAACATCGTACCCTGCTGGTAGAGCAGGGGAGTTTCCTGCCAATGACCTATCAAATTCATTGAAGTCACTTGGACTTGAACTTGGTAGATTCAAGACCGGTACTTCTCCGAGAATTGACATCAGATCAGTTGATCTTTCTGTTATGGAGCCCCAATACGGGGATGAACCTCCGAGAGGGTTCTCGTTCAGAAATCCTGTTCTTGAACTCGACCAGGTCGTTTGTTATGCTACGAGGACAACACCTGAAACTCATAAAATTATTCGTGAATCACTGGTTAGATCACCTCTATATACAGGAAAAATCGTTGGCAAGGGACCCAGATACTGCCCTTCTATTGAGGTAAAACTTGTTGAGTTCCCTGATAAAGATTCGCATAGGGTGATACTGGAGCCCGATGGAAGAGATACTTTCGAGTATTACCTGAATGGCCTTGCTACATCTATACCTGAAGAATACCAGATTAAAATGCTGCGATCTATTCCTGGACTTGAACACGTGAAAGTTTTGAGACCCGGTTATGCCATAGAGTATGATTATGTTATCCCTACCCAGCTCCATCCCTGGCTTGAAACAAAAAAGATAGAGGGACTGTTTCTCGCAGGTCAAATAAACGGAACTTCAGGGTACGAAGAAGCAGCGGCCCAGGGGATTATCGCTGGTATAAATGCAGCCCTGAAAGCTTCAGGAGGTACTCCATTTTATCTTAAACGCTCAGAATCACTCATCGGAGTTATGATAGACGATCTCGTGACAAAAGGTACTGACGAACCTTACAGACTTTTTACATCTCGAGCAGAGTACAGACTTATTTTAAGAAGCGACAATGCAAGAGACAGACTTATGCATTATGGCGTTAAATTCGGCCTTATAAAAGATTCGGAATATAGAGACTTTCTCGAAGAGAAAAGAACCTGGGAAGAAGAAATTGAAAGACTTAAAAAAACTCGTGTTCACTACTCAAAGATCAACAAAATACTTGAAAAACTCGGTAAAGCAAAGATTAGAGACTCGATCACACTTTACGAATTTTTAAAGAGACCTGAGATAACTTATGAGCATATAAAGGAACTTGGTCAGGGACGTGATTTACCCTTCTGGATTATTGAAAGGGTGGAGATTGAAGTTAAATATGAAGGATATATCAGAAGAATGATGGCCGAAGCAAAAAAATTTGAAAAGCTTGAAGGAATAGAGATTCCCGAGAACCTTAATTTCGATGAAATAAAAGGTGTGTCAAACGAAGCCAGGGAAAAACTTTCAAAATTTAAACCTCGCACTCTTGGAGCAGCTGCGCGTATTCCAGGAGTGAGAACGTCCGATGTAATGGTCATCTACTATCACCTGGAGGAGAGGAAAAATCATGGGCTCACCAAGATCAAAGGTTGAAGTAAAGGGGATTGAAGCAAAGTTCTATGATCAATTGCTCGATATCCTCACATTAGGCCAGTATCCAAGACTTTTGAAAAGGGTCTTCTCCTTGATGGACATCAAGGAAGGAGACAGCATTATTGATTTTGGAAGCGGTACGGGAAGAAACGCATGTTATATGCTAAAAAAAGCCGGTCATAATGCGAGATTCGTGGGACTTGATATTAATGAGGAAATGATTAAAAAAGCCAGAAAGAAGTGTAGAGAATTCCCCAAAGCCGAATTTATTAACATGAGAATTGAGGAATCAATACCTTATGAAAGTGAGTTTGATATAGCTTTTATTTCGTTTGTCCTCCACGGCTTTGAAGATTATGACAGAATAAAAATTATAAAAAATGTGAAACGTGCTTTAAAACCGGGTGGGAAATTTTATGTTTTCGATTATGCTGAATTTAATGTGGACCAATCTCCTTTTTATGTAAAATTTTTTATCAGAAAACTTGAGTGTCCACTTGCAGAGGAGTTTATAAATCTTAATTTAAAGAGATTTCTCAGTAACTTTGGATTCACAAATTTTAAGGAGTGGACCTTCGCAGGAAAAGTAATCAGATTACTTGAAGCGGAGAGTGGGGAGTGAGAGATGGGGGAGCGTTCGCTCCCCCATCTCTCACTCCCCACTCCTTTCTGAAAATCCCCCAAATACTACATTTAACGAACCTACGAAACCAGATGGGCTTATATCAGGAGGATTTAATACTTTGTCACCATCGTCAAACCTCCAGTCAGTGCCTGTTGAAATTGTGTATCCAGCTTTAAAAAATAAACCGATGAACCGATTCAGCCTGATCAGTAAATTTGCGTATGGGGTTATACTTAGAGAGGATGAGATTATGACGTAAGCATCTCTTCTCGGATTGTTTAGTAAAGAATCGAAGGTCTGGTCATTGTTGTTAGGATAGATTGCCATGGAGTACCCACTACCTCCGAGTGCCAGAGTTAATGCTCCAATCACCCGGTGTGATTGATAGAGAGAGTATCCGATTTCGAAGAATCCACTCCCAATTTTAAGTGATAATTCCATACTATCAGATGAAACCTTCTGTTCGGTTCCGTATCCTCCACCTCCAATCCAAACCTTTCCAACAATCCCGTATCCGAGTCCACCCCAGCCGTATTGGGTATTTGAGAGGGTTTGGATTCCATGACTTTGCAGGATCTTATTTAAATTATCCAGATTCCCCTGATTTACATAGATCCCAAATCCTCCAAACCCACCACCTCCATAAGCTATTATTGAGGCTATGATAATATTTAACATTTTAACTTACCTCCCAGTTAATTTTCCTTCTCAGATAAATTCCATAAATCCCCACGTAAATTGCCGAGATAGATAGTGTTAGAACAGGAACAATCCATCCCATATTTAGTAGTCGACTGATAGCCGATCCGATAATTAAAATCAATGACCATATCAGGAGAACCTTTGACTTAGTAAAAGATGCGTTTATACCGTAAAAGACCCCAACCATTATAGCAAAATGGTAAGAGAAAAGAATTGGATTCTCCCATAACCGGTAGGTAAAAATCTGGGATACAAAGGTGATCACTACGATGAAAAATAGTGAGCCTATCGAGGAGAGCAAATAACCGGAGTAACGTTTATTTTTCTTGTTCTTCTCCAAAAGGTAAGGTAAAATGCCGAATCCCAGAGGAGGCGCGACAGCAAGACCAATAAAGAAACCGATGGCTCCAAGAGTGATAAGTAAAGTATAGAAGATGACTCCTGTAATTAGCCATGAGATAAAACTTGTTTTCAGATTTTTAAAATCGGGTTCAAGTGAGCTAAAAAATGCTGCTGGAAGCCATAAGTATCCCCATTGTTCATAGTGCCCAGTGATTTGTATGATTCCACAGACCAGGGTATAAATCCCCCAGGACAAATATGGGATGAAAAAATTTCCAATCAATTTGAATCGCATAATTGCGACATATTCGGCTATGTCGATGACTTCGTCTATTTTCTTATCAATCATTGTTGAAACCTCCTTTTACGTTTTTCAAAAGATCCCCAAGTTTGGAGAGGAAAATATCCAGTTGTTCCTCCCCGAAATCAGTGATTTTATAAATAGTTTTGGGCTTCCTTCCTTCAAAGGTTTTTTGAACTTCAACGAGATTGGCCTCCTCAAGCTTTCTCAAGTGAGAAGCGAGATTACCGTCTGTGATAGATAAAGCCTTTTTCAGCTCTTTGAAACTTAATGCTTTGTTTTTTGCCAGTAAGGCCATAATCAATAACCTATATTTGTTGAAAAGCAGTGCCTCTATATCCATTTTCTCTTCTCCATGACAAAGAACTTTGTAACGCAAAGTATAATAACCCCGCTTTTCAAATTTGTCAAGGGGGTGTTTTGGATTTGCTTAAAAAACATTAAAACAATGTTAGAACGCCCTCTCCGTCAGATTCTGAGAGACAGTGGAGATAATGAAGATACAAAGCTGCATATTTTCCGGATTGAAGCGGTTTTATGTTGAGAGGAAAGGTATTACACAAATCTTTGCCCTCAGAATGCAAAAATTATACAGAATTCATGATTGAAGCAAATGGGTTTATCCTCAGGATTAAAAGTAATATCCATTATTTCCCTCATCTACTTTGCATAAGACTTCATCCTCAATTTTCTCTCCTGCTCTGCGGGGTGG
>CAYNMM010000113.1:0-7110 GCA_964398355.1 uncultured bacterium
ATGTTGGAGAGTTGACCTCAATAGCGATAGATAAAGATTGCAATCCTCATATAAGTTATTATGTATCAGCAGATCAGGGAAATTTAAAGTATGCGTATAAGAGCGGTAACACTTGGTGTATTGAGACAGTCGAGGGATCAGGAGCCGGTCAGTATTCATCCTTGGCTTTAGATAGTCAGGGTAATCCACATATAAGTTACATCCATAGTAATAAGCTGAAGTATGCTTATAAGAGTGGAGTAGTGTGGAATATTGATACGGTAGGCTCTGCTATGGGATACACTTCAATCGCAGTGGACAAGAATGGTAATCCACATATCAGTTATTACGATTTCGGATATGATCTGAAGTATGCTTATAAATTAGGTGATAAATGGTATATTGAGAGTGTGGATACCGTTGGTTATGTGGGATCGTGGTGTTCTATTGCTCTCGATGAGAATGGCAATCCATATATAAGCTATTATGATGAGACTAATAAAGACTTGAAGTATGCGTGGAAAAGTGGAGGTGTCTGGCATATAGAGGCGTTAGATACTACTGGCAGGGTTGGAGAATATGGGAGCTCAATTGCGGTTGATGGGAAAGGTAATGTGCATATAAGTTATTACGATGTAGATCATGGGGATTTGAAATATGTGAGTAACTCGTTTGTATTATTTTCTCCTAATGGTGGTGAGACTTGGGATGTTGGGGCGTTAGAGACTATAAAGTGGGCGGGGCCTAAATTTGTTGATGTATATATTTCGCTACATGGTGGTGAGAGGTGGCAGAGTTTACTGCAGGGTATTGGTGGAATAGCGGTCGGAGATACATGGGAATATACTTTTCGTGTTCCTCATATACCGACGCATTATGCGATGTTAAAATTAGTTTATAGGGGTTTTGATCCTGGGGATCCTGTGAACTTTACCGTTTCGGATACATTTTTCAAGATAGAGGCGACCGTTACACTTTTAGCATTTAATGCGCGGGTTGGAGATGACGGGATGATCCATCTTAGATGGAGGACGGAGCCTGGACTCAATAAACTGAGGGGTTACCATGTGTATAGGATAAAGCTGGATGGGGGAGAGGAGAGATTAACTTCTGAGCCTGTTGCGGATACCGAGTTTGTGGATACCGCGATGCTGGGCGTCAAAGGATATGCACTTGGTGCGGTTAACGGACTTGGAGAAGAATATAGGGTGGGAGAGATACCGTTTTATATGTCTAACGGTCCTTTAGAGATAGTGCCGACGATAGTGAATAAGGAGGCCTATTTATCGTTTTTTGTAGCTCCATCAATGTATAATTCGGAGTTTGAACATGTGGAACTTTCAATAGTAGATGTAGCTGGTAGAGTGGTGAGAAGGGTTATTAGTGGGACATTGAAGACCGGGGTTCATGTAGTAAGGATAAAGGCAGATAAGCTCTCCTCAGGTGTATATTTCGCCGTGTTAAAAGTAAGTGGTAGCGAGAGACGAGTTAAGAAATTTGTAGTGAGGAAATAAGATGTTTCTCATAAACAGGCTCAGAAATTGTTGGATTGCACTACTGGTCTTCTTGCCGTTCAGCCTGTGGAGTTACATTTACTTGTTCACTGATATGGGTGATGTGTTCAGGACCTCAGATGGTGTGAACTTCTCCCTTGTGTCGAATATAGGGGATAATACTGGCGTATCACTCATTTTTATCAATGACAATCTTGGGTATATGCTTGAGAGTAACGGGAGGATTTTAAGAACGGTTGATAGAGGTGAGAGTTGGGAGGCGGTAACCGCTTTACCAACGGACGATGCAGTAGATATAGCGAATAGAGGCGGGTATTATTATGTGTTGACGCGTTCTGGAGATCTATATAGAGGGGAGGATATAACATCGTTGAGTTTGTTAACTTCGCTAAATGGAGACGACTTTGTAGGACTGGCTTATGATGGAAGTTACATATTTGCTTTAACAGTCTCTGGTGATGTATGGAGGAGTGAGGATGGGGAGAGTTGGGTGCTTGTGGGTTCGACCGGATCGGCTGACATGGTGGCCATAGAAGTTAAGGGTGACACGGTGTATGCAGTGGACAGATATGGCGATGTGTTCAGGTCAGTGGATGGAGGGGAAGATTGGGTGATGGTAGGGACAGTTTCACAGTTTGGCGTCGCTGATCTGCATGTATCTGCGGATGGGATGATGTTTTTATGCTTTGATACGGGTGAGTTAATGAAGATGGGAGATAATGGATGGCAGTATCTTGGGACAGCTGGACAGGTTGGAGTTGTAGGTATGTCCACAAGTGGGCCGGTTACACTGGTAGGTGATACATGTGGAGTTGGTATAGGGCATTTGAGGGTAGAGCCGTTGGTTACTACTGGGGTTTTAAAGATTTTATCGGAGGCTGGGGAGGTTTGGATTTACTCACTTGACGGCAGGGTAGTGAAGAGGGTGAGGAAGGGTGCAGGTGAGATAGAGGTTGATATGCGAGGAGTTGGTGCTGGTATCTATTTTGTCAGGTTTCGTGCCGAGGTTGTGCGTGTTGTGAAGTTGTGATTAAATTAAGGTGGGGAGGGGGATGAGGCACGAAGTGCCTCATCCCCCTCCCCACCTTAATTTAAAAAATCAATCCCCTTAACCACACAATGAACGGAGCAAATACTAAGGATAAGATAGCCATTAACTTCAAAAGTATGTTCAAAGATGGCCCCGCCGTGTCCTTAAATGGATCACCCACAGTATCCCCTTCCACAGATGCCTTATGATCACTGAGGGTGTTCGAAAAATATTTTACCAGTGATCATCTCCCCTTCCACTTTATGAAAATATCTATCCCGACCTCCCCTCCCGCCTGCGGAAAGGGATTGAGGGAAGGGCGTTCCCTCCTTAATCCTTCCCCACGAGGCGGGGGAGGAGATTGAAAGGTGATCCTCCCCCACGCCTCGAAGAGGCGTGGGGGAGGACATTAAAAATTGCATTCCTTTTTCTTTTAAAGGAATTTTTTTGAACACCCTCAAAGAGAAGATAGACAAGCTGAACAAGACTCATTGCCCTTTAGAATTTAACTTGTTTTTTCAGCTAAGCAATTTGAATGACAGTGGATAAGGAAGCCAATGCCCAGGGTGAGGTCAAATTTATACAGGATAAACCAGTTAATGAGTGTGAAATTTAGAGTTTACGAAGCAAATGATTAATTACACAATTTTAAGTCTCTAAATTGTATAAACCTTTTCTCATACTCCTTATGGGAATCGTCCTGCTACTTCATTTCATACTCATTGCAAATAATCGCTTTTTAATGTCATGCTATCCATCAACAGCACTATTTTCTTTCCTCTCCTTTGCTGAATATATGGTAATGAGAGAATCATTCTCCCACGGCTTTTACGGAATTCTTCGTCAACATTCTTTGATCGAAATGAGCAAAGCAGCTCCTTTCCCCAATACTTAACATTGCGGGGGAAGACCCAAAATATCCCCCCACTTTGCAGAAAAGATAGTGTAAGTGAAGCCTCTTGAGCAGGAGGAGAAATTATGGATAAAGGCTTATGCAAAGCAGAAGAGAATAATGGATAATACTTTAGCCCTGAAGATCCCCCTTCGCTTTATTCGTAAATTCTGAGCTGATTTTCAACCCGAGGAAAAAATGTGCAATACTATTTCTCCTAATCTATAAATTCTTTGAAGCTATTTTTAGATTTCCATGAGTAATGTAAGCAGGTAATCCCGAATGTAAATCTGTTGTCAGCAGATTCTGAGAGTTGCGTCAGTATGTGATAAATAACTTTAATTTGACAGCCGAGACGGATTGCATCACACCTGATTTATCCCGTGATGTGCTGATTGCCAGGTATATCCCACCTGTGCCAAGCTGATATGTAACGAATGTCCAGTATCTGTAATAGGGCTGGTAATACCGTGATTCTGAAAATACATTTTCGTATCCCACTCTCAGGGTTATTTTCTCAAACATGTTGATTTCACCTGTATGAAGGGTGGAAATTGTTCTCTTCAGTCCTGCCCCCTCGGAAAATGCAAGGTTTGTGCTCAGCGAGAAATTTTTTGAAATGTGGATGCCAAGATCAATGTCTCCATTGTAAAATGTCCCGATTTCTCCTGTCTGGTAATTGTAAACTTTCCTCGCCGATCCACGAATGGTAACCCGGTTGGGAGGTAGATTGATGTATGCGGAGAGATTAAGGTTCCACGAATTAAATGACACAAGGGTGTCTCTGAAAGGGTCATAGGAATTGGTCTCTCCGAAGCCTCCGTAAATGCTGATAGAGTGGCCATTTTTCAAAAACATACTTAATTCAGGAGTAACCTCGAAAGACGGAGTCTCGTTTAGATCCCTTTTCCTCATGAAGCCCATACCGATGCTGATAAAAGGAATTTTTCTGGTATAAAAATTTTTGCCAAACCTTATCCTTGAGCTGTAACCTGCACCCTGTACAAACCCCAATCTGCTTATGTCGAAAAGTGAGTCAATTTTCTGGTAATAAAACATGAAATTGTAAATTCTCGTTCCCCATTTCAGACCAAAATTTAAGAAATTACCCGTGCTTGTGTCTCGTTCTTCAAAAATTGAGTGTGCCCCTATGAAGAGTGCGGTGAAATTTTTCCATTCATATTTAACATCAAAGGATATTAGCCGATTCAGGGTATCTTCGTGATCGTAATTTCCGAGAAGAAGTCCCATTTGCATGTCGTTCAATGTAAGGAGGGGTCTTACGAATACGAATGTTTCCATTGAGTCGGTTTTGACACCAAGAAAACCGGTTTTAACAGGATCCTGTCTCAAAACAGCTTTCAGCCCCCAGGTGAGTGGAATTTCATTTCCCATAAAGTCTGATCCGATCATCCTTGTATAAACAAAATTGGTTAGTGGCATGCCCACAATGAAAGGTAATTGAAAGATCCCCATGTCGTACACAAAAAATGGTCGTTTTTCAGGTAAAAATCTTGGATATTTTGAAATATTTACGGTGAATGGGTCAGCCTCAACATCTGCAAAATCAGGGTTGTAGGTGAAATGTAAGGAGTTCCCTTCCAGCTTGAGTCTTAAATCACCGGCAAAATTCTTGTACTCATTGGAATGTTTTACACCGAAGAAGTCCCGTACGGTATCCTCTCTGAAAACTATCTGCGGGATGAGCTGCAGTGATATGCTCAAAGGGGCTTTAAAGTGTACAAACTCCATGTTGGGTGTTATCTGTCCCATTTTTGGAAGCATGTAGTAGTATTTAGCCTTATCCTTGCTGATCTGTCTTGTAAAGTTGATCCCCCACGCCTTTTTTCTGTTGTAGGAGATGGATTTAAATGGAATTTCCATTTCCACTGTGTAAAATGAGTCAGCCACAAATGCGGATGCTTTCCAATCGGTGTCCCACGAAGGATCTATCAGACCGTTGTTGTTTCTGAGATCAAGTATGTTGCCACCTGCATCAACTGAAAATTCAAAGACTGTGGCAGGATCACCTAATGGAGCAAGCTGGAAAGACACGAAGTCGGCGGAGACCATGTCTCTACCTTTACGCTCTACAATAGGAGGAGGACCGTAGCATTTGAACCCCACATAAATGTATTTCTCGGTTGTGAAAATATAGGCTTCTGTTCGGTATTTGGCATTTTTACCATAGACCGGCATAAATTCTTTAAATGAGGTGACAGTGTAAGCCCTGGTCCATTGCTTTTCCTTCAGAATACCATCCATTTTTATGCTGCCATGATATTTGGGAATTATGGTCATGACCAGAAAAAAGTACAGTACCATTTTAAACCTCCTTTTTGATTATCAGTTTTTCAGAAATTTTTGATGTTTGGGAGATTGAAAAAAGATGTGATGGAGTGAGCAGATTCATTTAAAAGATCCATTGTATTCAAATTTATTTAAAACCGGGTGGAACATCGTTAAACTTTTTTGGTGTTTACCGGTGGAAACAAAGAGATGTTAATGTATCTTAACCAGTTGTGTTTTTCCGTGGCGAAATACCTCTATGTACAGTTCATCTTTCTTTACGGCGAATCTAATGAGTCTGGGTGCATTTCTGGGATATTTTTCAGGTAGGAAACTGTATCTCTTTTTTGCTTTTGGAATTTCGGGCAGTAGTCCACATTTTATCTTCCTGATTTTCCCTGAACGATAGGCATATACACAGTCCGCTATGTCAAATGTTATGTAAAGGGTGTCATTGAATAGAATTGTTATGGGTTTTATGATTCCGTACCCCTTTTCTAAGATTTGTGTGGGCGTGTAAAGGTAAGATGTGTCGTAATCACCGTCAAGACTGTATGTTTGGATCCACCATCCGGGGTTGAGTAATGGGTTTTTTGCTAATGTGTCAGCCTTTAGAGCCACAAAGACGATTTCATTTCCCAGAACATATCCGGCAAAAGGAGTCGTATGGTCTTTTTTGATGTAAAAATCAACAGTATCTGTGGGCTTAACTATTTTCGCAAGTCGATTATGAAAATCAAAGTACAATTTGTACTGGCTACCCAGAAACAATGCTTTGAAACTGGCGAGTAAAAGGATAAATAATAACTTCATACCAAATACACCTCCTGTGTTTAACTATCATATCCTTGCAATTTTTTCGACGGTGATTTTGTAATAACAGAATCTTGCTTTTTGGCAGGGTTTAAGTTTGTATTTCTCAAACACTCAAAGTGTAACATTTTCAAGAAAACATTTTGGGGAATTTCCCAAAAATCCTGTGTTAATCAGAGCCCGTCTGTGTAACATTTTTGAGATAAAGTAATAGTGAAAAGTACTCTCGAATCTCATATCTTCTGTATCAGATAGTTTTTATAAAGCTGGATAATAGAGGGCTCACAGGATTTGTAATTTTGATTCTTGCAGGTTTTTCTTACATGTCGCAAAAATGTGACAGGATAAAAATTAATCCGGTTCATAGGATCAGTCTTGAAATTTTTACAGGGAGGCTTTCTCTTTGTTAAAAATGAGAGAGAAGAACCTTTAAAACAATCTGTAATACAGCCCATAGAGAAATTCGTGGCGTCTGTTTGTAGAAATATAAATACCAGCTCCACTCTGTTTTCTGGAAAAAATGCCAATTGCAAGCCCAACTCCTGCCAGCAGATCCGATTGTGTGAGTTCATCAAGTGAATTGAATGTATTCC
>CAYNMM010000114.1:0-3932 GCA_964398355.1 uncultured bacterium
GGATTATCTCGTTGAGAAAGGAGTTCCTTTCAGGGAGGCGCATGGTATTGTGGGCGAGATTGTCTTTGCTGCCCAAAAAGAAGGTAAAGAACTCCGGGAGCTGTCAATCGACGAATTTAAGAAGTTTTCAGATGTTTTCGACGAGGAAGTCTTTGAGGTTTTTGATTTTGAGAAATCTGTAAGAAATAAGAAAACCTACGGCTCAACCAACCCGGAAGCTGTTAGAAAACAAATCGAAAAGGCACGAGAAATTTTAAAAGATTGATTTGTAAGGGAGGATTTTGCGATGATTCGGGGATTTATGGCGTCTGGAATTAATTGTGGACTGAAGGAAGGGAAGAAAGATCTTGGAATAATTCTTTCGGAGACTCCAGCTAAAATTGCTGCGGTTTTCACAAAAAATAAATTTCAAGCTGCACCAGTTGTAGTTTCGAGGAAGAGAGTTAGTAAAGGAGAAGCGTGGGGAATAGTTGTGAACAGCGGTAATGCGAATGCCGCTACCGGGGAACAGGGCCTTAGAGATGCAGAGAAGATGACCGAAAAACTCGCAGAACTTGGCGGATTTTCACCCGAAAAGGTGCTTGTTGCCTCTACAGGAGTTATTGGAGTGCCACTTCCTATGGAGAAAGTGACGAAGGGAATCGAGGCGGCTTATAAAGAACTCAGACCCGATGGATTTGAAGACTTTGCGGAGGCCATTCTTACTACTGACACCAAAATAAAAATGGAGAGGGCGGTTTTTACAGTGGAAGGTGTGGAAGTAGAAATTCTTGGTATCGCCAAGGGAGCGGGAATGATTGAACCAAATATGGCAACTATGCTGGCATTTATCCTCACAGATGCCGTTGTAAATGTTGAAGCACTTAGAACAGCTTTACATAAAGCGGTTGACTCATCTTTTAACAGAATATCCGTCGATGGTTGTCAGAGTACGAACGATAGTGTGTTCATATTTGCCAATGGAAAGGCGGGAAATCTGGAAATTAAAGATGGGCAGCTTTTCGAAGTTTTCCTGACAAGTTTGATGAAGGTTACCCATTCCCTTGCTATGCAAATACTCAGGGATGGAGAAGGGGTTAAGACAATTTTCTCCGTCGAAGTTGAGAATGCACGTGATTCGGAGGAAGCCTTCAGAATCGCAAGGAAGGTAGCAAATTCAAATCTCGTTAAAACAGCCATCTACGGTAGAGACCCGAACTTTGGCAGAATTCTTGCCGCTGCGGGTTCAACGGACTCATCACTTGACCCTGATAAAGTTGAACTTTACATTGATGACGAGCTCATTTTTAAAAATGGAACCCCTAAAAGATTTGACCCTGGAAAACTTTTCCACAAAGATTTTGTAAGAATAAAACTTGTACTCAACACAGGATCCGCCAGTTCTATTTTTTATGGAACAGATTTGACGGAAGATTATGTAAGGATCAATGCTCATTACACTACCTGAAATCACGGAGGTTTGCTGATGAATATCATAGAAATTGATCAAAAGTATCATCTGCAGGTTTACAAAAGATTTCCTGCAGTGTTTGTCAAAGGCGAAGGGGTGTATCTCTACGACGAAAAGGGTGAGAAATACCTTGATTTTCTTGCCGGAATAGGTGTAAATGCACTTGGTCAGCGTCATCCGGAAGTTGTAAAGGCAATAAAAGAAGGAGCTGATGAGCTTCTTCACATTTCAAATCTTTACTATACACCTTCGCAAGCACTTCTTGCTAAAAAACTTGTTGAGCTCAGTGGACTCGATAGGGTTTTCTTTCTAAATAGTGGTTCAGAAGCTAATGAGCTCGCCTTGAAAGCAGCAAGAAGATACGGCATGCAAAAGGGAAGATTTGAATTCGTTGCTCTTGAACACGCCTTTCATGGACGCACAATGGGAGCATTATCTGTAACCGGAAAGGAAAAATACAAAAGAGGGTACAAACCTCTGATTAATGGAGTTATTTTTGTTCCTCCAAATGATCTCAGAGCCTTCAAATCTGCACTTACCGATGAGACAGCGGCTGTTATTATGGAGATTATTCAGGGCGAGGGTGGAATGACTGTGTTGAATAAAGATTTCGTGAAAGGTGTGAGAGAGATAACAAAAGAAAGAGACATACTTCTCATTATTGATGAGATTCAAACAGGCATGGGGCGGACCGGAAAAATTTTCAGCTATCTGCATTTTGATATAAAACCTGACATAGTTACAGTTGCAAAAGCTCTTGGTGGGGGATTACCTATCGGTGCAACCATCTTTTCCGAAAAGGTAGCATCTGTAATGGATTTTGGAGCTCATGGATCAACATTTGGTGGAAATCCATTAATCACAAAAGTTGCTCTCAAAGTGCTTGATATAATTTCAGATGAAAAATTTCTTAAAAAGGTTGAAGAAAAGGGAGATTATTTCAGAGAGGCCTTGAAGAAAAGTGTTGGAAGCCTTGATATAGTAAAAGAAATTCGAGGGAAAGGATTGATGGTAGGAGTTGAATTAAAGGATAAAATCATCCGAGATGTTGCCCAAAAGATGTTTGAAAAGAAGATTTTGATCGGTTTGTCAGGAGACTACACTCTAAGGTTTTTGCCTCCTTTGATTGTCGAATACGAGCAAATTGATGAAGTGGTAGAAACGTTGAGAGAGGTTTTATCGGAATTTTAAACTTATTCGCTGGAGTTCAAACACGAGTTGGGCTTTTTTTCTAAATTTTCTCCATTAATTTTTATGTGTTCTGCCAAGTAAAATCATAAGTGTCCGAACTCATGCCCTAATCTGCTGACATTTCCAATGATTTTCAGGATGATGATAAATATGCAGGATTTTGTATATTTTTGCACTTTGAATGAAATGAACAAAATAACTTCCTCCCCTTATCGAGTGTTCAGCCCTGTGGAAGAACTCCTTCAATTTCCTCCCTGTTTTGGAGGGGAACTTCTTTAATTTCCTCCCCTGCAGTGCGGTAGCACTGTGGGGGAGGATTAAGGAGGGGGCGCCCTCCCCTTTATCCCTCCCGCAAAGCGGGAGGGGAAATTGTGGATAAAGTTCCATGCAAAAGAGAAGAGGAAAAGGGGATATTACTCTTAACCATGAGTTATCCATAAATTCTGTATAATTTTTCATTTTGAGGGCAAAAGTTTGTGCAACACTCTTCCTCTCAATTTATGAGCATTTTGAAGTTATTTTTAAAATTTTCATGGGTAATGTCAGCCCTAATCTGACAGAGTGTTTAACTTTTAGATACCGGAGTTAACCGAAAAGGAACCTGAATTTAACTCCATTACCGTGACCATTGGATGTTGAAGAGGATGCTCCATCTGAAGGCAATTTTATTCTCGCCAGCTGGAGGATGGCTGACGTATATCGGCAGAATCAGCATCGCTTTTAAAACTTTTCCCGAAACACCAAATTTAATGCCACTCTCCTGTAAAAGTTGGGTATTGCTAAAATCTTTCAATTCGTTTGTAAGGATTCCAACTGTGTAATAAACGGATGGTAAATGCCAGATTTTGAATGTTGTTGTGATTGATGTCCCGTATTTGCCCGGTGGAGTCGAGGATAAATCGGTGTATCCAAATAGACTCATCCCATCCCCTGTTGACCAATGTTTCCCGGGAGAAAGTGCACCCCTTCTTGATGGATAAAATTTCCTGTGCTCAGGATCAGGGTTCCCAAATGCAAAAATATGCTCCTGCCTTGGAATTGTAGAGCCGATAATGCCGCCAGCATAAGTATTTAACTGAATGTAATCCATTACTCCGATGTAGTGCCTGAATTGATTTTGATTTTCCAGCTTTAAGAATTGGGTGTTTTTCCCAAAGCCAACTTTCATTCTAAGTATTAAATTTATGTCATTTAACATCGTGGTTTTCGAAATTCCGAAGTTGATTCTCAGGGACCAGTATCGTGAGGGTTCAAATATTCCAGGATTGTAATAGTTTGAATCGTATAAATT
>CAYNMM010000115.1:0-8233 GCA_964398355.1 uncultured bacterium
ACCCGGTTAGTTGATTTGTTCGGCGAGTAGATCACCTGTTTCATCCACCTTCAGGATCCTTGATCTAACAATTGGTCCATTCTTCGCCTTTTTAAACTTTACAATGAAGTCTATCTCAGGTGCATCATACTCTGTACGTCCTTCTGTATCTGCATCCAGCAAAACTTTGATCTCTTTACCGACAAAATTCTCCTGTACTTCGATCATAATGTCCTGCACGGTTAATGAAAGCTCAGTTATTCTGTCATTGATAATCTCATCTGGAACCTTGTTTGGTAGTCGATGGGATGCTGCCTCATTCTCATCTGAATACGGAAAAATAGCTATTCTTTCGGGCCTGTAATCATTGATAAATGATATGAGCTCTCTGAAATCACTTTCATCCTCCTCTGGAAAACCGACAATAACTTCGGTTCTTATATAAAAATCTGGCAAATTTTTCCTGATTAAAGAGAGTGCTTTTTCGACTCCTTTTCTCCCACCTGCTCTACGCATCAACCGGAGAATTTTATCAGAAGCATGCTGAATCGGTACGTGCAAATATTTCGCGACTTTATCACTCTCTGCAATTGCATCCAGCAATTTCTTATTGATACTCGACGGATACAGGTAGAGGAGCCTTATCCATTCGATGCCAGGGATTTTATTCAACTCTCTTACCAACCTGTCAAGTGACGGTTTGCCGTAAATATCGTACCCGTAAAGTGTTAGATCCTGAGCGACAAGGATGACCTCCTTTATTCCTAAATGAGCGAGGGAGTACGCCTCATCAACAATTTCCTCGATTTTTCTTGAACGATATCTACCTCTCATCTTTGGAATGATGCAAAAAGCACACCTTCGGTTGCATCCTTCAGAGACTTTTATATATGCATAGTTTGAAGAAAGTAGAACTCGCGGTTCCCTACCAGTGTAAATCCATCGGGAGGTCAAAATTCTTTTGATTCCTGCTTTTTTCTTCAAAATTTCTGCTAATTCGGGTTCTTGATCAATCCCTAAAATTAAGTCAATATCCGGGAAAAACTTTTTTATATTCCTTCTGAATCTCTGAATGAGGCAACCCGTGACAACAATTTTTCTGATCTTTCCTTGTCTCTTTAATTCAATTAGTCTCCTGAAGGTACTAAAAGATTCATCCACTGCGTCTTGAATGAATCCGCATGTATTAACTACGACGAAATCAAAGTTGTCGGAATAAGGATCGTATTCAAAACCGGCATTTTCCAGCAGGCCAATGAGAACCTCCGAGTCAACTTGATTTTTAGGGCATCCAAGAGAGATGACCGAGAAATTCTTCATCAATAGCCCATCTCCAGTCGATAGGCAAGAGGTTCTGGAAGGCCTGCATCTACGATCTTCTTCATAGCTGTTTTGACGTCATATTCTACTCTGTACTGTATATAAAAATTCTCATCGGAGTCGTAAATTCCAAAGCTTGCCCGCCAATCTCTATCTCGGGGTTGTCCCACGCTTCCAGGATTTATCATGTACCTGTTGTCCTTTATCATGTAAATCTCATTCTGTTCTATTCTCTTGACATCTCCTTCTCTATTTTTCTCAAAAATCATAGGTATATGCGTGTGTCCATAGAACCCAATTTCTTCTCTCATAAATTTGAACTGATATCTTGCCTCATATTCGTCAAAAATGTATGTCCAGTTTTCAGGTTTCTCCCATTCAGCGTGGGTAATCTCAAATCCCTCGAAAGGTGAGATTTTATAAGGTAAATTTCTCAACCAGATCTTGTGTGCTTCAGTGAGGTTAGATGCAGTCCATTCAATTGCTTCTCTTGCATAAATATTCATGTACTTCCTTTCTTCAACGTTGACAACGGCTTCATCGTGATTACCTTTAACCACAAATGCTCCCATGAGTTTTACCTTCTCTATGCATTCACCTGGATCAGCACCATACCCAACAACATCTCCGAGGACGAGAATAGCGTCATATCCTATCTCTTCAATTTTTTTCAACACACTGTTCAGTGCCTCCAGATTCCCGTGGATATCTGAAATAAGAGCGAACCTCATGATTTCTCCTCCTGCTTAAATCCCAGCTTTATGGCGATATTATCGAGAACCCCATTTACAAATCTTCCTGACTCCTCAGTGGAGAAGAGCTTGGCGATTTCTATAGCCTCTGAAATTGAAACCTTGAAAGGGACTTCATCTATACCAAGCATCTCGCCTACAGCAATTCTGAGGATGGATCTATCAACTGTTGTGATACGCTCAAGGGGCCAGTTTAGGGTAGTCTGGTCAATTAATCTGTCTATCTCCTCCAGATTGGATTCCACAGATTCGAGTATCTTGTTTGTGAACTTTCGGACATCTTCTGGCGGATTCTCCCTGTTATAAATATCCTTGATAGCCTCACTTAAAGGTTCATCAAGCAGGTCAAATCTATAAAGGGCCTCAAGAGCGAGAACCCTGCTCAGCCTTCTTCCCGTGAACTGATAGTATCCCATTTTCTGATCACATCCTCCAGTGCTGAAAGAAATTGGTCTGTCTGATGGTCATCTCCTATGGTAACCCTTATTCCCATAGGAAGTTCATAGGCATCAAGAGGTCTCACAATTATCCCATAATTTAATAACATTTCGAACAGCCTCTTTCCCGGTATTTTTGTTTCCAGATATATAAAGTTTCCCTGTGTTGGTATATATTTTACACCAAGTTCTTCAAACTTTTTATACATTTTGAACTTATTCCGTTCATTAGATGCCCTTGATTTTTGTACGTGTAATGTGTCTTTCAATGCCGAAATACCGGCAACAACAGCAGTTCTCGAAACACTAAACGGAAATCTTACGTGCTCGAATTTCTCTATTATTTCAGGCGAGGTTATCGCATATCCAAGTCTAAGTCCAGCGAGTCCGTAAATTTTTGAGAAGGTGCGAATGATAACGACATTTCCACGGTCGATGTAATTAATAGTCTTCGGATAATCACTCGCAGTTACGTATTCATAATAAGCTTCATCAAATACGACAAGAATATCCTCTGGGACTTGTTCAAGGAAATATTCGACCTCCGCCTTTGTCAAATAACTGCCCGTTGGATTGTTAGGATTGCAAATGTAAACAATGGATGTGTCTCTTGTTATTGAGGAGAGGATTCCCTCGAGGTCGATTTTTAGCCCTTTTCTCATGGGAACCTGGATAACGTTGGCCCCCACAATCTTGCCTGAAATTTTGTAAATTTGGAAGGTGTGGCGGGATGTTACAAGAGTACTCTTTTCGTTTAGAAATGCGAGCGATAGAAACAGGAAGATTTCACTCGAACCATTCCCCACAGCGATATTCTCTGGTTTGACCTTCCATTTTTCTGAGAGAGCACGTTTCAATTCAGAATATGTATTGTCAGGATAGATGTTTAAGTTAGGTAGCTCATTTTTAACGGCTTCGATGGCAAGTGGTGAGGGGCCAAGAGGATTCTCATTGGAAGAGAGTTTTACGATTTTTTCTTCCGAAATGCCGTGGGATCTTACAAGTTCCTCTGTGGTTGTTACTCCCGGCACGTAAACCGGCACATCGTCAATATATGTATTGTATCTCATTAATCTTTCATCCTGCTACCCTGTTCAACCACTGTGAAGATCCATCCTGCAACTTCGCCTGGATCAATTGATGTCTCATTGTTGGCTTCTGTTGGCCAGAAATCTTCACTTCTATCAAAATAAGAACTGGTGTCACCTTCTGAAAGTTTTTTCTCCTCAAGAATCATTTTGAACCAGTTCTGCCACTGAGCCATATTCTCCGGTGTGAGATCGACCCATTCATTGTGTCTGAAGTGTTTTATATTTTCATCTGTGACCTTCCATGGACGATCAGCCCAGAATTTTCTTTTGTAGGTAACTTCATTTTTTGCAAACAGGAGTTTTCGCCCATTTGACATTAAAATTGGGATACCTACAGAAACGATCCAGCTCCTTAAATCTTTATTCTCCTGAATCTCTTTTTCGGTGATCAACGAGAGTTTCTCAGGAGTAACCGACAGTGCCTTTTCCATGGTCCCGACGGTGTTTTTAAGGATGTAGGCCTCAAAAATCAATTTTGTCAATCTTGGAGGGCCAAGGATTTCAAAGGCAATACTTTCACGGCCGGTTTTAATTTTTTCTTCCTCAAGTTTTTTAATTGCAAACTTACGGAGGAATCCAGCTCTATAGGTAGAGCCCATGACAGAGCCGTCAAGTGCGTCTATCACGTCTTTTGATGTGTTTCCACCTTTGATCTCGAGAAGTGTATTCTTCGCGATTTCTTCAGGTGTGACAGCTTGCATCTGGCCCAGTGTTGTGATTGCCTTAAATTCTTCAAGGGAGAACACACCATTCTCGCCGGTGTCAATAAAAACAGCTTTTAGGGGTACGTTCAGTGGCTTGCCGACATTAAATTTTTTGTAGTCAAAAATTTCTCCTTCTTTTAGCTCTACAGCCTCATCGGGTGGACAGTCATATCGATAAATAGTTTGACCACGTTTTTTTATTTCTCCTGATGAAATTCTTTTCCATGCAATGAGTGACGCGGGCTTTATTTCTTTTATAATGGGGGCATCTGGGGTTCGTGCCATCAGAAACAAAAGAAGAGTTTGAGCACCTGCCACTGCTGATTTTGAAAGTAACACCCTCGATGGTCTTTCCTCACCATGTGTGTAAGGAATATTTAATCCCATTCCTCCTGTGCCTGTGGTTCCTATTTTCACGTACATCTGAGTTTTGTTATCCATCATTGCACGATATAGGATCTGAATATGTCTGACCAGCTGTGGGATGTATAGACTTGTTACAAGTCTTGCTACACTAACAGGGAATTCTTTACTCGAGAAATCACCGGTGTCGAGATAAGTTTTTACTTCAGTCGCGGCAGAATAAATGTCCTGATATGCGAGAGCTGTTGCCGTGTTTATTGCGTCGATAATGATTTCAGGTTTATGGCGGTGTATGATTTTATAAAGATGAGAATTGTGGACGATATCATCTGTTATTTCCCCCAGCACATCTTCCATGACTTTATCACGATATTCAGGGGTATTGAGGATTTCCTCGCGAGATAGACCCACAAGCTCTTCTCTTACAAATATGTTGCCTGATTCAGGAACGAATTCAGTTGTAGGTCTGTCACTATCCTTGAAGACCCTTTTTATGTAGGATTTTAATTCCTTTATTGCGTCTTCACTCTCTTCTTTAAAGAGGGAAGAAATAATGAGCTTTTTAGGATTTTCATGGAGCATTTTTTTTGCGATGGCCAGACCAACCTGACCAGCTCCACCAAGCAGTAGAATGGTTTTTCCTCTAATATCCATGTGAGAATCCTCCTGTTTTTTTGATTTCAGAGATGTAAAGGTTCGAAAACGTCAGGGTAGGGTAGAGGTTCCACCCTTCTGCAGGAAGGTAAAGAGATTTAGAAATTTTAAATGAACCCATGCGATTCAAGTTATAAACTAAGGAGAGCAAACCTGTCAACCATGCTTGAAAGTTTAGAGTTGACCTGATATAATAATAGCGCTAAAGGTTCCCCGGTAGCTCAACAGGTAGAGCACCTGGCTGTTAACCAGGGGGTTGGGGGTTCGAAACCCTCCCGGGGAGCCATTTTGATGGCTGTTTCAAACTCCTTCAAAGTGTCCTTCCGACTTACCTGCACAAGGGGGAAAGAGGAAAAATAAAAATTTCTATTAATCCTATTCCGGATTTAAGATGAAGTCCCTCCACACCCGCATAGAAAAAGGAAATAACTTGACTTTTCGCTTTCCTTTGTTTTACACACGCTATATCATATTAACTAAACATTTGGTAAATGTGGGTAGCTTAAAGTTAAGTTTTGCTTATTGCAAAAGGAGCTGAAATTAATGGGGAAAGAGCTTTCTAAGACAATAACCCTTGATGGGACAGACAGACATCTACAAATAGGAAACTCCACTCTTTACAAAATAGTAAAGGGAAACAAGCTCCCTGTTGTAAAAATTGAGGATGTTGCAAATAACACAATTATAATTCGAGTTCCTTATAATCAGGAGTTAATAAAGAAAATAAAAGTAATCCTGGGAAGACGATGAAATGCAGGGGAAAATTGAGGTGGAATATGACCAAAAACAAAAATAGTCACCCAGAGGGATGTATTTGCGAACAGTTCGCATATCTTCTATATTTAGAAGTATATCCAAATAGTTCGGATATGAATGAGTTAGGTGACATGCTTACAAAAGAAAGGAGCAGATAAAATGGGATCCTTATATTTAAATAGACTGAAAACTCATGAAAAAGAAGAATTAATAAAAAAATTGTGGGATCTCCAAAATCACAAGTGTTTTATATGTGAAGAAGAAATAGATTTGGAAATTCACAAAAATAATATAGATATAGACCACGTAATACCTTTAAAATTAGGTGGAAAGGATGACCCTTCAAATTTTGCTATAACTCATTCTTCTTGCAATCGTTCAAAACAGGATTCAGATCTTCGTATAGCAAGAATTCTTTATAAGTTCACTAAAATAGCGGAAAGAACACTTAAAGAAAAAGGAACTTCTCCAAATCTTGGTGATATCTTTGCTGAATATGATGGTGCGAAATATAGGTTAAAATTTAAAATAGAGGGAGATAAGATCAAATTTTCATTTCCCGAAAAAGGCGATAATACCATTTATGAGTATCCCATTTTTGAAGATAAGATTAGTGGTTTTAAATACTTCTTTGCCTTATTTCCTATAGAATATTTACATCATGACGAAAGAATAAATCCTCGTTCTATTGGGAAAAATATTTCCAAATTAATTAAAGAGTTTTTCCTTAAACGTCCTCAATTACACATCACACTGGGATATATTATTACAAACAATGGAGAATCAGAGATAAAAGTCTTTGATGGCCAGCATAAAGCGGCTGCTCAAGTTTTGCTTGGAGTAAAAGAACTCCCCGTTAGAGTTTTTGTTGACCCTGATTTAGATGTCTTACTTACAACAAATACAAATGCAGGTACGACATTAAGACAAGTCGCTTTTGATAAATCTGTACAAAGACATCTTGGAAGTGCACTTTACATCGAAAGAGTTGAAAGGTACAAAAAGGAACGTGGATTATCTGAAGATGATTATAGCTTCTCTGAAGCTGATTTAGTTAAATACTTCAAAGGAGAATCCCGAGAGATGAAAAGATACATCCTAGATGCTATAAGAGATTGGATCACCCATAATCCTGACAATAAGTTGAAAGATTTTATAGATTTTGGAGGGAGAGCTAAAGAGAAACCATTATCTTATAGTACAATCGAAAAAACCTTTTACTCATTTTTCATATATAGGGATGCGCTACATACACCAATAAACTATAGATTAGAAGAGGGAGAAAATCCTAGGGAGCTTGAAAAACAGCAGATTCTTAAACTAATGAATATTATTGCTGAAGAGATATACATTGGACGTTTTGATCCTGATATAGGAACGTATAGGATAGAAAACCGAATTCAAAAGGGTGAAAATATTCCTGAACCTCATTTGATTGCTTATAGAATGAGTAAAGAAGAGATTATATATAACTGGTTAAAATATATAGCACAAATCATAAAAAACTACTTTATAATGCAAGGAAAACCTATAGACGAAAACAAGTTATTTCAGTATAACTTTCCCGAACCACTTTGGGATAGAATAAGAATCTTTATTAGAAATCTTAGAGATCTGCCTATATGGGTAAACAAAGAATTATCTAATACAGTTTTTGGAGGTAAACAAAACTATGAATACTGGCAAACTATATTCGAAACAGGAAAAACTCCTCAAGGATTTCAAGTGCTACCTAATCCTATTAACCTAATGGAGATGATTAAAGAATGAGCACGTCGGATAACAGCGGACATACGGTTACGCTTCGCTCCGCCAAAATTCGGCAAATCCGAACTTCGTATGTCCGGGGAACGTTAGGCGACATATCAATCAAAAGAGGTGTATAAATGAAAGTAAAAATCATATCTCATAAAAACATAAAAGACAACAAATATTGGATTGTGGGATATTCAAAATTGTCGGATTATTTAGAAGCTGTTAATAGAGATACTGAAAATAAATTTAACTTTGAAGTACAACGCAAAATTGTAAGAAATATATACTTAGATAAAATTTTAGATACGTTGAAAAATTTTGAGCCTATCCCATTTATTACACTTACTGTATCTTTTAACGAAGAGGATGCGGATATACAAATCGACAAAACTATTGAAATAGATAATAATTTTAATATATTA
>CAYNMM010000116.1:0-33977 GCA_964398355.1 uncultured bacterium
TCTCGAAACGTAAGAAGCATCTTCATGCACAGCTGTTGCCGGTCCAAGCCTTACGTCATCAAGATACCATCCCTCTCTTGTCACACTCTCATCACTTTTAAAGTGGAAACGGAATTTTATTGCCATTCCAGGAACGTCACTCAGGTCTATATTTTCCACTGTCCATAAATGGGTACCCGTGTAGGATTTAACTTTTTCCCAGCTCTTTCCATTGAACATTTCGAGGATACCAAAATCATATCCCGTCTCAGCCATCATGAAATAGTAGTAAGATAGTACAGCGTTTGATGGTACAACGATCCATGGACTCTCAAGATACGCATCCATATTATCTGCATATCTCCTTGTTGTCTCGCTTCCATTATACCAACTATGATCAGGTGAGTGGTACCTGATAGTCGTGAGATGCCAGTTATCCTGTGTTCCACCATGAGTCCACAAGGAGTCTCCATGCTCCATATCATCTGAAAATCCAGGATGACTGGTCACCATTAATGGAATAGAATCAACAAATGTGTCAGAACCAGCAGTCATGGTAAAAGTTAACCATGTCATATATCCATCTGGCGTAGTGGTATCAATCTGAATTATAAACGGAGATGTCCCTTCTTCCTCGCTATAAACACCGAGAGAGTCATAAGGAACTTGAGAGGATACAATGTTTAAAAATTGGCTATGTGAAGTTAAAGTTGTTGCAAAGGCAGGAGCTGTTGCTCTCCCCGTATTCTTAACACTGATATAAAGATTTACACTCTCACCAGGCTGTGGAACGTTATCACCGTTTCCTCCTGCAGAGTCATCTATACGATATTTTGAGTATTCAAGCTGGGGATATGTAAACAGCCATTTGGCATCAGCCTGATAAACATGCTTGTTAACGTGACTCTGAACGAAAACAACAACCTGGCAGTTTCTCTCATCCCAGCGTGGATCTATTGTAAAATCCTGAGTGTCACTTATGCTCTGATGGGGAGGAACGTTTATAGGAATACCATTGGCATCCGGTATCATATCTCTCATTACCTGATTATGAATCGTGGATCCGTTAGGAGCTGCATAATAAATGTTGGATTCTGTAATTACATAATAAAGATACAAACTGTCATGTGTAGAATCGGACTCATTTGAAATCGTCACATATATTACACCTGTATTTTTTGTAGAATCATACTGGACCTGTAAATCTATACCTATCGATGTGGGAATATTCAACTCGCCCAAAATATAGGATGGCCAGGGACCAGGGGTATAACCTCCATCAACGTGGCCATCTATCCATAAATGTGGTGTATAATCAGCGCCATAAAAATTAATACGGGCAGCATTTTCCTGCGGATTGGCTGCATAAAATGGATCACTGCTGGAAGGCCACCAGGCATGATACCTTATAACCACAAACTGCGTTGGGAATTGCATCATTACATTATCAAGAGCCTCATTCGCAGACGCACATCCACCACAGGACGTATTTGTCATGAGTTCACCGAGAACCTTTCTCTGTACACCATATAGCGAAATAGGGATTATCATAGCCATCAAGATTACAAGAACCTTTTTCATTATTTTTTACCTCCTTTAAATTTAACCCCGTGATTTAACAGGACTTTCTTAACATCTTCTTTTTCGTTTGGCTTATATCCCACACGAAAATAAACGATACGACCTGTTGTATCTATCACAAAAAGTGTAGGTAATGCCATAACTTTATACATAAGCTTAACCTTTTGTTGAGAATCTAACAAAACCGGAAATTTCCACCCTCGTGATTTCACGAGACTCCTTACTCTTGAAATCTTTGATGGGTTGTCCACGTCAATTGAAATGAGATAAAAACTACTATCACCTGCCTCATTCCAGAGTTCTTCAAGTTCTTTAAGTGCCCGTCCACACGAATGGCACCAGATTGCCCAAAAATCCATTACAACAGGTTTTTCCGACCATAATTTACTCAAAGTATATTTTTTCCCAGTAAGATCTTTGAGTGTGAAATCAGGAGCATTTTGACCCGTTGCATTCAATAGAGAAACAGCAGCAAAAAGTAAAACAAATAACTTATTCATTCTCTGCCTCCTTTCAAATAGATGCCCCCATTCTAATAACATTGAGCAGTATTTTCAACAATCAGGAAAAATAAACCGACTGTTTCTTAAACATTAAGGGGTAATCCCAAATTGTTGAGAAAGAGTTTCAATTAGACAAAATGCGTCAATTTCCTGTTATAATGTGCATATAAGTGGCCATGAAAGAACCTGTATTATACCGGGTACTTGTTTGAATTCAATTTTCATCTTATATTCAATACAATTGGATTCCTGGTGAGGGAAAAACAAAATGGCAACAGTTTTAATAGTTGAAGATGAAAAAAATCAGCGAGAAATTCTGCGAGAATTTCTTGAAAGCAAAGGATATAAAACAGAAGGGGCAGGGTCCGGCAAAGAAGCTTTAAAGAAGTTTGAATCTGGTATATTTGACACTATATTGATGGACATTAAACTCCCTGACACATCCGGAATTGAATTATTAAAAACATTTAGAGAGATAAACCCTGAAATCCCAATAATCATGACTACAGCCTACTCAGATGTGGAGCTCGTAATCGAGGCCATGAAATCCGGTGCCTTCCATTATCTTGTGAAACCAATTAACCTGGATGAGCTACTTATCGTCATATCTCGTGCAATCAAACACTTAAATCTTGTAAGAGAAATTGAATTACTCAAGGAGGAAAAAGAGCTCTTCTACCCTGACATTGAAGGTATCATAGCCGAATCGTACGAAATGAAAAAAGTCCTTGCTACTGCATTAAAGGTGGCTAAATCTCGAGCATCTGTCCTGATCACAGGTGAGACTGGAACAGGAAAAGAATTAATAGCAAGGTTTATACATAGGTATTCACCAAGAAAGGATAAGCCTTTTATTCCTGTTAATGTCGCCGCAATCCCTGAAACCTTGATTGAATCTGAACTCTTTGGCCATGTAAAGGGAGCTTTCACCGATGCTGTTAAAGATAGAAAAGGATACTTCCAAATGGCTGACGGAGGTACAATTTTCCTCGACGAAATAGGCGAACTCCCGGTAAATCTACAGCCCAAATTGTTAAGAGTTCTACAGGAAGGTGAATTTTTTCCCGTAGGCTCATCAAAACCTGTAACTGTAGACATTAGAGTTATCGCAGCTACAAATAAAAATCTTGAAGATGAAGTGAAAAAAGGAAACTTTCGGGAGGACCTTTTCTATAGATTGAATGTGATACACATCCATATAAAACCTTTAAGAGAAAGAAGAGAAGATATTCCATATTTGCTTGACCACTTCCTGAAAAAATTCAGTAAAAAAGAGGGCAAGAAAATTCAAGGTTTTACAAGAGAAGCATACGAAGCATTGATCAGATACAACTATCCAGGAAATGTGAGAGAACTGGAAAATATTGTCGAAAGAGCTGTCGTTATGGCACAGGGGGAACTTATTACAACCGAAGATTTACCTTTACACCTCGCGTCCAGCGAGTTTAGCGTGGAAAGTAATAGAAATCTTTCTCTTCCAGAGAGACTTGAACTTATTGAAAAAACCATCATCATCGAGGCATTGAAGAAACACAATTGGGTCAAAACTCGGGCAGCAAAGGAACTTGGTATCTCCGAAAGAGTACTCAGATACCGAATGGAAAAACTGGGGATTAAAGAGAAAGAAAATATTTATTAACTCTTTCATGAAACAGGAAACAAGATTTATTAATTTTTATCCAATCATACGGACAGAGATTCGACAAAATTGTCGAATCTCTGTCCGTTAAAATTCTCCTTTTCGACAAATTTTGTAACAATCAATTATTGAAAACTCATCCCCAGTATATGAAAAACACTGGTAAAAACAGCCATATCTCATTTATGGCAGATAAATTGCTGTAGATAAAAACGACAGGATGAGATTTAAAAATGAAGGAGGGTGAGACCATGAGGCGAGTGATACTCTCCGTAATAATAGGGATTGGGCTATTCTCTGGAACTTTGTTAGCAGAAGACACAGCACAGATGACTATAACAGGCGTTGTTGAGAAAATCGAATATATATCACCTAATCCATGGGCATGTTGCAAATACATGAGGATAGCAGTGCGAACCGCTCCAGGTAAAATAGTTTACGCATGGATTCCACCTACATGGTCAATAGGTTTACAGATTGGGATCGGAGACAGGATTGAATTACAAGGCATTTCATTTCAGTATGCGAGCCCTGGAATACTTGTAAGTTTTATCCGAAACCTAACGTCAAGGAGGGTATACACACTGAGGTGGACATACGGTCCACACAGGTGCGCGGGGTTCTGGAGGGGCCCAAGATATTGGTAAGGCGTGTGTGTGGCGGCCTTTTTAAGGCCGCCACACACAACATCTACACACAACATAAAAAATAGAAAAATAAAAAAATTTAAAAGGAGGTCGTTAACATGAGAAGGTTGTTAGCACTAACAATAATAGCAGGTTCGGTAATCGCATTTGCGGCCTGTGATAAAACATCAGATGTATCTCTAAATGATCCGGTGGCTCAAACCACTGCTATTCTTCCAACAACAACAGAACTAACTCAGGATGAGGTCCAGAGTCTCATACACATGAGACAGGAAGAGAAACTCGCAAGAGATGTTTACCTCACTCTTTACCAGAAATGGGGAGCGAGGATCTTTAGTAACATTGCTTCAAGTGAGCAGAGTCATACAAGCGCTGTAAAAAGATTACTCGACAGATACGGTATTCCTGATCCTATTACAAATGACTCAATCGGATTCTTCCAGGATCCAAATCTGACAGCTCTGTATCAGACATTGGTAGAGCAGGGAAATAGGTCTCTCTTAGATGCGCTCATAGTTGGAGCCACTATTGAAGATCTTGACATTTATGACCTTGATGAAGCTCTTGAAAATATTGCTGTAAACTCTGACGTAATCAGAGTTTATACCCATCTTGTTCATGGGTCAGAGAATCACATGAGGGCATTTTATGGACAAATTGTAAGAAATGGAGGATCCTACTCTCCTCAATATATTTCTCAGGAGAGGTTTGACGAGATTATTTCAGGATCAAATGGAAGAAGAAGATTTAGATATCGCGGCTCAGCCGAATAAAGAGGAAGGCCAGCAGGAAATGGGGGGCGTGCCCCTGCTGGGGCACGCCCCCCAAAATAAATAAACATTGACCAAAAAATAAATTTCAGATTTCAATGGAGGATATAACACTATGAATAAGCCTGCCTTTAACTTCAGAAGATTTATATCATGCTGTGAGATGGTATTATTCATTATGATTATAATTTCTGGGGTGGCTCTCTTCATTGCTCCATCTACAAAAATTGCTGTACATGAGCAATGGAGATTTTTACAAGTCTCAAAATTTCAATGGCAGGCACTCCATACCATTGCATCGATTATCTTTCTCCTCTTTGGTCTTTTCCATGTTTATTACAATAGAAAAGCCTTAAAAAACTATATTGTCAAAAAGCATTTAAGCCTTGAATTTGTTGGAGCTGTGATTTTAGGCGGAGTGATAGCCTTCACGGCTTTTAAAAATTTTTATCCTGTGAGTAAAATTATGTATCTAAACTGGAAATTCCGTCATCCAGCGATAGCCAACTCACACGATAGAAGAGGTTACAATTTCATGCATAGGAGGTTCTAAAATGTCAGCAGGTAAGAGAAAGCAGAAAAAATGGCATTCTCGCGGATTTGTGGCCTTCCTTATGGCCCTATCCTTTCTTGGCCTTGTATTTTCCGGGATCATTCTGTACATTGTCCCACCTGGAAGAATCGCACATTGGACAAACTGGAAACTGCTGGGGCTCACAAAATCTCAATGGGAATCTTTACACACAAATCTTGGATACGCGTTCTTAATTTTCGCAATTTTCCATATTTATTATAACTGGAAATCGCTTTACAACTACGTTTATAGAAAAGCAAAACATGCATTTAATTTAAAGAAAGAACTTGCTGTAGCAACTGCGTTAACTATAGTAATTACGGTTGGTTCAGCAATAAATGTTCCACCTTTTAAAACAGTTATGGATATTGGTGACTATTTCAAGAACTCCTGGGAGAAGAAACTCCAGGCACCTCCTATTCCTCACATGGAACTTTACTCTTTAAAAAGGATTGTCGAGGATCTAAAAGGGGACCCGGATGTTGCAATTAAATATCTTAATAATCAGGGTATTAAAGTTGATAGCATTGAGGAAAAGTTGAAGGATATAGCTGAAAAGAATTCTACATCACCTGAGCATATTTATAACATGTTGAAAGAAAGATTCTCCGGGAGGCAGGTTATGGGACTGGGGAGGATGACGTTTGATGAGCTAATAGAAAAACAGGGGATAAGCCAGGAAAATGTAGAAAAACTCTTCTCAAAATATGGGCTTAGAATGGACAAGAGCATGACTTTGCGTGAGTTTTCAGATAAAATAGGAAAAACTCCATACGAAATATGGGAGGAGTTGAAAAAATGATTGTTAGTTTATTGTTAATGGTCACATTATTTGCCCAGCCCGGGGGCCAAAGACTATACTACAATCTTAAAAATTTGAAGACAGTGAGGGGGGTGGTCATCGCAGTTCATGACACATCATGGCCGATAAGAATGGATATCGTAGCGAATAAAGTGGATACATTTGAAGTACTTCTTGGACCTAAATTCGGGATGCCCTGGTTGCCTCGAACAGGAGATACTGTGGAAATATTCGGGAGTATACACAACAATATTATCATTGCGGGAAAAATTAATGACAAAAATTTAAAAAAGAAACTTGTGCTCAGGGATAAAAATGGATTTCCTGTCTGGAGAGGTCATGGTTTCAAACAGAGAAGGGGGCACCGCCGCAGAAGATAATGGCTAAGCGTTTCGGCCTCCTGATAGTTCTTGTTTACATCCTATTTGTTTCTCTCGTAGGATTCATTTTTTTCAGAAATTATACTTCAACAAGAAATGCCTATCTCAAAATTGCGAGGAATTACATCTCTGGGATAAAGCAAACCTTCACTGTGTTCTCATGTCACAGGGATATGAGACTTGAAGATATATCCCGAGTTATAGATAAACTCACGAAGGAAGGTGAATTCGATTATCTCGCTTATATGATTGGAGATAGTGTGGTCTACTGGCAATCAAAGTATGATTTCTTCCTTCCTGTAGAACCGGAAAAGAGTGATTCTCTGAGAATAGTCAAAACCATTGATCATGACATACTTGAATTCAGGGTAAATCTTGGAGAAAACTCGTTTCTTATAGGAGGGTACTCCCTCAAATTTCTGGATGTCATAATGAAAAAGCAGAAAAGAACCGGCCTGACACTTGTAATTTTCTCGACACTTATATTCCTGATTGCTCTGATTGGAATTTTGAAATTTCATGAGAGAATCTTGAGAATGGAAGCACGTATAAAAGAGGAAGAAGCAGAGAAGAAGAGATTTCAGGAACTTTCATCGTTCTCGTCTCTCATAGCCCATGAGATCAAGAATCCATTAAATACTATAAATCTCGCCCTTCAGATGATCGAGGCAAGATGCAAAAGAGACAAATATACTGAAATGATAAGGAATGAAACTAAAAGGCTAATATCTATCGTTAATGATTTTAGAAGTATTTCACGTCCTATCAAAATAAAATTAGCATCATGTAGACTCAGTGAATTATTCAATAAAGTATCTGCAGGTCTAAAGAATGAACTTGGCAAGACTATCACGATCAAAATTGATGAAGGAACAGACGTCCGATGTGATCCACACTGGATGGAACAGCTTGTTTATAATATCTTGAAAAATTCCATCGAGGCTGATGCAACAGAAGTTCGTGTTAATGTTAAGAAGATCGGCCACCACTTTGTTATAGAGATCATAGACAACGGTAAAGGATTGAACGACGAGGAACTTTCTCACATCTTTGATATGTTTTACACTACAAAAACAAGGGGTCTTGGTCTCGGGATGTATCTTGTGAAAAAAATTGTCGAGGCGCACGGAGGAGAAATTTCGGCTGAAGGCAGTCCAGGAAGGGGCGTGAAATTCGTTCTAAAAATACCTTTAAATAATTAACACATTCTCTGACCTGAGAACGTTCAGAAAAATCTGAACCCCCCAGAATAGATGCGGTGCGGAAAAATGCTTTAAAGAAAAGGAAGAAAGTAATTTTTAACCTTCTCCCCCGCTGTAAGTTTAGCACTAAGGGAGGGAAGGCTGGATGTAATCTTTCCCACTTCGTGGGAGGGGAGACTGTAGGTGTGGATCTTCTCGCAAAAAGGGAGGGAAATAAGGAGAGTTTTACCGCCAAGTGAAAGGGGAAATGATTACTAAAAAATTATTTTTCGTAAGCCAACTCCCCGGTAAAATAACTTGACAAAGGAAGTCGATTAGTGTACTATATCAGTAGTACACGTGGTTAAAAAATGAATATCAAATTTGATGAGAGTAAACCCATATACCTGCAAATAGGAGAAGGCATTAAAAAAGCGATTGCGAGAGGGGATTTAAAAATGGGTGAAAAAGTGCCTTCAGTGAGAGAACTTGCCTTAAAGTTGAAGGTAAATCCTAACACAGTCCAGCATGCCTATCAGGAGCTCATTAGAGAAGGAATTATCTTCACAAAAAGAGGGCAGGGAAATTTTGTTTCTGAAGATCCAGAAAGAATCAAAGCTCTTCGTGAACAATTAATCACGGAGATAGTGGACAATTTCGTTAGAGAAATCAATGAAGTGGGATTTTCCATCTCCAGCAGGGAGATTTTGAAGCTACTGGAGGAGAAAAATGATAGAAGTTAAAGATCTCACTAAAAATTACGGGGCAACGAGGGCCCTTGATGGTGTAAGCTTTACTCTTGAACAGGGGAAAATTCTCGGTCTCGTTGGGCCCAATGGCAGTGGAAAATCTACCCTACTTAAAGTAATTGCAGGTGTCACACCTTTTAATTCGGGTATTGTAATGGTAAACAATATGTCACCGGGAAAACATGTCCGTGAATTCACGTCATACATTCCAGAAATAGATGCATTATATAGAGATCTAACAATAGAAGATCACGTTGATCTTATGAAAAATTTTGTAAATGACTGGGACCCCGAGAGAGAAAAAGAGCTTTTCGAACTACTGGAATTGCATCCAGGCCAAAAAATAAAATCCCTATCAAAAGGATACAGGAAAAGAGTTCAGATTTTACTTGGTCTTGCAAGAAAAGCGAAGATATTTCTCCTTGATGAGCCACTATCTGGAATAGATCCATTATCAAGAACTTTGATACTGGATGCGCTGCTCAAAATTTTTACATCGTATGAATCATCAGTGATTTTTTCCACCCATATCGTAAAAGAGGCAGAGAATATGTTTGACGATGTATTATTTCTGAAAAATGGAGTAGCTATTCTGAAAGGTAGTGCCGATGAGCTCAGAGCAAAATACGGAAAGTCCATAGAGGACGTATTCAAGGAGGTTTACCATGACCATTTATAAGCTTGCTCTTAAAGAGCTCAGAGGGCTGAAGATTCATTTTCTCATAATATCTGGCATTAACATTTTACTTATGTCATATCTCAGGGGAAAAACTGGCTCACCGGGTATGTTCCTCGTCTCCCTTACTATTCCGTTCACCATCATCTATGCAGCTATTTTTATACAAGGATTTCATATAGTGAAAAAAGAGTTTGACAGTGGAACTATTTATCTCCTTCTTCAACTTCCCGTTGATCTCAACGAGATTCTCTTTTCTAAATTTGTTTCCGTCTTTATCGAAGGATTTTCTCTGGCTTTCGTAACATCTATCATCGCATCTTTTTTCCTTGTGAGTTTCCATCAAATTTCTTCTCTGCCTTTTTCAATTGTTATAAAACTTGCCCTTATCAGTGGAATGGCAATTTTTCCGGTTATTACAATCTTTTATCCCGCTTTCGCGGTAAAAATGGTTACACGGAAATTCTCTACTCTCCTTGCATTTTTAACAGCAGGTATTTCTCTCTTCATTGATCACTTGATTTACACAATCCTCACACCATTTTCAAATACAGAGATCAATATTGTCTCCTATTCTCTTCAAAATATCATCAATATTAATGTTACTTTGAGTCTCCAGACAATATTGTTTTATCTAATTGTAGGAGCACTATCATTATTTGCGGGTATATGGGGCATTAAAAAATTCAATAGCTTGTAGGAGGTGTAAAAATATGAAAAAACTTCTAAGTCTTTCAATCTTGGTATTTGCCACACTAACAGCCTGTGTTAAGGTAGATATTCATACTGGTGAACACAGGGGGGATTTCAAATACTCGTCGAACGTTACAATTCCAGAAGGTGCTGAGGTTAGCCATGATACTCTTATAACATTTAAGGTGAAGGAACCAGCAGGAGAATTCTCCTTCAAAGTTTCCAATATTAGTGGTAATCTCAAAGTGCTCAAAAGTGACAGGAATCAAATTCGAGTAATTCTAAAATACAAAAATGACGCTCAAAAATATTACAATGTTTACATTTATAGCAACTCCTCCAGTGCCAGTATTATCGTAAAGTCGAAAGAAAAGTGGCTCCAACTCAAGGATAATGGAAAAATTGACATGATAATCTTTGTACCGGAAGGAATGGGTTGCCTGGCAATCTCGAACGTGAATGGAAGTATCGTCGTAATGGACAGAATATTTGAAGGAGAGATGTCCATTTCCACTGTAAATGGTGATATAAAAGGGAAATTAAAGGCCGGTTCACTAACACTCTCATCTGTAAATGGGTATATTAGAGCGGGTATCTCAGCTGATTCTGTGAATGTTAATAACGTTAACGGCTCAATTAAATTGGTACTCGGTGAATTTAATGAAGTGGATGTAAATGCTGTGAATGGATCCATCTCCGTCTCAATTCCTGACAATCTTGGGATAACTGGTGAGGCAAATACCATCAATGGAAAAATTCATTATAAGGAGCTGGAAACTCTTCCTGATTTCAGAGTCATCGGAGAAAGTTCACATCTTTTCTGGAAGTTAAAGGGAGGAAATTTAAAATTCAAGATCGGCACTGGTGAAGCTTATCTCCGCACTTCAACAATTAACGGTTCTATCAGGTTTCACCTGATAGGAGGTATGATATGAACCTTGTTCTCTCAATATTTCTCATAGCCCTCCAGATCTCCAATGTCCATACAATAAACATTGCTACAGGGAATGGAGACGTTTATATCCAGACTGAAAAGGACAAGAAGTCTCTCAAAATACCTGACCGATTCATTCAATTCAATTACGACACATTAATAGTATTGAATTCCTGGAATAGGCCCATCTATCTTAATATTCCGGAAGACATCTCTGTTCTTATAAAATCTGTGAACGGTGAAATTAACGTTTACGGGGAGCGTCTAAAATTTATCGATATTTCCACTTTTACGGGCGACGTCAGGGTCCATATTTCGACAGCAGACTCTATTAAGATCTTCTCACATACTGGGGACATATACATTTCTTACAAGGACACAGTGGGTAAAATGAAAATTCAGTCAAAAACAGGAGACATCGTTTATAAAGGTTACATTTTCCCGGATCTTACAATTCACTCGTTGAGTGGAGATATTGACATCTACACATTAAAAATAGGGAAGAAAACGGATTTATCCAGAATTTCGTCAACCTTCGGAGAGGTAGAGATTTACGACGAGTCAACGGGAAATTTTAAAATTGTCAAATCTCATAAACAACTTGAGGGAAATATTGGGAAATACATCGAGAATAAGAGAATAAACATCCTCAAGGAGAATGGGCATGAAAAGGATGTTTCATGTTCCTTCAAACCATTCTCGTCCTGGCAAAGGCCCGTTATTGAATTTACCAAAGCTGATGGGATGGTTCTTAATCTTCCATTTGGAGACAAAAAGTACCATGATTTTTATGGTGGGTATATCGGCTATGCGTTTACAGCTAAAAGATTTGATTTTTACCTCCACGGATTCAAAACAATTTATAGGCCGATGTTTCTTTACTTCAGGCTTTACAGTGAGCGCAGGTCACCTGATGCGTGGAAATTATCAAGCTGGGAGAATACCCTCTCCTCCGTCCTTCTTCATGAAGATTTTGCTGATTTCTACCGAGCCACAGGAATGGGAATCTTCGCCGGTTTTATAACCAGATCTTTCTGGATAGGCATAGGAATAGAGAAACAAAAACTTGAAAGTCTTTCGAATCAGACAAACTGGTCATTATTTTTCAAAGAGTCACGGGCATTCAATCCTAACAGACATATCATCGAAGGTGAGCCAGAATTTATAAAACTTGAAGGATTTTTTAATCCTGCAAGAGAATTAAGAGTTAAAGCAGAAATTGAGAATCAGATCTCAACTTCATATTTGAGATTTAACAGAATTTTTATATCCGCAAATATCAATCTGGTCTCATCCAGTGGTATGAAGCTACTTTCAAAAGTAAGAGCTGGATACTCCTCCGATACACTGTCTAATCCTTTCGATTTCTACATAGGTGGGCCTTTCACCCTACCAGGTTTTGCATGGAAGGCGTTTTACGGAGATGTATGGATGTCACTAATCAACACGTTCCTGCTCATTGATATTTCAGACAACACCTTCTTCCTTCGACTTGATGCAGGGAAAACCAACAGAATGGACAATCCTGAGTTGGATATAGGTATCGGTCTCTTACTGGATGGAATTTATTTCGGAGTGGCTTTTCCCATTTCCGAATCTCAAGGTAATCCAAATGTATTTGCCGGTCTGAGGAGGAATCTCTAATGTTGATCTTACTGGCTGTCCTCTTTCTGGGTACTTCGAGACCAACGGCAAACTTCAATTTTGTGAAAGTGTACGGTAAGATAGTGGGGAAAAAGTTGACAATATGTGAATCGGAGGATAGCCTGAGGGTTGAGAAATTAAACGTTGAATTCAGGGAAAAGGAAGACACTTTAATTGTTGAAATAAAGGGAGACGAGGGGATTATGATAGGCGGGGCAGGAGCCCTTTTAGGGCTCCCGCCCCGCCCCACAAAAATATCCATCCTTGCCATTACATCCAATATCTTCATGGATATCAAAAACCTCACTCTAACATCTCTAAACATCCGACTAAAAGCATCTTCACTCACCATCGTTGACGCAAAAGAACCCCTATTCCCCTGTGATTCAATATACATAAGCTCATCTATTTCGACCTTTTCTTTTATAGGTGCCGGTAAAAGACCTGTTAGGTATGTTAACTTCCATTTCAACTCATCAATAGTGAAATTCTATTTTTCAGGTTCCAATTGGGAAAACAGTTTCATCTATTCCAATCTCAGCTCAATATCCTTCTCCGGGAGTGTTCCCAGGGTAACTACAAGGGGAATATTAAATATAAAGAAGGGATTTTTACCTATTCGAAAACACGAATTGACAATCAACTTCAAAGGGGCTTTCAATATCCTTAAATTTATGGAAAACTTTGAATAGAGCCTACCAAAAAAGCTAAAACCTGACTTTTCAGAGATATCTTCAATTGAATATCACCCCCAAACATATCCCTTGTCAGACATGTAATCCAGGGAGGCAACTAAAGTACAATTCTAAATATTAGCCCTGTAATTGTTGCAACTGAGAGTCCAAGGAGTATGGAATAAAGCATAATTTTCTTTCCATACTCCTTCCAGATAATTCCGATCGTCGATATGCACGGTATATAAAACATGACGAACATGGTAAATACAACAATTTGCTCCTTCGTCAAAATTGTATTTATCTTTCCTATTTCGGTTCCGAGAGCCTGTGAAAGCATTACAAGGGTAAGTTCCTTTCGCAATATTCCGAAAATAAGGGTAGTGCCTACTTCTTTGGGTAAACCAAGAATCGAATGGACTATAGGCGAAAATGCGGTATTTATAAGGCTATCGAGATTCATATATTGAATAACACCAAGGATAACACTTCCAATTATGAGAAGTGGCCATGCAAGATATACAAAATTCTTTACCTGAAGCCATGTTTTATCAAATGTGATCTTCAGTGAAGGAAGTTTGTAAGAGGGAATTTCCATCAGGAGACCGTATGATGGAGTTTTGAAAAACCCATTTAAAATTTTTCCCAGGATGGATACGACAAAAATGTTGAAAATGAAGAAAAATAACGCCCACCAGGGACCAAGGAAATACGCTACAAGGGCAAAAATTACTGTAATTCTTGCAGAGCATGGAACGAGTGGTACAAGTAATGCAGAAAGCACCCTGTCTCGTTCATTGTCAAGAATTCGTGTTGCAGCAATCGCTGGTACACTGCATCCATACCCGAGGATCAATGGGATTACCGATTTCCCATGTAAACCTATCTTGTGCATCAGACCATCAAGTAAAAATGCTACACGGGGAAGATATCCAAGATCCTCTAAGAAGGAAAGTAGAAATACGAGCGGAATGAAATAAGGTAGAACTATTCCTATACCACCTGCTATGCCTTGAGTCAAACCATCGAGGACATATAATAACAGTTGATTATGAATTCTTTGTGGCAATATCGTCAGCAACTTATCAAAAGGTCCTGTGAATAATTCTTCAAGAGGTGATCCAATCTTAAAAATCAGATAGAAAAACACAAAGAAAACCAGGATAAGAATAAAATATCCAAATATGGGATGCATAACAAATGCATCAATTTTGTCATCAAAGCTTTTTCGAGTTTTTCTTTTTAACTTTACTACTCCTTCGGCTATTTTCATCGAGAGGTTATGCCTTTCACCATGGACAACATCGGGTGCTGGAGACCCCATAATATCTTCCAATTCTTCCCTGTATTTCCTGGCGAGTTCTAAAATTTCTTTATTATCTTTGACCAGATTTACAAAATAATCATCATTTTCAAGTAGCTTTATAGCAAAAAGGCGAGGTGGAATCTCAAATTTGCCCGCAATACTTTTTTCAACAGCCTTTGTAAGTGCATTTATTTTTTCCTCAACTATTTTAGAGCATTTATAGGAAGAAGGGATTTTGCCAGACTTGAGAATCTCAAGAATTTTCTCGAACAACTGTTTTAATCCTTTACCATGAACAGCAATAGTTGGAATTACGGGGATACCAAGTGTTTTTTCAAGCTTCTTTACATCAATCTCCACTCCCTTAGATTTTGCTTCATCCATCATATTTAGGGCTATAACCATGGGTTTTCCAAGTTCTATGAGCTGGAGGGTAAGTTCAAGGCTTCGCGACAGAAGGGTTGCATCCATCACATTAATGATCAAATCTATATCCTGAGTGAGGAGATATTTCAGGGTTTCATGCTCGGCCATATCCTGGGAAGACAGTGAGTAGGTACCGGGTAAATCTATCACATCAAAGATTTTTCCCTTGTAATTCATCCTGCTTTTAGTAAACTGAACTGTGGTTCCTGGTATATTCGAAGTCTGGGCTTTTAGGCCAACTATTGCGTTAAATAGGGTACTTTTACCACAATTGGGCTGTCCAACGAGTGCTATTTTTATGGGGCCATATTTTCTCATAATGGTTTAACAATAATCTTTGCTGCTATCCCTCTTCCAATGGCGACCCGTGTTCCATTTGATAGATTTTCAATATAAATCGCTCCACCGAATGGTCCAATAGAAAGAATTTTGATTTTGTCTCCGGGATTTATTCCAAGCTGCATTATTCTCATTCTGGCTCGTCTACCACCGGAGAAGCTAATTACCTGAGCAGTAACCCCTGGTTTCAGATATACAAGACTTGTTAACGATGTATCAAACATGATTGTTTATGATATCCTTATTCAAATGTTCTGTCAATATTGAGATTCAGTCTCAAAATTTTCAGAATGATGCTACAGGCCGCATCTTTAAATTACATGTTTTTTGTGATAATTAGTCGAGGCTAACCTTCTGTCTGGAAAGAAATCTTAAAAAATATATTCCACCAGTTAATGCATTCATGTACGTTGTAAAAAATCTCCACAGGACAACGAGGATACCAACAAGATACTTGGGACAAACAGTCAGGAATACAGCGGCTCCTGCTGCTTCTGCTACACCTGACCCACCTGGTGTTGGCGTAAATACAAGGGATCCTTGCAAAAGAACCTCAAGAAATAACACCTTATAAAGTTTAAATTTTAAGCCAAGTCCGGCAAGTAATGCAGGCACTATGGCCGATCTCGATGTGACTGACAAAAAACTTGTCGTAACCGCAAGAGCGATATATTTTTTCCTCGGATGACGGAAATAAAGTTTCATGCTATTACTTAAATTAAATGCCTCCTCCCTCACCTTGGCTCTTAGTGCTCCAAATCTCCTCGGTATAATTTTTTCTATAAGTGTTGGCTTCAAAGTAGCAAGTAGATACACGAGTGTAACGATTCCAAGAATCAGAATAATATACCCAATTATCACCTTCATTGTAGATGTACTCACGCCACTGGCACTTTTCAGGGCAAGTGGGAATAGAGCTATAATAGTAAGATCCATTAAAATCCCTCGCATCATTAGAAGGGAAAGCCCTTCACCAACTGGTACACCATCGTTAGAATTCAAAATCCACAGTTGTAATGGTAAACCCGAAATCTGGAATGGAGTAACAGCTGCAAGGAAAGAACCGGTATAGATTGAGCCAATTGAAGTAACCAAACTGATCTTCCTGCCAATGGCCCTGGCAAGAAAAATCAATCTGATTCCGTCAAATACTATATAAAGTCCCCAAAGTAAAAATGCTACGATCAAGAATTCAGGGTTAAAATGAGCAAGAGCTTTGATTGTACGATGTGAGAATGTAAATGCAATTACTGCGACGGAAACTGCAGTAAAAAGGAGAAAAGATAATCGCAGACCCCTTACAATTTTCTTCCTGTTCTCACGAAGTTTTTGCTGAAATTCATTCATCGCATGTACACGGTTTGTTACCACATTTTGGGCAACCATCTTTATACCTTTCGGCAGCCCTTTCCATATCCACGTTGGCAAGATTTGCAAGCGAGAATAGCCAGGCAAGTACATCCGAAAACTCTTCATAGAGATTTTCACGGTCTCCCTTTCTTAAAGCTCTCGCTAGTTCTCCTACTTCCTCAATGAACCACCGAAAGGTTCCCTCAAGTCCTCTTTTTGAATCTTTCTCCAAATATGTGTCTTTTATTACTTTTTGGAAATCTTTTATCTCCATAGCCAATGAATCATTAACAGATAAAATGGTGCTGCTGCAACGAGACTGTCTGTTCGGTCAAGAACTCCACCGTGACCCGGAAAGATATTGGAAGAATCTTTCAAACCAGCTTCCCTCTTCAGCGCAGATTCTGCAAGATCGCCCTGCTGCCCTACAATGGAAATCACATAAGCACTGATGAGAAGAAACTTCCAATCCGTCAAACCAGGAAAACTTATTAACTTAACTACAATAACAAAAGGTACCAAAAAAACAAGCCCACCGATAAATCCTTCCCAGGTTTTTCCAGGACTAACAAGGGGAGCAAGCTTCCTTTTTCCAAATTTCTTACCGACAAAATAGCATGCCGAATCAAAATACCAGATAGTCACAAAGAAATATAATGAAACCCAGAATCCATACTGTCTCGCCAGAAAAATGGTATAACCTGCTAATGATAATAAGAAAGACTCAAGTATTACAGAGAAAAATACACCGATTCCTACCCCGCGAACATAGTAAAATGGGTAGATAATCCACGGGATAAATACTGCAAATGTGAGGGCATAAAGAAGAGGGATTTGATGGAATATCAAGGACCAAATCAGAAATAAAAGTATTAGAAGCCCCAGGGGAAACATCAGTTGTGAATGGATTGTTCTTATTTTTACAAACTCGTATAGACCACCAATCAAGAAGAGAATGATGAATGCAAGAAAATAATACTTCCCCAGGATCAACGAGCCAAGCACAAGAGGGATTAAAATTGCTCCGGTTATAACCCTTTTCTGCAGTTCAGTCAATGGATGTCACGCCTCCAAATCTTCTTTCTCTACGACCAAAATCTTCTATAGCCTTTAAAAATTCGTCTTTTCTAAAATCTGGCCACAGGGTGGGGGTTATATAAATCTCTGTATATGCAATCTGCCAGAGAAGAAAATTTGAAATTCTCATCTCTCCACTCGTTCTGATTAAGAGATCTGGATCAGGTAATTCCGGGTCATATAAGAAATTCTGGAAACTCTCTTCATTTAAATCATCTATGCTCATTTTCCCCTGCTCAATCAGTCTATAGGCTTTCTTAAATGCATCAATTATTTCTGCTCTTCCCCCGTAGGAAAGTGCGAGATAAAGCTTTAATCCAGAATTACCCTTTGTCTTCTCAATAGCCCTGTACAATTCTTTCCTAACATCCTCGGGCAACTTTTCAATCCTTCCGATAGCCCTGATTCTAACATTTCTACGATTTAAATCATCAACTTCTCTCCTCAGCATTCTCTTGAGCATGGACATGAGGGATTTTACTTCATCCGGTGGACGACGCCAGTTTTCACTTGAGAATGTATAAAGGGTTAAGAATTCCACACCAATATCAGAGCATGTTCGAACAATATCACGGACAGATTCAATTCCCGCTCTGTGTCCAAAAATACGTGGAAGGCCTCGTTGCTTCGCCCATCGGCCATTGCCATCCATTATAATCGCAACATGACGCGGTATTTTCATTTACTCTTCTAATATCTCCTTCTCCTTAGCCTTGAGTATTTTATTCACTTCTTCAATATGTTCATCTGTAATCTTCTGAATTTTCTCCTCCGCTTTCTTTCTATCGTCTTCGGAAATCTCTTTATTTTTCTCCATTGTCTTAACCTTATCTATTCCATCTCTTCTAATGTTTCGAATGGCAACTCTGGCTTCTTCGGCAAGTTTTCTAACAAGCTTTATTAGGTCTTGTCTCCTCTCTTCTGAAAGTGGGGGAATGACTACTCTGATGATATTTCCATCACTCTGAGGGTTTAATCCCAATCCTGATTTCCTAATAGCTCTTTCAATCTCACCAATTGCAGTTTTATCCCATGGCTGAATAACGATTAATCTCGCTTCTGGTGCTACAATACTTGCAACTTGGTTGATTGGGACCTGGGTACCGTAATATTCAACTTTTATACCCTCAAATATAGCAGGACTTGCTCTCCCCGTCCTTATTCTCGCGATCTCCACTTTGAAGCTTTCCACACTTTTTTTCATCCTGGTTTCAACATCTTTATAAACGTCGTTCAAATCAGCCATAGTATTCTCCTCCTTTTGTTTTTAAAAATCGAGGTTTTGGCCCGAATTATCCAGTGTTTCAGCCCATTATAAGGGTACCAATTCTTTCACCAGAAACAATTCTATAGACTGAATCCTCCTGTAGGAGATTAAAGACAATGACTTTCATCCCATTATCTCTACAAAGGGTGGCTGCTGTCATATCCATAACTTTCAAATTCTGGATTACCATTTCATCAAAGGAGAGCTCATCAAATTTTCTGGCATCAGGATTTTCCATGGGATCTGCCGTATAAACTCCATCCACCTTTGTCCCTTTTAGAAGAACGTCAGCCTCAATTTCGATTGCGCGAAGTGCAGCTGAAGAGTCTGTCGAAAAGTAAGGATTGCCGGTTCCACCAGAAAAGATAACTACCTTTCCATTCTCCATAGTTTCTACAGCCCTGTGAGCATCGTGTGGATTAACGATCGCACCAACAGGTATCGCAGAAAATATCTCCGCCCCTATTTTATGTTTATTGAACACACTCTTCAGAGCAATGGAGTTTATAATTGTTCCGAGCATCCCCATAAAATCCGCCGAAATCCTGTCAAGCCCCATCCGCTCGCTATTCACACCACGAATAATGTTTCCTCCACCTACTACAATTGCTACTTCAACACCAACTTTGTGTATCTTCTCAATTTCTTTAACAATGTATTCGAGAATATCTGGAGAAAATGATCCCCCCTCCCTTCCCGATAAGATTTCTCCCGAAATTTTCAAAAGAATTCTTCTATATAATGGGTCACTCTTCTCCAACCCTGAACCTCGCAAATCTGCGAACTTTTATATTCTCACCGATTTTTCCTATGTACTCTTTTATTAGTTCATCAATAGTCTTAGATGGGTCCTTAATGAAAGGCTGTTCATAGAGAACAACTTCCTGATAAAATTTTTCGAGTTTTCCTTCGATTATTTTTTCGATTACATGTGGAGGTTTATTTTGTTTTTCCAGCTGAGCGCGATAAATTTCCTTCTCTTTTTCAATAACGTCTTCTGGAATATCCTCTCTTCTTACTGCTATAGGTGAGGCAGCTGCAATCTGCATGGCAATATCATGGGCAAGTTGTTTAAACTCATCTGTACGGGCGACAAAGTCAGTCTCACAATTCACTTCGACAAGAACCCCAAGTTTTGATCCAGGATGAATATAAGCTTCAACAATTCCCTCTTTGGCCTCCTTTGAAATTCTCTTTTCCGCCTTCGCAGCCCCCATTTTTTTAAGCTCTTCAATAGCTTTCTCAATATCCCCACCGGTTTTCTCAAGCGCTTTTTTACAATCCATAAATCCTGCGCCGGTGATCTCTCTTAATTCTTTAACAAGCTTAGCATCAATTGCCATTTTCAAACTGCCTCCTTTTCTTCAAATTCTTTCTCTTTTACAAGAAAATCCTTGCCCTGTTTACCCTCAATAACTGCATCAGCAATAGTTTTTGTAATGAGCTTTATTGACCTTATAGCATCATCATTGCCCGGTATGGGGTAATCTATAAGGTCAGGATCACCATTTGTATCAACAAGGGCAACAATTGGGATACCCAGCTTCCGTGCTTCCTTTACTGCAATATCTTCAGTTACAATATCGACGATATAGAGTAAATCAGGAAGTGTATCCATCTCTTTGATACCACCAAGAACCTTTCTGAGTTTTTCAAGCTCTTTCTCAAGCTTCACACGTTCTTTCTTAGGATACTGCTCTATTCTGCCATCATCCATCATCCTTTCAAGATCCTTCATCCGCTCAATCCTGGTCTTGATAGTCTCAAAATTTGTCAAAAGTCCACCAAGCCATCTTTCTACAATGTAGAATGCTCCACACCTCTCCGCTTCTTCCTTAACGACATCCTTTCCCTGTTTCTTGGTACACACAAATAGTATCTTCCCATCGTTTGCGGCGACTTCCCTAACCTTATTATAAGCTTTCTCAAGCATCTCAAGAGTTTTTCGAAGATCAATGATGTGAATGCCTTGCCTCTCGGTGAATATATATTGCCTCATCTTTGGGTTCCATCTTCTGCGTTTGTGCCCAAAGTGTACTCCAGCTTCAAGAAGTGCTTTAATATCAACATTTATAGATGGAGACGCTACCTCCTGACGTGGTTCAACAGCTTCATCTTTAACTTCAGCTTTTACTTCTGGCTCAGGAGTCTCAGCAGTCGCTTTCTTCTCCTCTTCCTGAGAAGCATCAACGTTTGGAGTATTGTGGAGATTTTCTTCTCTTGCTCTTTCCATATTTCATTCTCTCCTTTTCTCTTGGATCCCTGGAAAGCATACCATACTTTTTGAGTACAGGTTTCAAAGTCTCATCATACTGAAACAGGGCCTTGGCGATCGCATGTCTTAGAGCTCCGGCCTGACCGGATAAACCGCCACCTTCTATTTTTGCAATCACAGCAAATTTACCCTCATGACCGGTTACTTTCAAAGGTTCAAGTGCATGAATAATCAGGTCTTCCCGACCAAAATAAGTTTTCACATCTTTCCCATTAACAACAATTATAGGCTTTGCCCCTTCTTTGAGCCTTATACGGGCTATCGCTCTCTTACGGGATCCTGTAGCAAAAATTATTTTTGGTCCCTCCATCAATTACCTCCTAATTAAAACTGTTTATATCAAAGACCTCTGGCTTTTGGGCCTGATGCGGATGCTCAGGACCGGCATATACCTTCAGCCTTTTCAACATTCTCCTTCCTAATTTATTTTTGGGTAACATCCTACGAACCGCTAATCTCACAAGTGCTGCCGGATTCTTCTGAAAAATCTCTCGAGCTGTCCTCGCCTTCAACCCCCCAGGATAAAAGGAATGCCTGTAGTATATTTTCTGATCCCACTTCTTACCAGTTAATTTAACTTTATCCGCATTTACAACTATTACAAAATCTCCAGTGTCTATATGGGGCGTATATATACTCTTCCTCTTTCCCTGCAACAATAAAGCTACTTTCGAAGCAAGACGCCCCAAACTCTGATCAGTAGCATCTACAATCAGCCATCTCCTCTCAATTTGATCAGGCTTCGGCAAAAAAGTCTTCATCGTATAATTCTCCTCCATAAAATTGGGAAACTTATATTACGCCAACAAACCTACAAAGTCAACCTCTTGCGAGTGGTATTTATTATAAAGTTTCAGGTAGTTCATGAAAAGTTTTTGGAGAAGTTAATCTCAAATGTTAAACAAATATTGTGCTATTGCTTTTCCTTGAGCGCAAATAAACCCCATAATCACTCCAATCGATCCATTCCACCAAATATAAAATTATTGTTAGAAATATTATTGTTAGAAATTTCATTAAAAGGCCAATCCTTACCCCATATATCTTTTCTCTCACAAATTGACAACCGTTCTGAAAAATTGCAGGAGGTTCTTTAAATCATTTCTTAATTTCTTGATTAGTCTTAATTAGTTTAGATAAAGTACTATTTTTCTAAACGTCGTCGATAATGTGTTTCGCTCAAAAGTAACTTATAGGGAAAATTTATCCAACTTAATCGATTAAAATAAAAATTCAGATTTTACCCTTCATCTTTTACATGTTAAAATAAGATCATGCATTTTGTCCTCCTTCTAAGCTTCCTCTTCTCGACGACGTACTTTCAGGCAGAGAACCTCCTCTATTACCCTGAGAGCAATAAAGTAATCCTTATTGACTCTGCTATTGTTAAAAGGGGAAATACCACTTTAAAGGCTGATTCAATAGTTTATAGAGTAAGTTCAAAACTGTTATATGCTTATAGAAATGTTGTGCTTGTCATTGATAGAGACACACTCAGCGGAGATTCACTGTTTTACAACCTAAACACGAAGCAAGGGGTTTCTTTCAACGGAAAGACACACGTAGAAAAGGGATTTCTTTCGGGAGAAAAAATGTACAAAGTAACAGACAGTATACTACATATTGAGAAGGGAAGATTCACAACCTGTAATCTTGAACCTCCTCACTACTTTTTTTACTCAAAAGAGATGAAAGTTATCAGAGGAGACATGGCCATAGTCCGTCCTCTTGTACTCTACATCCATGATCTACCAGTATTTTACATACCTTTCTGGTTTTTCCCTGTTAAAAAAGGGAGAAAATCCGGCTTCCTCACCCCACATTTTGGCTATAACTCAATTCTTGGAAAATATTTCAAAAATATTTCTTACTACTGGGTATTAAGCAATTACGCCGACTTAACTTTTACCTTGAACTTAACTGAGAAGAAAGGGGTGCAGGCTGGAATTGATTTTGTTTACAAAAAATACAAAAGGTTTGATGGAAATATAAATCTTACAGTGGCACAGGAATTCTTGCCAATGAAAAGGCGATGGAGTCTACGTGGCAATCATATTCAGAATCTGCCTTATAGCTTAAAAGCGAGAGCTGTCCTCAACTTTGTTTCGGATAGGACATACATAGAGGAATACTCGGAAAATCCAACGGAGTGGCTTAAACGTGAGATGATCTCCTACCTTTCTATTTCAAGAAGATGGAAATTTGCAAGTATGAACATCCTGCTCAGAGATACCAGAAATCTTGATACTAGGGCAATAAACACCACTATTCCGGATATAACATTTACACTTTTTAATAGATCAGTAGGGAACCTTTCTGGATCCGGTAATTTCAGGTTTATCAGATACATCCAGGGAGTGGAAGACAGTCTAACAACACGAAGTGCAGCAGATACGAGGTTAAATTTAAGCTACCCATTTAGCATTTTGAAATATATCAATATCAGTCCAAATCTCAACCTTGAAGCTACAATTTTCGACCATGATACAGCTGGTAACCCGAATCTTTTCCGGGGAATTTACAGCACAAATGTTTCCGTCTCAACTACAATTTATGGATACTCAAAATTTGGTATTGGACCAATAAAAAGATTCAGACACACATTTAGGCCTTCTTTTGGTTTCTCATACACACCGGAAGTTGATCAGGGGCATATATCTCCTGTAAATGGTTATGGGCCAATCCCCCCCAGAAAATCTGGTACAATTTCGATCAAAAACGATTGGGATGCAAAATTAAAATCTGATAAAGTGTTCACCCTCTTATCAACCGGTACCTCCGTCTCCTATGATCTATTAAAAACTGACAAAAAATTTAGTAATATAGGTATTACCTTTTCACTCTTGCCTTCTCTGCCTATTAAAATAAGCGGATCGTACTCTTATGATCCTTATAAGGGAGAAATTACTTACCGAAGCTACAATGTCAGGGCAAACAAGGAATTCAAAATATACTGGGAAGGGGATTCTTCTGATCTAAGGAAATACCAGATTAATCTTGTATACACGTACTACAGACAGAGTGGATTGCCATCCAGCAGCAGGATGGATATGACAATCTCTGGTAATCTTACAAAAAACTGGATAGGCAAGTATTCTTTGAATATTGATCCGACAAAGTTTAAAATTTACGAGCAATCTCTTGAATTACAGAGGGATTTGCACTGCTGGGCAATGAGCTTAAGCTGGTGGGCAAGGGCAGATGGCTCCTGGGATTATGACTTTAAGATATGGATTAAAAACTTGCCTGATGTAAAATTTAAAAAGAGCCTGTTTGATCTCTTTTTGCCTCATTAGCCCATCAAAAAAACAATCAGGGTGGTGATTAGAATGAGACCTTTTAAAAGAGCACAGAGAGTAAGTAATGAAATCCAAAGAGTTATTGCTGAAGCCATTGAATTCGATGCAAGAGATCCTCGTTTAAAATATGTAACCATTGTCAGGGTGGTTACGTCTGACGATCTGAAACATGCAAAAGTTTATTACAGAACCCTTGGTGATAGAGATGAGGCCAGAGAAGGTCTTGAACACGCTAAGGGTTACTTAAGAACAGTCGTTGCCAAGAAAGTCCGTATGAAATTTACTCCAGATCTGACTTTCGAGTATCTCGATATTCTGACAACGGATTTACTATGAACGGATTCTTACTCATTGATAAACCAAAGGGTATAACCTCTTTTGATGTAGTCAAGATTGCACGGAAAAAAGTTGGGGTCAGAAAGATCGGTCATGCTGGAAATCTTGACCCCCATGCCACTGGACTCCTCATTCTCGGTATCGGAAAAGCAACAAGATTCATCCCCTATATTATGGACCTTGACAAAGAATATATCGCCACTATTAAACTCGGGACTCTTACAGATACACTTGATATCACTGGCGAAATTATCGACGAAAAACCGGTACCACACTTCAATGAAGAGTCGTTAAAAAACGTACTTAGAAATTTCCTTGGGGAAATAGAACAAATTCCCCCATCCTATTCTGCAATAAGAGTCAAGGGACAAAGACTTTACGAGCTTGCAAGGGAAGGAATTTATGTAACCCCAAAGCCTAAAAGAGTGATTATCTACAATCTTGAAATTTTAAATATTGATGACCACAGAATCGAACTTAAGGTGGTATGTTCTAAAGGAACATACATAAGGGCTCTCGCGAGAGATATTGGCGAGAAACTCGGCACATACGGGATAGTTGAAGAGCTTAGAAGGACGAAAATTGGTCCGTTCTCTATCCAAGAAGCACTTTCTCCTGATAAGATAAAGCCTGAAGACATCATTCCAATAGATGAAGGATTGAGACATCTCCCTGCAATCGTTATAAATGAGAAAGCAACCTGGCATTTCAAAAATGGTAATGCTGTTGGATTAAATGGAATTTTGAAAAGAATTGGTAACCCAAGAACTTTTCAACACGTTAAAGTTTACGCCCCTTCTGGAAAATTCCTCGGAATTGGGTTACTGAAATGGGATGGGATTTACCCGAAGAGGGTATTGCCAGATTGAGATGAAAATCATCACAGGAAACGAATTTGAGATCAATTCGAGAGGAAGTGTAGTCACTGTCGGAGGATTTGACGGAATCCATCTCGGCCACCAAGCACTGATCGACGAAGTGTTAAAGTGTGCTTCGTGGAGAAACTACAATTCAATCCTTCTAACATTTGAAACCCATCCAAGGATCGCTCTTGGCCAGGAACGTGAGCCGTTCCTTCTCTCCCCAATTGAGGAAAAAATTGACATCTTAAAAAATTACCATCTGGATTATGTTATCTTTCTCGACCCTACACCGGAGTTATTGAATACATCGAGTGAAGATTTTGTCAGAAATTTCTTAATTAAAAAATTACATACACGCAGACTCGTCCTTGGTTTCAATCACCATTTTGGGAAAAATAGAGAAGGTTCACCGGTTTATCTGGCAGAAACCATCAGGAAATGGAATTTTGTTCTCACTGTATTTCCTCCAATTTTCATTGAAGGTGAAATTGTATCTTCTTCAAAAATCAGAGAATTAATCCGTAAGGGCAAAGTTGAATCCGCCAATAAAATGCTCGGAAGACCTTATTCAGTCTATGGAATGGTTGTAGAGGGGCAAAAATTCGGCCGGAAATTGGGAGTAAAAACAGCAAATCTAAAAGTACATCCTTATAAACTCCTGCCACTAAATGGTGTATATATCGTGAACGTAGAATATAAGGGCAAGCTTCTCAATGGGGTGGCAAGCGTAGGAACAAGACCTACTGTAGATGGAAAGAAAACTATCACTGAGGTCCACATTTTTGACTTCGACAGGGAAATTTATGGAGATTATCTGAAAGTCAACTTCCTCAAATTTCTTAGACCTGAAAGAAAATTCGAGAGTATCGAAGAGCTCAAAATCGCGATTCACAGAGATATTAAAGAAGCTCAAACTTTCTTCAAAACCACTATTCCCCTTAGTAAGGATTGATTCAGTCGACGAAGTACAACGGGTAATATGCCGGGTGATTAAAATTTATAGCATTCCTCAGAAATTGATATAAACTCAAGTTTGACGGCATCTTCCGATTTCTTCTTAAAACCGTTGATACAAGTGACTTACAAAATTCGAGGTGTCAAACTGGAGATAAAAGACTCGAATACTTATTTAAGCGGTAGCCTCAATCCTACTTCGCACCCGCATTGCGGGGGAGGAAGGAACTTCCCCTCTCACAAGTGAGAGGAGATGCAAGGGGATAGCAACCGCTCAAAAAAACAAAATTTCCCCTTCTTCAGAAGGGGGAATCAAAGGGGAATGTTTACCGCTTAAATTATGCCAAAGTTTTCTAATCCGACTGTTTGAGAAAATTCTCCTTTTCTTCTTGAAGTCTTTCTGCAATTTTCCTGGCGGTCGGAGTCGCAGCTACTCCCCCCAGAGCTGTTTCCCTAAATTCCATGGGCAATCTTCTCCCGACCCTTCCCAGGGCGTCGATGACTTCATCTGCTGGAATCACGCTCTCGATGCCGGCAAGTGCAAGATCAGCTGAAAGAAAGGCCAGACTGGCGGCCATTGCATTCCTCTTTATACATGGAACTTCAACGAGTCCAGCAACAGGATCACATATCAAACCCATGACATTTTTGAGAGCAATAGCTACAGCATGATCAATCATTTTAGGAGAACCATTTTCGAGATGAACGAGGGCGGCGGCCGCCATGGCGGCCGCCGCCCCACACTCCGCCTGACATCCCCCCTCCGCACCTGATAATGTCGCTCTGTTTCCAATTATTGCCCCCACACTCGCCGCAACAATTAAACCTTCAATCATATCTTCGTCTTCTCTTCCTGTCTCCTCCTGATAGGCTATCAGCGTTCCCGGGATAGCCCCCGATGCTCCACCGGTAGGAAACGCCACAATTCTGCACATGGATGCGTTAGCCTCCCCCACAGCCATTGCATATCCCACTGCTTTTTTGACAATACGGGAAAGAAACGACCTGTCTGATTTCAAATATTTCTTTCCAGCACCTTTAACAAGCAACGCACTACTTTTAAATTCGGGTGATAATGCTCTTGATAAGGATTCCTTCATAGATGACCATATTTTTGAGAAAAACTGGAGAATTTCACCTCGTGATTGTGAAGTGATCTCTATATTCTGCTCAATCGCCACCTCAAAAAAGCTCTTTCTCTCCTCTTCTGCAACTTTAACAATCTTTGAAATACTTTTCATAACATATCCCATACACTTGGTTAATTATCCGCATAATTCTTTTCCCACTCCTCAAGGTTGTCAAGGGTTGGAACACTGTGAAAATGTTCTTCTGATGTAGGTAACATCAACCTAAAAATTGAAAGCGGATATTTCTACCCCACTCCTTTTATTTCAACAATTCTTGAGAGTTCAAAGGTTCTGAAATCCTCCCGTAAGTAACAGTAAGCATCGATTTTATTTCCTCTAATTGAAATGGGTTCTATCACCCTTTCAGTTCTTCCACTATAAGGTGATTGGTAAACGATCCTCACAAAACCAGTTTCCTTTGCTATCTCCAGTATTTCCCTTGCCTTCCTTTTAATTCTTCCATTCAGGTATCCAAGTTCCTTTAAATCTCTAAAAGTTCTGATCCCAAGTGCCCGGAATTTCTCGAGCATTTTTAGCCATATCTTCATTGTGAGACGTGCGTCTTCAAGAGCACGATGTGTAGCTGTCACTTTTATACCAACACTTTCCGCAACTGAGCGAAGGGATCTACTTTTCAAATTTGGAAAACACTTCCTGGACACAAGATACGTATCAATTATCGGATTGAAAATCGGTTTCTGACCAGCATCCCTCAATTCCTTATTTAGAAAAGATAAATCCGCAGCAAAAATGTTATATCCAAGCATTATAGTATCGCTTAAAATAGAATACACTTCCCCCGCAATTTCCTTAAAGGTAGGAGACCCCTTTACCATGCTTTCATCTATTCCATGAATTCTGTATGAATTTTTCGATATAGGATGCTCAGGATTGATAAGAGTGGCAAACTCTTTAATTTTCTCCCCTTTTTTCCATACAACTATACCAATCTCTACTATGCGGTCATTTCTAAAGGATAGTCCCGTGGTCTCAAGGTCAATTGCCGCATATTTTTTCTCATATATAGATTCATCCTCAGGAAACTCATCCGGAAGATATATCAACTTCTTACACCCCTTAACTACTTATGTTACTTAATTATAACGCTTTGTTATTTCAAAAACCAATTACTCATAACTGAATTTTCTCTACAATACACCATTTTTGCAATCTACAAATAAATATTTTTTGCTTTGTTAGATGAGAGACTTATTTAACAAACACTATCTTTTTGATTTCTAATTTACCTGCCGTTTCGAGAACAGCCCAATACACCCCGGCATTCAAATTTTTGAAACTTAATGAACCAGAACCTGAAACATCTCGAGCATAAACTGATCTACCCTGCGAATTTATGAGTTTAAATTTTGTTAAGTGGTCAACATTATATGCAATTTTTAACATCTTGTAATTTACCGAAGAAACCGTTAGATGTGGAACCTCATCGAATATTCCATTTTCATCAACCTCTGTTTGCTGCTTCTGGTATTTAACTGTAAGAATATCCCTGTTTGATATATAACATGTCCCTGTGATGAAAATATCGCCATTCTGATTTAAATCGATAGCCCCAGCTGATTCATTGTTTCCCAGATCCAGTGTGTCTGCCCAAACCAGGTTTTGATTTTGATCAAATTTCAAAACGATTACGTCCGTATTTGCTGGATTGTGGGATCCTCCCGCCACATAGATATTTCCACTGTCATCCACAGTTATTGCACGTGCATAATCATCATACCCTCGATCAAAAAATGTTTCCCAGATCATATCTCCATTTGTAGGATCAAACTTCATCACCACTATATCAAGGGAGTTTCTTTTCACAGACCCGGTGGCGTAAACGTAACCGTACCTGTCTAATGCAACCCCCCAGAACTGATCCATATCTCCAAAATCTATCCTCTTTGTCCAAACAGTATCTCCGGTCGTCGCGAGCTTTGCGAGAAATAGATCGTCGTCCGTGCCATTATTACACTTTCCGGCGACATAAACATAGTGAAATACAGAGTCATAGGCAACTCCCATTGCATCATCATCGTGACCAAAATCGAGAATTCTTGTCCACAAAATATCCCCAGAAGTATCCATCTTCACGAGAAAAATATTCAAGTCGGGGGCAACAATATTTCCTGTTACATACAAATGCCCATATCCATCATAAGTTATGTAAGAATGCGCCCAGGGATCCGTACCATTTGGGATTGTATCAATCCACTCGATTTCACCAGAGCTATTGAATTTAACGACACCATAGTTGTATAAGGCACCACTCGTTACAAAGCCCGTAACATACACATTACCTGAATTATCAAGTGTTATATCAGATGGTTCTTCAAAAGTTCCGAGATCAAGTGTGTCTATACGCATTACACTTCCGTCTTCACTATACTTTACCACAATACCATCGAAATTAGAGCCATTCCATTTATACCCTGTTGAGTAAATATACCCACTACTTGAGACAACAATACCCGTTCCAACATCCCAGCTACTCAGATTTATTGTATCTGCCCACTGAATTGTATAACTGCTCTGAGAATACAGAGCAGTAGCGATTATTAGAGATATAACATATTTCATCACGCACCTCCTACAATTTGATGTTATTATAAATTAGTAATTGAATCAATTTCAACTAAAGTAATTGCTTCAATACAAATACCTCGATAGTTCAAAAAGCCGTCAGAGGTTTAGTTTATTGTCATCTTTCGAATGTAAAAAATTGACTGGAGTATTAAATAATTTTATTAAGCTTTATTCTTTTAATTATCGAGCACACTTTTTGAAATTTTGAAATATCGGTTGATCGAGAGGAAAATTTCAGAATGCTTCTTGATAAGCTTATTAAATTACAGGAAGAATTAAAAAGCAGGATTAAGATTGAAGAGTTTAAAAGTGATGTAAAAATTGTTGCAGGTTGCGATGCCTCATTTCCAGCTGGCAAAACACTCGGTATCTGTGTAAATCTGAAGTTTCCTGGTTTGTCCATCGTCGAAATTTCATATACGTGGGTAAAAACCCATTTCCCTTACATTCCAACTTTCCTGTCATTTAGAGAGTTACCTGCACTGCTGCAGGCATACAGGAATCTTAAATATAAACCAGATTTAATCCTGATAGATGGCCAAGGTATTGCTCATCCACGGGGACTCGGTATTGCTTCCCACTTTGGCATTGTAACCGGCAAGCCAACTATCGGGGTTGCAAAATCAAGATTGTTTGGAAGCTTTTCCAACCAACTTTCCTACGAAAAAGGTAAGTATGTATATCTTTTCGGTGACCATCACGAGATAATTGGAGCGGTAGTCAGAACGAGAGACAGAGTAAAGCCTGTGTTTGTATCTCCTGGCAACTTTATTACAGTCTCGGATTCTATAAAATGGGTTCTAAAACTTTCCAAAGGCTTTCGCTTGCCTGAACCTACAAGGGTTGCGGACAAAATCTCCAAAAGTTTAATGAAATAGCATAAAATTTAAACTTCCATGTATTACCAAAAAAGGGAAATAAGGATAAAAGTAAAATCGTTCATAGCTGTAATCCTTTTGATTTTCCTTTTCGATGGGATTGTGCGATTTATAGCAGACTATCTTGGAGTATATTTCATAAATGCCTGGAAAGACCTGACAATCCTATTCACCCTCGGTCTCACTCTCTCGCTTATCGGGTTTGCCCTCCAGAAGTTTTATATTTCTGTCTGGGATATGCTATTTCTAACCATGTTCGCTTACTCAATTCCAATTGGGATAATTGATCACGGAGTTCTTCAAACTATTTGGGGTATCAAAATATTCTTTCTACCCGTAATCTTCTACATCTTCGCTTTCAACCTTATGAAGCAAAGATTAGATGATGAAACAATTTACAGATTCTTATTTCTCATGTTGATTCTTGCAACACCGATAATAATCTTTGGATACATCCAGTATGTGACCCATTTTTTAATTTTTAAAACAGTAGCTCCTGTGGTGCTTGGAAAATTATCTTTCATTAAGCTATCTTACATTTCTACAACTCCACGTGCTATAGGAACATTTAGAAGCCCATTTGCTTTTGGGGACTTCAGTGCGTATGTGGTGATCTTCAGTTTTGCTTTTATGTCGAAAACGAGAAATTTTTCCTCAAAAACTATTTTTCTTATTTTGATGATACTGGGATTTGTTGGAATTTATATCTCTACAAGCAGGACATCAATGCTTGTCGCTCTGTATGGAATTTTAGCTCTTTTGATATTGAAATACTTTCGTAACTCATCAACCCAATTAAAACTTCTACTTTTTGTAATAACAATAGCTTTGCCAATCTTTGTCATGTTCATCGCAATTTTTGGACTTGGTAGACACGGTGGAAAACTTTTCTTTTTATTTTCTACGGAATCCACTTTTGCAAGATTAGTTACCTGGTATGACGCCATTGTGCAGTATCCATTTTTCAAAAATCCTCTGACGTTTTTATTTGGCTACGGTGCTGGAGCAATTGGAACTGCTCAGAGACAGGTTGGAAGTAAATTTTATAATCCGGTTGACAATATCTTTCTCTATATGCTCATAAATTTTGGTTTTGTAGGGCTTGCTATATTTTTGAATGCTCTTCTGTGGCCGGTTTCGAAATTTATAGAAAACATAAAAGATTATGACTTTGGGTGGCAGGATGTAGTGGTAGTTCTCACCCTCGGTGTCCTTTTTGTTGAGGGAATGTATAGAACTTTTTTTGAGGGATTCCCACTCCCATATATTTTCTGGTTTCTTCACTTTTACTTCCGATTAGGGTTAAAAACATGATAGTTGTTAATGCAAGATTCCTAACGCAAAAATTGACTGGAGTTCAGCGTTTTGCTCTTGAAATCACAAAAAAACTTGTGAATCTCAGAGATGACATTATACTTGTTTCTCCCAAAAATATCATCAATAAACAGGTGGCAAGAGATTTAAACGTGCAGACTTACGGATGGCTCAAGGGGCATTTATGGGAACAGTTTGAGCTTCCCATATTTTTAAAAAAGCATGACAATCCGTTGCTTCTCAACCTCGCTAACACTGCTCCATTAAATTATGAAAATATGGTTGTCACTATCCACGATCTTGCTGTTTTCCGGTATCCACAGGCTTTTTCATGGAAATTTCAAAAATATTACCGGTTCGTGCTTCCCAGAATAGCTGGAAAATCGCGGAAAATTTTTACTGTCAGCAATTTCTCCAAGGGCGAAATCATAAAACTTTTCGGGATAAAATCGGAGAAAATCGAGGTTATTTACAATGCCGTTTCAACGGAAATTGCTTGCAATAATGTGAATTCTGAAAGAGAAAAATTTATCCTGACCGTATCTTCACTGGACCCCAGGAAAAATCTGTCAAAACTTATAGAAGCTTTCAAAAAACTCGAATTGAAGGAATACAAATTAATTATTGCTGGAGCAAAGTCTTCCGTCTTTAAATCCATTGATGCACCAGAAAATTCCGAGAGAATCGAATTTCTGGGACATGTAAGGAATAAAGAGTTGTCGGAGCTCTACATCAGGGCATCCCTTTTTGTTTATCCATCTCTGTATGAGGGCTTTGGGATCCCTCCTCTTGAAGCCATGAAATGTGGTTGTCCTGTTGTAGTGTCCGACATTCCCCCACACAGAGAGGTTTGTGGGGAAGCAGCCCTATATGTGAACCCCTTTAACATTGAGGACATAAGAAATGGAATTCAGAAGGTCCTCAGAAACCGAAATCTATGGGGGGAGCTTTCTATGAAAGGTCAGGAACGTGCAAAATTTTTCTCGTGGATAGAATCAGCCAGAAAGGTAAACGAAATTATAGATGCTCTTACAAGCCAAAAATAGTATTGATAATTTACGTATGCCCAGATTAGAGTATTTGTGAAAAACTCAAAAGCAACAGTAAGAATTATCGTGTAAAGAGATAATCTCCTTTTTAAAGTCATTGTA